>DASTWX010000100.1:0-12141 GCA_035765795.1 Pseudolabrys sp. | reverse complement strand
CATCATGAGCAAGTATAACGTCGAGGGCGTGCCGCTGCCCGATTACCAAAAGCATCCGCTTTTGCGCGAGCGCCTCGCCGGCTTCCGCCACCATTTCGGCCAGCCGCCGGACGTCCGCCGCGCGTTCGAGCAAGCGATGGGACTCTCTTAGCTGTCATGGCCGGGCTTGTCCCAGCCATCTCGCTTAGAGAGGCACTGCATTCCTGAGCGGGATCACCGGGAGACGGCGCTTGCGCGCCGGCCCGGTGATGATGGTGCCTAGTACTGATTCGCGATCGGAAGTTCCTCCGCCGGGAAAAGCGAGATCACGCGTGCGCCCTTGTCGGTGACCACCATCTCCTCCTCGATGCGGGCGGCCGAATAGCCGTCCGTTGCCGGGCAATAGGTCTCCAGCGCGAACACCATGCCCTCCTTGATCTCGGTCGGATGATCGAGCGAGACCACGCGCGAGATGATCGGCCGTTCGTGCAGGTTCAGGCCGAGGCCGTGACCGAATTGCAGGCCGAAGGCCGTCAATTCGTCGGGGAAACCGAACTCCTCCGCCTTGGGCCAGGCGCGCGCCACCTCGTCCGTCATCACGCCGGGGCGGATCAACTCGATCGCGCGGTCGAGCCATTCGCGGCATTTCTTGTAGGCGTCGTGCTGCACCGGCGTCGCCCGTCCCACATTGAACGTGCGGTAGTAGCAGGTGCGATAGCCCATGAAGGACTGGAGGATATCGAAAAAAGCCTGGTCGCCGGGGCGGATCAGCCGGTCGGTGAAGTTGTGCGGATGGGGATTGCAGCGCTCGCCGGAAATCGCGTTCACGGCCTCCACGTCATCGGAGCCGTGGCGATAGAGAAACTCATTCACCTTGGCGACGATGTCGTTCTCGCGCACGCCCGGCTTTAGCTCCTCGTTGATCATGTGATAGGCGCCGTCGACCATTGCAGCCGCACGGTTCAACAGCGCGATCTCGTCGGCCGACTTGATCTCGCGCGCTTCGAGCATGATCTGCTGGCCATCCACGATCTTCATGCCGGCCTTCTGCAGCTCGAACATCATCGCCGGCTCGATGATGTCGACGCCGACGGGCAATTTCTCGACACCGGCTTCCTTGAGCAGCGAGAAAATCTCCTTGGCGTGCTTCTCCATCAGCCCGAACGAGGGCTGCACGGTGCCGCGCAGGCCCAAGAGCCCGGCCTTGCAGTTCTCCGGCTTCAGCCACGGCGCATAAAGCCTGTGATGAACAGCGGCAGAGCCGAAGTCCCACAGGATCGGCTCGCCCTCGCGCGTGAGCAGCGCCCAGCGACAAATTTTGTCGCGCTCCCACTCGCCGATCTTGGTCGAGGTGATATAGCGGATATTGTTGACGTCGAAGACGAGCAGCGCGCCGCACTCGCTCGCTTCGAGAGCCTCGCGGGCGCGGCCGAGGCGATAGCGGTGCAGGCGCCGGTAATCGACGCGCTCCTCGAAGTCGACGCCCATGATGCCGAGCGAGGGCAGCGCCCGGCCCCAATTGTAGCGCGGGTTGATGTCCTCGGCGCGGATCTGCGTCGGCTCGCGCGTTCTCTCGTCCATGGCGTCTCTCCTTCTGACTGCCGCGTAGTTCAAGGGTTGGCGGCATCATAGGCCACGACGCCGCGCTGTCGGCAAGGGGCGGGCCGCGCGGGCCGGCCCCCCGGGTCCGGCTTCGCGGCTTTGTAGCCCGCATGAGCGATGGCGACATACGGGAAGTGTGCGCCGCAAGCCGCCCCCGATATCGCTGGCGCTCCTAACCATGAGGAGCGGCCCATTACGCCGCGCTCTTGCGCCCCCACAGCCGGGCCGAGGCAATATCGGCTCCCTGACGGATGGCGGCGAGCTTCAGCCACACGGCCGGCTCGATCACCCATTCGCGGTTGGTGAAAGTGCCGAAGCCGCAATCGGTCGAGGCGATCACCCGCTCGCGCTCGCCGACGGCGGCAACCGCCTCTTCGATGCGCCGCGCCACCACTTCCGGATGCTCGACGAAATTGCTGGTCGTTTCGATCACGCCCGGAATCAACACCATATTCTTAGGCAGCGGATGCGTCTTGAACGCAGCGTATTCGTGCGCGTGGCGCGGGTTGGAGAATTCGATCGACAGCGCGCCGACCTGCGCCTCGTAGAGGGCCGGCAATATCTTCACCAGGGGAATGTCGTGGATGTGCGGGCCTTCCCAGTTGCCGTAACAGATATGCAGCCGCACGCGCTCGCGCGGGATGCCGGCGATGCCGTCGTTGATGGCGGCGATATGCCGCTCCACCGCCTTGACGAAGCCGGCGTCGTCGAGATCGCGGTACATCATGGTGCGGTCCATGGCGAGGTCGGGCGCGTCGATCTGCAAAATGAGGCCGGCCTTGTGGATCGCCTGATATTCGTTTTTCATCTCGCGCGCGATCGCCCGCAAATAGGCATCGTGGGAATCATAATAGGCATTGAGCATGGTTGATGAAATGATGCCGGGCGAGGGCGCGGTCATGAAGGTCTCGGCAAAGTGCGCATCGGCGATGCGCTTGAACCGCGAAAGCTCACTTTCGATCGGCTTGAGGTCGAGATATTTCAATTCGCCCTGACATTCCGGCGCGTTCTGCTGCTTGCTGACATGGGGAAACCGCCGCATGAGACTTGCGACCAGTTCGGGGAATTCCTCGAACTCGCGTCCGCGCCGCCGCTTCGACACGCCGGCGAAGCCGCTCATCCGCTGCGGCACGTAGGTCTGGAAGCCGACGCGCTGCTGCTCGCCGTCATTGCCGATGTCAATGCCGGCAGCGACCTGCTTATCGACGACGTGCTTGACGGCGCGGTCGAGCTCGGCGGCCATTTCGGCAGGGTCGAACGCCTCGCCCGCCTCCTGCCGCACCAGCAGATCCGAAAGCTTCTCGTTGCGCGGCAGGCTGCCGACATGGGTGGTCAGGATGCGGTCGCGGCTGATAATCATATGGAAACTCCAAATTTCAATTGTCATGGCCGCGCTTGTCGCGGCCATCCCGCTTAGGGATGCACTGCCATTCTGAGCGGGATGCCCGGGACAAGCCCGGGCATGACAATCGAGAGATTAGCGCGCACATTAGCGCCAAATCACACGCTGTCGAGCCGTGGGCAAACCCGCTCTCGCCCGCGATGCCGGAATTATATTCGCGTTGCGATTACCGCTCGCGCTCCGCATAATTCCCGCAAAGTTCAGGCAATCTAGCCTTTGGGGAGGAAGACAGATGACAGCCGCCGAGATAGCGGCCGCCGCCGTGGGCGCGGTCCCACGTGACTACAATTTTGCCGCCGACGTTCTGCAAAGCAACCTAGACGCCGGGCGCGCCGACAAGCCCGCCTATATCGACGGCCAGCGCACGCTGAGTTACGGCCAGCTCGCCGATCGCGTTGCGCGCTTCGGCGCCGCCTTGCGCGGGCTGGGGCTCCGGCGCGAGGAGCGCGTGCTGATGGTCATGCTCGACACGGTCGATTGGCCGACCGCGTTTCTCGGCTGCCTCAAGGCCGGCATTATCGCCGTCCCGGTCAATACCCTGCTGACGGAGGACGACTACCGTTTCATGTTGACCGACAGCCGCGCCAAGTGCTTGGTCGTCTCGGAGCTACTTTTGCCGAGATTCGAGAAGCTGGTCGGCGAATGCCACGATCTCGAGCACGTGATCGTTTCCGGCGGAAGGGCGCATGGCCATCATAGTTTCGACGACCTGATCGAGGCCGCTGCGCCCGAGGATGTGACCGCGCCGACCGTCTGCGACGATATGGCGTTCTGGCTTTATACCTCGGGCTCCACCGGCAAGCCCAAGGGCGCCGTGCACGTTCACGGCAGTCTGAAGCTCACCGCCGACCTCTATGGCACGCCGATTGCCGGCTTGCAGGAAAGCGATGTCGTTCATTCAGTCGCCAAGCTGTTTTTCGCTTACGGCCTCGGCAATGCCATGACCTTCCCGCTCACCGTCGGCGCCACCACGGTGCTCAATCCGGATCGGCCGACGCCGGACGGCGTCGCGGCGCTGCTGAAGCAGCATCCGATCACGGTGCTGTGGGGCGTGCCGACATTCTACGCGGCGTTTCTTGCGAGCCCCAACGCACCGCAGAAATCCGAAGTCAAATTGCGGCGCTGCCTATCGGCCGGCGAGGCCCTGCCCGAACAGATCGCGAAGCAGTTCAAGGACCGCTACGGCGTCGAGATTTCCGATGGGCTCGGCACCACCGAGATGCTGCACATTTATCTGACCAACCGTCCGGGCGCGACCAAGTACGGCACGACCGGCAAGCCGGTGCCCGGTTATGATATCAAATTGCTGGGCGAGGACGGCCAGCCCGTGCCACGCGGCGAGATGGGCGAAATGTACGCGCGCGGGCCGACCAGCGCGATCATGTATTGGAACAATCGCGAGAAATCGCGCTCGACCTTTCAGGGCGAGTGGACCCGCTCGGGCGACAAATACATCGAGGACGAGGACGGTTATTACATCTGCTGCGGCCGCGCCGACGACATGCTGAAGGTCTCCGGCATGTATGTCTCGCCGTTCGAGGTGGAGGCCGCTCTGTCGTCGCATCCGGACGTACTGGAGGCGGCGGTGGTCGGCTGGTTCGACGAGCAGAAGCTGGTCAAGCCGAAAGCTTTCGTCGTGCTGAAGCTGCCGGAGAAAGCGACCGAGGAATTGGTTGGCGTTTTGCAGAACCACGTCAAGCAGAAGCTGGCGCCGTTCAAATATCCGCGCTGGATCGAATTCCGCGCGGAACTGCCGAAAACCGCGACCGGCAAGATCCAGCGCTTCAAGCTGCGCGCGGAAGGGCAGATGTGATGAGTCGTGACCCAAGTCCGCCTCATCCTGAGGAGCATCGCAAAGCGACGCGTCTCGAAGGATGGGGCGGCCCTCCGATCTCGGGTTTACCCGAGATCGGCATTTTAGATGGCGCAAGTCGGGTAAACCCGACTTGCGCTGTTCGAGATGCGCTGCGGAGTTTATCATCGGGCCGCGCTCCGCGCGGACCCGTTGGCAGCGCTCCTCACCATGAGGCCGAGAGAGACCACACTCCGCGATGACTCTCCCCGACTCCGACTCCGCGATGACTCTCCCCGACTCCGGCTTTCTCTCTATCGCCGACCAACGCCTCGAATACCGCATGATCGGCGCGCGGCCGGAAGAGGCGCCGATGCTGGTGCTGCTGCACGAAGGCCTCGGCTGCATCGGGCTGTGGAACGATTTTCCCGACAAGCTCGCCAAGGCGACCGGCTGCGGCGTATTCGTCTACTCGCGCGCCGGCTACGGGCAATCGAGTCCTGTTAAGCTGCCGCGACCGCTGACTTACATGACCGATGAAGCGCGCGAGGTCATGCCGCGCCTGCTCGATGCGATCGGCTTCCGGCGCGGACTGCTGATCGGCCATAGCGACGGCGCTTCCATCGCGGCAATCTACGCCGGCACCCATCAGGATCGCCGCGTCGGCGGCCTGGTGCTGATCGCGCCGCATTTCTTCACCGAAGAGCCCGGCCTCGCTTCGATTGCGGAAGCGCGCAAAGCCTACGAAACCGGTGACCTGCGGGCGCGCCTCGCGCGCTGGCATGCCGACGTGGACAATGCTTTCAAGGGCTGGAACGACGCTTGGCTCGATCCCGGCTTCCGCTCCTGGGACATCACCGAACCGCTTGCCTATATCCGTGTGCCGATGCTGATCGTGCAAGGCGAGGACGACCAATACGGCACGGTGAAGCAGATCGAAGCCGCGACACGCGAATGCTACTGTCCGGTGGAAGTCGCGTTGTTGCCGGGCGTCAAGCATTCCCCGCAGCGCGAAGCACCGGAAGCGACGCTGAAGACGATTTCAGAGTTTGTGGCGCGCGTGCTGGAAGCGAACGCGTGGGCAAGGGCGGCGTAGCCGTATTACCTCGAAAGGTGCCACACACTCGGCGTCATGCGCGGGCTCGACCCGCGCATCCATGATGAGCTTCAACGACCGATCGGCTTACGTACCGCTTCACGTGCGGCGGGACGTCATGGATCGCCGGGTCAAGCCCGGCGATGACGCCCCGATAGATAGCATTCGACCTACTCCGCCGCCTTCTTCGCGGCGCTGCCGTGTTGCGACACCAAGTAATCCATCGCCGCCTGCACGCCGCCTTTCTTGATCGGCACGCCGGCAAGCGAGAGCGCCATCTCGGTGGCGGCAAGCGCTCCAATCAGCGTCGCGTCGTTAATGTCGCCAAGGTGCCCGATGCGGAAATATTTGCCCGCATAGGCGCCAAAGCTTGCGCCATACGAGATGTTGAATGTCTCCAGCGCGAGCGCGCGGAATTTGTCGGCGTCGTGTCCTTCCGGCATCATCACCGCCGTGATGGTCGGTGAATACTGGCTGGCGTTCTTGTTAAGATTCTCCAGTCCCCAAGCCTTGACCGCGGTGCGGGTTGCTTCCGCCAGCCGATGATGGCGGGCGAAGACGTTTTCGAGCCCTTCTTCGTGTAGCATCTCGATGCCGACCACGAGCCCATGCAGCATCTGCGTCGCCGGCGTATAGGGGAAGAAGCCGACCTTGTTCATGTTAAGCATCTCGTCCCAAGCAAAGAACGACTTCGGCAACTTGGCGGTCTTGTTCGCCGCCAGCGCCTTATCGCTCACCGCGTTGAACGACATGCCGGGCGGCAGCATCAGGCCCTTCTGCGCACCGCCGACCGAGACATCCACGCCCCATTCGTCGTGGCGGTAATCGGTTGAGGCGAGCGAGGAAATCGTGTCGACCATCAGCAGCGCCGGGTGTCCGACCGCGTCGATCGCCTTGCGGACCTCGGCGATCGGCGAGAGCGCGCCAGTCGAGGTCTCGTTGTGCAGCACGCAGACCGCCTTGATCTCTTTGGCTTTGTCCTCGCGCAGTCTGGCTTCGATCGCCTTCGGATCGATGCCGTGGCGCCAATCGGTGCCAATGAACTCCGGCTTGAGGCCGATGCGCTCGGCCATCTTCTTCCACAGCGTGGCGAACTGGCCGGTCTCGAACATCAGCACCTTGTCGCCCGGCGACAAAGTGTTGACCAAAGCGGCTTCCCATGCGCCGGTGCCGGTGGCGGTATAGATGATCACCGGATTGGTGGTCTTGAAGATGGTCTTGATGCCGTCGAGGGCCTTTTTGGCCATTTTGGCGAATTCCGGGCCGCGGTGATCGATGATCGGCGTATCCATCGCCCGCAGGATGCGGTCGGGAACCGGGCTCGGCCCCGGAATATGCAAATGATGACGACCGACCTGACGCGAGGAATTCTGAGCCATTGAAGATGCTCCTAAACGCGGCTTATAGGGGTGGTCCAAACCACGGCACGTCGCAGCCTCTGCGCGCGATGCTGTTGGCGTTGAACTATGAATACAATATTGCGGTCAAGCGAATTTGTGCAATGCGAATACAGCTTTCATGCATAGGCTGAACGAAGCTCAAAAATCCCAAGAACCACGGGGAAGCGCGCCGTGACGGTGCTGATGCCCGGTCTGGAACGGCGGCTGAAGGCCGGATTGCGCGGAGATGTCTGGTTCGACCGCTTCACCCGCGGCCGTTATGCCACTGACGCTTCCCATTACCAGGTCATGCCGATCGGGGTGGTCGCCCCGCGCACCATCGAAGAAGCCGATCGGGCGATAGCGTTTGCGAGAGACGAGAAAGCGACAGTGCTGCCGCGCGGCGGCGGCACCTCGCAATGCGGGCAGACCGTCGGCCCTTCGCTGGTGGTGGACTGCTCCAAATACTTGAACCGCATTGTCGATCTCGACGTGGAAGCCCGGCGCGTGGCGGTCGAGCCCGGCATCGTGCTCGACGATCTCAACCGCCAGCTCAAGCCGCACGGCCTTTGGTTTCCGGTCGATATCTCCACCGCCTCGCGGGCGACCATCGGCGGCATGGCCGGCAACAATTCATGCGGCGGCCGTTCGATGCGCTACGGCACCATGCGCGACAACGTGCTAGCGATCGAGGCGATCCTGGCCGACGGTACGCGCAGCCGCTTCGGACCCGTGGCCCGCAGCATCGACGATGTGCCGGTGCATTTACGGCCGCTCACGAAGGACCTGCTGGCGATCGGCGCGCGCGAAGCCGACGAGATCGAGGCGCGCTTTCCCAAAGTGCAGCGCCGCGTCGGCGGCTATAACCTCGACGCCCTGGTGCCCGGCAAGAACGATCTTAATCTCGCTCACGTGCTGGTGGGCGGCGAAGGAACGCTCGCATTTTCGACGCGCATTGAATTGAAATTGTCGCCGCTGCTTGGCCGCCGTGCGGTCGGTGCGGTGCATTTCGGCAGCTTCTACGAGGCAATGAATGCGGCCCAGCACATTGTGCAGCTTGCGCCCATCGCGGTCGAGTTGATTGATCGCACCATGATCGAGTTGGCGCGCGAAATCGCAATCTTCCGGCCGACGCTGGAGAAATTCGTCCGCGCGCTGCCGGAAGCAATTCTCCTCGTCGAATTCGGCGAGGACGATCAAGAGGAAAATTTGCGCCGGCTGCGGCGCCTGGAGGCACTGATCGGCGACATCGGCTTCGACTGGAGCCATGGCGGTCCGAAATGGGGCGGCGTCGTCGAAGTGCTCGAGCCGCAACTGCAGGCCGCCATCACCGACGTGCGTACCTCCGGCCTCAACATAATGATGTCGATGAAGGACCAAGGAAAGCCGGTGTCCTTCGTCGAGGACTGCGCGGTGCCGCTCGAACACCTTGCCGAATATACGGGCCGGCTCACGCAGGTCTTCGAGAAGCACGGCACGCGAGGCACCTGGTACGCGCACGCGGGCTCCGGCTGCTTGCACGTGCGACCCATTCTCAACCTTCGCCAGGAGAAGGACGTGCATGCCATGCGCGCGATCGCCGAAGAGGCGTTCGCCATGGTGCGTGAATATAAAGGCTCGCATTCCGGCGAGCACGGCGATGGCCTCCTGCGCTCGGAATTCAACGAGCCGATGTTCGGCGCGCGGCTAGCGCGCGCCTTCGAGGAGGTCAAAGACCGTTTTGATCCGAGCGGCCTTTACAATCCGGGCAAGGTGGTGCGGCCGCCGAAGTTCGACGACCGCACGCTGTTTCGCTACGCGCCGGGGTATCGCGGCCAAGAGATCAGGACGCGCCTCGATTGGTCCGTCTATCCTGGTGCGGGTGGCGGTTTCCAGGGCGCCATCGAAATGTGCAACAATAACGGCGCCTGCCGCAAACTTTCCGGCGGCGTCATGTGTCCGAGCTACCGCGTCACTCGCGATGAGCGCGACGTGACCCGCGGCCGGGCCAATACGCTGCGCCTCGCGGTCACCGGTCAACTCGGTCCCGATGCGCTGGCGTCGCAGGAAATGGCGGAGACGCTGAAGCTTTGTGTCTCTTGCAAGGCCTGCCGGCGCGAGTGCCCGACCGGCGTCGACATGGCGCGCATGAAGATCGAGGTGCAAGCCGCACGCGTGGAGAAGCACGGCTTGAGCCTGCAAGAGCGATTGGTCGGCTACCTGCCGCGTTACGCGCGCTTCGCCGCGAAGGTGCCATGGGTGATGAACTTGCGCGACGCGCTACCCGGCGCGGCGAAGTTATCGGAATCGGTGGTCGGCTTCAGCGCGCGGCGGTCACTGCCGAAATGGCGCTCGGATGTATTCGTGGATGGTGCCCCGCACGAGGCAGGGCATGAACGTGAAGACGTCGTGCTGTTCGCCGACACGTTCAACCGCTATTTCGAGCGGGAGAACCTCGACGCCGCGCGCCGCGTGCTCATTGCCGCTGGCTATCGCGTGCATGCGGCCTTGCCGCCGGACAGCAAGCGGCGACCGCTCTGCTGTGGCCGCACGTTTCTCTCAGTGGGTTTGATCGATCAGGCGCGACAGGAGATGGAGCGAACAGTGAAGGCGCTGGCGCCTTATACTGATCGGGGCGTGCCGGTGATCGGGCTGGAGCCGAGTTGCCTCTTCACCTTTCGCGATGAATTGCCCGCGCTCGTCAAGGGCGAGACGGTCAATGCGTTGAGCGGCAATGCGCTGCTATTCGAGGAATTCCTCGCCCGGGAGCAAAAAGCAGGACGGCTAAGGCTACCGCTCGGCGCACTGCCCCGAAAAGCGCTGCTGCACGGGCACTGCCATCAGAAATCCTTCGGCGCGATGGGAGCGGTGGAGACCGTGCTGAAAGCAGTCCCCGAGCTTGAGGTCGAGGCTGTCGAGTCGAGTTGCTGCGGCATGGCCGGCGCTTTCGGCTACGGTGCCGATACGATCGACGTCTCGTTCAAGATGGGTGAACTTTCGCTGTTGCCTGCGATACGCCAAGCGCCGGAGGACGCCGTGATCGTCGCCGACGGCACCTCGTGCCGCCATCAAATCCACGACGGCGCCGGACGAAATGCTCTTCACGTCGCCCGTGTGCTGGAAATGAGCTTGGAGGCTCCGCGCCTCAATCCGTCATCCTGAGGTGTGAGCGCGCTTCTTTGCGCGCGAGCCTCGAAGGATGATCGGCCTGATAAAACTGGGCCGTCGCCCTTCGAGGGCCGCCTGCGGCGGCCACCTCAGGGTGACGGGGAAAACGCAAAAAAAGACGGCGCGCCCGGGCGCGCCGTTCGTTCTCATAGCCGAAAGTCGCAGCCGACTCACGACCCGTGCGCCAGCGACATCGCTTCGTCGATGAGCTCCTTGCCGCCTTTCACCTCTTTCGAGAACTCGTCGTAGATCGGCTTGCTCGCCTTGATGAAGGCGGCCTTGTCGGCCTTGTTCACCTTCATGCCTTTTTCCTTGAGCTTGACGAGCAATGACTTGTCGAGGTCGGCGCCGAGCTTCAGCGCGATCGGCTGCACTTCGATCGCCGTATCCTTGAGGATTTTCTGCACGTCTTTCGGGAACTTGGCGAAGCTGCGGCCGGCGGTGAGATAAGCCGGCGTGTAGACGTGATCGCTGAGCGAGAGATACTTCTGCACCTCATAGAAGCGCGCCGGGTAAATCTGCGCCAGGGGATTCTCCTCGCCGTCCATGGCGCCGGTCTTGAGCGCGACGAACACTTCGGAGAAGGCAAGGGGCGTCGGGTTCGCGCCGTAGGCCTTGAACATCTTCACGCGCCAGACGCCTTTCGGCGTGCGCAGCTTGATGCCGTGCAGATCTTCGGGATTGTAGATCGGCCGCACGTTATTGGTGATCTGGCGGAAGCCATTCTCCCACACGCCGAGGATGTGGTAGCCGTCCTTTTCCGCCAATGGCACCAGCTTCGGAAACACGATCTTGTCGCGGATCGCGGCCATGTGCTCTCGGTTCTTCACGAGATAGGGCATTTCGAACAGCCCGAATGCGGGCACCTGTGACGACATCACCGTCGAGGGCAAGGCGAGGTCGATGGTGCCGAGCTTGAGCTTTTTGAGCATCTCGGCGTCCTTGCCGAGCTGGCTCGAGCCGTAGACGACGACCTTGTACTTACCGTCATCGACCTTGGCGAGCTTGGCGTTCGCCCGTTTGGCGAATTCCTGAGATGTTTTGTCGAATAACGAGCCCGGCGCGCCGACATGGCCGAGCTTGATCTCCGTTTGCGCGGCGGCCGATCCGGCCAGCACCGTCGCGAATGCAAGCGAGAGCAAGGCTTTGCTTATTTTCATCGCAATCCTCCCGAGGATCTTGGTTGGTTCCGCCGGTCGCATCGTCCTCACACGACCGGGGATTGTGCTGCACCTCATCAATACAAATCAGGGCCTGCAACACAAGCCCGATCGTCAGCCAGCCGTGACAGCAGGGGGTGGAGTTTGCCGCCGGCCGGTGGAAAAATGCGTGCGATTCCAAAGGGGCTGTGAATGAAAAAATTTGCGACGATCCTCATCGCCTTCGCTGCCGTGATGACAGCGACCCAGGCGCAGGCGCTCGATAAGGTCCGCTTCGGCACCAATTGGGTCGCCGAGGCCGAGCATGGCGGCTTTTATCAGGCGCTGGCGGACGGCACGTATGAGAAATATGGCCTCGACGTCACCATCGTGCCCGGCGGTCCGAACGTGAACAATCGCATTCTGCTGCCGGTCGGCAAACTCGATTTCTTCATGAGCGCCAACTCGTTGCAGACGTTCGACGCGGTGGCGCACGGCATTCCCACCGTCGCGGTGGCGGCGAGCTTCCAAAAGGACCCACAGGTGCTGATCGCACGGCCCGACGTGAAGAAATTCGAGGAGCTCAAGAATCTCACTTTGTTCGT
>DASTWX010000099.1:0-19682 GCA_035765795.1 Pseudolabrys sp. | reverse complement strand
CCGCGAGCGGCCAGGGCACTTTCTGAATTTGGTCGCTCCGCAGATGCAGCACGGCGAGCAACATGCCGACCGACACGGCGACGGCAAGGGCGATGAGGGCAGCTTCCAGCATAACGCGGTCGATATACGCTTCCCTGCCATCCCCCGCACGTTACGGTTGCTTCAACGCACGTCCGTTTCGAAATGCGCCAGCAGCGTTCTCAGGAGCGGGGCCAGCCGCTCGAGTTCGGTGCGGTGGGCGATCGAAAGCTCCGCCAGCAGGTCTTCCGCTTTGGTCGTGAGCACGAGGATGACTTGCCGCCGATCCTGGGTGCTGTGGTGGCGTTCGACCAGGGCGTTGGCGGAAAGCCGGTCGATCAATCCGACGGCGCTGTGATGCTTAATACCCAGCCAGTGCGCCAATTGGCCAGCGGTAAGTTGCTGCTCCGGCGCGCCCTTGATAGCGAGCAGGGCTTGGTGTTGCTGGGGCGTGAGCCCGGCCGTCACCGCGGCCGCCTCGCTGAACGTAAGGAACTGGCGCAAATGCTGGCGAAACTCGCCGAGTCGCTGATAATCGGTATTGGCGAGGCGGCGCTTGCCAGCCATCTGATAAGCCTCCTTGCGCTTGACGGCGTGCGCGCGATGCGGCATCAGTCCCGCGGATAAAACATATCGCAGTGCGATATAATCGCTTTCCCGGACGTTAAAATAACATGCATAGCCCGGCTCCTATCGACAGCCGTCCAACAGGCGGCGGACATACCGTCGTGGATAATTTGCGGGACTTCACCACCAGCCCGCGAATCCTCATCCTGAGCGCGATGGCGCTCGTGGTCGGCAGTGCCGGAGCATTTTCCGCCTGGATACTGCTGCATCTCATCTACCTCTTTACGAACATCGTCTATTTTGGCCGTTTCAGCGCGGCCTATGTGACCATCGGCGGTCATCACTTGGGATTCCTCTCGGTGTTCATCCCGATGGGGGGCTCCCTGATCATCGGCCTTATGGCCCGGTTCGGATCGGAGAAAATCCGGGGCCACGGCATTCCTGAGGCCATGGAAGCGATCCTGATCGGACGCAGCGATCTGGACGTGAAAGTCGCGGTATTGAAGCCGATATCCTCGGCGGTTTCGATCGGGACCGGCGGACCGTTCGGCGCCGAGGGGCCGATCATCATGACCGGCGGTGCGTTCGGTTCCCTGTTCGCACAGTTCTTCAAGATGTCCAATGCCGAGCGCAAGACGCTCCTCGTGGCGGGAGCCGCCGCGGGCATGGCGGCAACCTTCGGCACGCCGGTTGCCGCCATTTTGCTGGCCGTCGAGTTGCTGTTGTTCGAATGGAAGCCGCGCAGCTTCGTCCCGGTGGCCATTGCTTCCATCGTCGCGGCCGCATGGCGTCCCTACCTGATCGGAAGCGGGGCGCTGTTTCCGATGCCGGCGAGCGGCGACATTCCGGATATCGCTCTGCTGTTCGCCGCCATACTCGGCATCATCTGCGGCTTGGCCTCCGGTCTTCTGACGCAGATGGTCTATGCCGCCGAGGACCTTTTCCTCCGCTTGCCGATCCATTGGATGTGGTGGCCGGTTATGGGCGGCGTGGTCGTCGGTTTCGGCGGCCTGATCAACTCGCACGCGCTCGGCGTCGGCTACGACAATATCGAGGCGCTTCTGCAAGGCCACGTCACGCTGCTGGCGATTGTCAGCCTTGTTTTGGTAAAGGCGGTAATCTGGTCGATTGCGCTCGGCTCCGGCACGTCCGGCGGCGTGCTGGCGCCGCTGCTGATCATGGGCGGCGCGGTCGGCGCGCTCTTCGGTCACGTCATGCCGGTCGGTACCGTCGGCTTTTGGGCGCTGATTGGAATGGCCGCGATCATGGGCGGCACGATGCGCTCGCCGCTCACCGCGATCGTGTTTGCTCTTGAGTTGACCCATAATATTGACGCATTGCTGCCCCTCGCCGTCTCCGCCACCGTGGCGCACACGACGACCGTGTTGCTTCTGCGCCGCTCAATTCTGACGGAGAAGGTGGCGCGCCGCGGCTACCATGTCATGCGCGAATACATCGTCGATCCGTTCGAGACGATGCGGGTATCGGAAGTCATGGCCAGCCCGGTGGAAACCCTGCCCGCTGATATGCCGGTGAAGGAGGCAGTGCGATTCTTTCACGACGCGCTCATCGAGCGGCGGCACAAAAGCTATCCGGTGGTCGATATCGACAACCACCCGATTGGCATCGTCGCGCGCTCCGACGCGTTGCGCTGGACGATGGAGCAGCATTCGGGCGACCAGTCTCTCGGCGATATGGTCTCCTCGGGACACCTCATTACCGCCTATGACGATGAACTGATCGGTCAGCTTGTCGATCGTATGATCGAGGCCGACGTCGGCCGTGTGCCTATTCTGCATCGCGGTGACGACAAGCTCATCGGTCTGGTGGCGCGCCGCGATCTTTTGAGAGTGCGCGCCCACTTCACGCGGTCCGAGCGCGAGCGGGAGGCCTTATTGCGCTTCGGTCCGAACCCCGGCTCCGCTCTGGGCTGAGAGCGCACGTCAATTTCGAACTGAAGGTGATACGAGCCTTCGGCAGCCCCAATCGAGCGGCGCTGACGATCGGTATTGAAGCGCCCGGGACGTAGGCAAAACCTCGCCTCCGAGTCAAGCCGCACACGATCGCAGTGCGGCCTTCAATGCCGAACTCCATGGGTCCATTTCCTTCATCTGATGACGTAATACCAGGCTACATAAGCGTTGACTCTCACCGTCATCCTGAGGTGTGAGCGAGCGTAGCGAGCGAACCTCGAAGGATGGCGGCCCGCAAATTTGGCGTGCATCCTTCGAGGGCTGCGCTTCGCGCAGCCGCCTCAGGATGACGGTCAAAACTTTCTGCAGGTTGGTATAGTTGTTGAAGCTGATTTGTTCGCTTGCTTGCAGAGACGTCAAAACGGCTGCATCGAATCATGGTCGATTATCAGTGTATTTCGACTTGAAAATCGATTCTGTTTTCGCGCAAATCGATCCGGCTGCTTCCACTGCTCGACGGGATTCTCGGCCAAGCAGGCTGAGCCTGGAGACGTTCAAATGACCTTGCCCGCCACCAATTTCGATCCACCGTTCCGCGTTACGCGGGCGAGCCATCTCGTGCTGACGGTGATGGACCTTGCGGCAAGCCGCCGCTTCTATAGCGAGGTCATTGGCCTGATCCTGACGGCCGAAGACGAGCATACGCTCTATTTCCGAGGCGTTGAGGAGGCTTGCCACCATAGCCTGGTGCTGCGGCGAGGGGTTGCGCCGGCCTGTGTCAGGGTCGGCATGCGCATGTTGACGGAAGCCGATCTTGAGAAGGCCAAGGCTTATTTCGAATCCAACGGTTGCTCTGCCGCCTGGGTCGAAGTGCCCAATCAGGGACGCACGCTTCACGTCACCGATCCGGTCGGCACCCCGCTCGAGTTCTGCGCTTCCATGCCGGTTGTCCCGCGGATGATCACCAAATTCTCCGTGCATCGGGGCGGCTGCGCCTTACGCATCGACCACTATCAGATTCTCACGCCGGAGGTTCGCAAAGCTTGCGAATTCTATATGGCCATGGGTTTCCGCTTGAGCGAATACATCGCGCCGCAGGGCACGGCCGATTTGCGCGGCGTGTTTCTCCAGCGCAAGGGAAATCCGCACGACATCGTGTTCTTCAACGGGACGGGACCGCGGCTGCATCACTTCGCTTTCCTGGCCCCTGAGGTACATCACCTGCTGCACGCTTGCGATATCGCCGGTGAATTGGGCTATGGCTTCTCGGTTGAACGCGGTCCCGGCCGGCACGGGCCTGGCCACGCACTCTTCGTCTATTTCCGCGATCCGGATGGGCATCGAGTCGAGTTGTTCAACACGCATTACCAGATCATGGATATCGAGAACGAGCCGGTCTCCTGGGACCCGTCGGATCACAGGGTGTCATTCCCTTGGGGCCTGCCGGCGCGAGCTGCCTGGTTTGGCGAGGCGACCTCGTTCGAGCGGACGGTCGCCAGCGAGCCGGCCGTCAAACCCGCCCCCATGACGCTCGAAAAGTTCTTATCCAAAGAAGCGGCGGGAGGCTGAGCTTTGCTGATCTCCGAGTTGGATGCCAATCCCGACCGCAAGGAGACGCTGGCGTCTTTCCTTTATGAGCGGCTACGCCAGGAGATTGTCTCAGTCGCGTTCATGCCAGGCGAGAAATTGCACATCCGCACGCGCGACCGATGACCTCGCATTCTCCCGCGGCCTATGACGTTGCCGTCGTCGGTTTCGGCCCGGTCGGCGCGACCCTCGCCAATCTCTTGTCCAAATACGGACTGAGCATCGCGGTGATCGAACAGGCCGCCGACATCTACGACAGGCCGCGCGCTATCACGATCGACCATGAGGTGCTGCGGGTTTTTCAGGCCTGCGGCTTGGCCGATGTGATGGAGAAAAGTATCGCGCCGCACCCCGGAACGCATTACCTGGGCGTCAATCGCGAAGTCATCAAGATCTTCGATCCGATGCCGCCGCCTCATCCGCTCGGCTGGGTGCCGACGGCGACCTTTGTCCAGCCGGACGTCGAGCGTGCTCTGCGCGACAAACTTGCTCAATACGGCCGGGTCGACGTGTTCTTATCGACGCGGGCGGCGGCCTTCGACGAGCGCACCGATGGCGTTTCGCTCACGGTCGAGAACGCGGCGGGAACGCATACCTTGAGGTCGCGCTATCTGGTCGCTTGCGACGGGGCCAACAGCTTCGTCCGCAAGCGTCTCGGCATCCGCCTAGACGATCTGGCATTCGACGAGTGGTGGATCGTGGTCGATGCTTTCGCCAAAGATCTCGCTAAGCGTCCGGCCAAATGCTTCCAGTATTGCTGGCCGTCGCGGCCCGGCACTTATCTGCCCGGCCCCGGTGCGCTCAGGCGCTGGGAGATTAAGCTTCTGCCGGGTGAGACGCCGGACGACTTCGCGTCCAACGACAGCATCCTAAGGGTGCTGCAAGGCTTCACCGATATATCGGATTTGAAAATCTGGCGCTCGGCCGTTTATCGCTTTCATGCGCTGCTCGCCCAAAGCTGGCGCATGGGTCGCATTTTCCTCATGGGTGATGCCGTGCACCAGATGCCGCCCTTCCTGGGCCAGGGTCTGTCGGCCGGCATACGCGATGCATTCAACCTCGCCTGGAAGCTTGCTTTTGTGCTCTCCGGCAAGGCCGACGAGGGGCTGCTGGAGACTTATGAGAGCGAACGCAAGCCGCATGTCGGCACCGTCGTCGCCACGGCCAAGGCGTTCGGCAAGATCATTGGCGAACTCGACCCCGCCGCTGCCAAGGAGCGCGACGAGCGGCTGCGTGCCGCGTTGCGTACGGGAACCGCCGAGACAATCCGCCAGAAGTTCATTCCGGACCTGGCATCCGGCTTCATTGCTGCGAGCACGCCGCTGGCCGGGAGCTTGTTTGTGCAGCCTCGCATCAGGCTTGCTGGCGGTGGTGTCACGAGATTGGACGACTTGCTCGGGCCCGGTTTCGTGCTCGTGTCATATTCGCCGGATTTGTTTTATCAATTGTCCGACAACTCGCGACACCTTTGGCGGCGGATGGGGGGCGATCAGATCGTCGTTGGAATCGGATGCGAACCGTCGATAACGACTACGCCGGGCGTGCGATGTTTCGTCGAGACGACGACGCTTTTGACGGATTGGCTCCATGCGAACAAGGCCGCCGCCGTGGTGGTGCGGCCGGACCGCTATGTTTATGGGGGTGCCGAGGACGCCGACCAACTCAATAGCCTCATCAGTCGAGTTGCCGGCTCAAGCGGTCTCGTGAGCTCAAATCCGGCGATAAGCCGTTACAGCCCGTGCTAAAGCTCTCAGCGGCAGATTATACCAGACTTCATAAGCACTGACGCGTCATCGCCGGGCTTGACCCGGCGATCTATGATGAGCTTCCACGCGCCTCAACCGTAAGGCTTTTGTTGTCGAATCTCACTCATCATGAACCCGCGGGCCTTCGCCCGCCGAAGGGTTCACGGGCACAGAAAGATGCTTCGGCCCGCAGGCGGGTCAAGCCCGCGGGTGACCGTCATAGGCTTATGAATGACGGCCAAGTTTTCGGTAGGCTGGTATTACTGGACTCCGGATCGCCGCTTAGCCTGTCGTCGATACAGCCCGGCAAAAATATTCAGGAATCTTCGCTCTTGAATCTAGCGATTACTTTTACCATTGGCCGATGACGATACCATTCACCCTTTCCTGGGCGGCCCGCTCAATGACCTGCTGATCGGTAAGAGTCACGCGATTGCGGCGATCAAGTAAGCGGGTCAATAAACGATCGCGCATTTCTCTTCGCGCAGGCTCAAATTCTGGCACGTCACCGATATCGATGAATTCGTGCGGATCGTTCTCCAAATCGAAGAGCTGCGGTCTATACCCTTTGAACTCTACATATTTCCACTGATTTGTGCGTAGCATATAGCCGCGGGCTTGCGAGGGCGCCACACTCAATGTTTCTCGCGCCGGATAGAACGAATAGTCGATTTCGCTAAAAACCGCGTCCCGCCAGGCGGGAGGAGTTCGGCCGCGAATGAGCGGCAATAGTGACTGCCCCTCGAGCCGGCTGCTATCGACGGTTCCGGCAATTGCTTCCAAAAAGGTCGGCAACAGGTCAATTGCTTCGACAAAGCGTGGCTCTGCGGTATTTCGCGTCGCATCGGATTCTGGACTGGGGTCGTAAATTATTAGTGGGATACGAACTGCCTGTTCGTGAAAGAGCTCCTTTTCGCCCAGCCAGTGGTCTCCGAGGTAGTCGCCATGATCCGAGGTAAATACGATCATAGTGTCGCGAAATCTTCCTTGGGCTTTCAGGAAGCGGAAGAGTCTACCCATGTGATCGTCAATCTGCTTCACTAGGCCCATATATCCTCGGAGCACCGTCTCCCGGGCAAAGTCATCCGACAACGTCAGTGAAACGTCGTGCATTTGAAATGCCCGATAAACGGGATGAGCATGTTCTCGTTCTTGATCGGAGCGTTGGGCGGCGACAAAGCTGGTTGGCCCGTACATCGCGTGATACGGAGCGGGCGCCATGTAGGGCCAATGAGGTTTGATAAAGGAAAGGTGTAAGAACCAGGGTTGGCTGCCCATTTCAGTAATGAACTCAATCCCGCGATCGGTCATGTAAGCAGTCTCTGAATGTTCCTCCTTAACCCGCGCGGGCAAATTCGAATTTCTAAGCTCCCAGCCGCTGAGTATCGTCCCATCCGCACCCTCGGCGGAATTGGCATATTCGTCCCAAGGGTTTTCGGAGACATATCCTAATTCCCGCAACCAATCATTGTACCGCAGCGTGCGATTTGACCGCCGAACCATCTTTGACGGATGGATTCCATCATCTCGCTCGTAGGGGTCGAATCCAGGTTCGGCAATACAGATCCCGATTTCGCTGTCGCGATCGACCCCGAGGCGCATCATACCGTCGACGTCGGGAAACAAGTGCGTCTTGCCTACGACCGCGGTGCGAATTCCGTGCGGGCGCAGATAATCCCCGACCGTCAGCTCTCCAACCGGCAGAGGAACTCGATTCCAAGTTGAGCCATGACTGAAAACAGTTCGTCCGGTATAAAAGGAAGCACGAGAAGGACCGCATACTGGCGATTGAACGTAAGAAGAGTCGAATCTCACACTGCGGGTTGCCAGCCAGTCGAGGTTCGGGGTCTGCAAACTCGGATGCCCATAGCAGGAGAGATAATCCCACCGAAGCTGATCACACATAATGAAAAGAATATTTCGTACTGCTCCAGCCATATTTGGGCCTCCCTGAAGCTCTCGGCGATCGCGGCATTTTAGAAAAGAAGCGCTAAATCTCATTGCCAGGCTACCGAATTCGATTACAGTTCTGATAGGCGGAACTGGGACATTCCTGATGCGAAGCTTGGCCCGAGGCCTCGAGGTGCTTGACTTTGTCGCGCGGTGCGACGGACCGACGTTTATGGAGGTTTGCAAGGGCACCGGACTGCCAAAATCAGTTGTTCATCGCATTCTCGCCGAGTTGATAAGCAGCGGCTACGTTTGGCGGGGTATCGCGGAAGCGAATTATTTCGCTTCGCCGGCAATGGCGGTTGTACCTAAGAGCGCTTCATCTCAGATGCTGAAACGTGCTGCGGTTGACGCCTTAGAAAACTTGGTCGCCGACGTAAAGTGGCCCTCCGATCTGTTTGTTCGTGAAGGAAGCGACATGATACTTATTGACACTACAAGGCCCAAATCGCCGTATGCCCTGAAGTGGAGTCGCATTGGTCGGCATGTGCCCATTCTACTCTCATCGGTGGGTCGGGCAGCGTTAGCTGCGATGTCGGATTCAGACCGTAAAACGGTGTACGCCGAACTTCGCCGCCGTGGAGACTGGAACAGGCAGATTCGGCGATGTAGCGCGACTTTGGATCAAATCCTTAGACAAACCCGGTCTAGGGGCTACGCCACCCGTGAACCTAAGTTCGCCGGCGAGCAACTGGAGCGCAGCGGGATTTTTTCAATTGCCGCACCAATCATCATGCGCAATCGAGTGGCTGGCGCATTGAATATCTGGTGGCCGGTTTCCGCTGACTCGGCTAATCGTTTTCCAAAGCGGTTTAAAGAACCGCTGATGTGCGCCGTAACGGCGATTGGCGTAAATCTGAATGTGCACGCCCGTGCTGTAGGTGGAAGTCATTAGGCGCGACTACGGGCAAATTCAAAAAAGCGCATTGCCAACGACCGTTCCGCGTGGCGGAACTCCTGCCGATCGTTAGTGACCCGGCTGCCGAGATCGGCAACTCTGAACACCGTACTGGAGGCATCTTGCGCCTCGGCGTCTAGTGGGACTCCGGCCTGGATCGGCGGTCGTAAAAAGGGCTTTGTACGGCAGTGGACGGTGAAAAGCGGTAGCTGCGTGGGCGAAAGTGTCAGCGCGCGCTTGCCAGCGCGAATTCGAGTCGACTCGCAAAGGCCGCGCTGTCGTACTGCCTTCAGAGCGGTTCGATGCCTGACCACGCGAGATCGAGCGGAAACGTGTCGTGCATTAAAAGTTCGACAGAAAGTGGGAGGTCTGTATGAAACGTCGTGCTCTGCTAGCGGCCTTCGCCGTATTGTCCGCGGCAGTGCTGCCGGGCGGAGCTTGGTCGGCGGAATATCCGAATAGAGTGATAAAAATTATCGTCCCGTTTGCGCCGGGTGGTGGTACCGATGTCATTGCGAGAATCTTTTCGGCATTCATGGCCAACCATCTTAAGCAGAATGTAATTATTGAAAATCGTCCTGGCGCGGCCGGTCTCATAGGTGCAGGCGATGTCGCAAAATCACGGCCAGATGGCTATACTCTTCTCTTTACCCCACAAAATACGATAACAATCGCTCCATACCTCGATCATCCAATTTCCTACAAACCAGATAAAGACCTGATACCAATAGCGATGGTCGCTGAACAACCGATTATATTCGCGGCCAATGACAAGCTTCCGGTCAAGGACCTCGACGAATTCGTGAGGTTCGCCAAGAGCCATCCAGGAAAATTCAACTATGGCTCCCCTGGGCTTAGCACCGAGCTTAACCTCACGGTCGAGATACTCAAGCAACGGGCCGGCATCAATATTGTCCATATTGGCTATCGTGGTGGTGCGCCGGCCATAAACGCATTGTTGCGGAATGATATCCAGATGCTGCCTGTGGTGCCGAGCTCAATCGGCCCATTTATCAAGAGCGGGAAAGTTAAGGCCTTGGCTACGACTGCCCCCCGACGATTGTCAGAATTCCCTGATATTCCGACGACCAAGGAACAGGGCTATCCAGAAGTCAACATTGTGCCTTGGTGGGGAGTGTTTGTACCAGCCGGAACGCCGCAGGCTGTGATTGACAGCCTTCAATCGGCCGTTTCCGCTCTGCTTAAAAACTCAAAATACCGCGAAAAGCTCGAAGCCATGTCGGTCGAGCCGACAGCTATCCTCTCACGGCCGTTTAGTAAGATGTTGGCAGATCAAACGAAACGGTGGGGCGAGGTGATTAAGAAAGCGGGACTGCGCCTGCAGTAATGCCTCCTTCGCCCGGTCATTAAACGTAGCAAGCAGTCAGATGCAGATCCGCACTGTCACAATCTACGGATGGTCTGTTCCCGCCAATACCGCGCGCGTCGTCTCGTCGGGGCCGAACTCTTCGGCGCTGTTTATCGATAACAACTCCGCCAAGCGGGTGCGTGCGCGGTTGACCCGGGATTTGATGGTGCCGACCGCGCACCCGCAGATATTGGCCGCTTCTTCGTACGAGAATCCGGAGGCGCCCACCAACACCAGTGCCTCGCGCTGGTCCGCCGGCAATTGCGCGAGCGCTTCACGGAATTCCTTGAACTCAACCTGACCGTATTGCTCCGGCTGGGACTTCAGGGTTTCGGCGTAACGGCCTTCGCCATCCTCGACTTCGCGGCGCCGCTTGCGATACTCCGACCGGAAATGATTGCGTAGGATCGTGAATAGCCAAGCCGACATGTTGGTGCCGGGCTGAAACGAGTCGATATTGGCGAGCGCGCGCAACAGCGTTTCCTGCACCAAGTCATCGGCGCGATCGACGTTCCCGCAGAGCGAGATCGCGAAGGCGCGGAGGCTCGGCACCGCGGCAAGGACAGCTTTGCGGACTGACTCGTCCATCGGCATTAGTGCCTGTCCTTATTTTCGCCGTCGAGACGGTTCAGCAAGTCAGAAAAGCGATCGGGTACGCCTTGGCTGACCACGTCGTCGTACATGGCGCGGAGCTGCTGACCCAAGCGTGACTGGACCTCGCGGCTCAGTTTGGCCGGTTTGGTAGTGGGCTTCTTGTTGCGGGTCGATGTTGCTTCCATCGATTTTTCCGGCCCGGAGGGCTTACGTTCATTCATCATTTAATTGTCCAAATCCCCTGCCTCCCTGGCGAAACGCGGGGGCAACCCCATCTGGTGTTCATCCGAAACCACTGAAATGGAAGAAGGTTCCGGGTTACGCGGAACTTTTTAAAAAAGCATGCGTTAAGTGCGGTAGGCTGGATGCGAACGGGCGGGAGCTGCGTCCCTGGCCTTTTGGGCGTGCAATTCGGGAGGGATTCTTGTCGATATCTCAAGCAGTTGGACAGCATCTTCCATACCTTCGCCGCTATGCGCGGGCGCTGTCCGGTAGCCAAAGCTCCGGTGATGCCTACGTCGCCGCCACGCTCGAGGCGTTGGTGCAGGATCCCGATATTTTGGAAAGCGATGCCTCGACCCGAATCGCGCTTTACCGGCTGTTCACCAAAATCTGGAATTCGGTGGGGGTGAATGGCGAGGCGGCGCCGGGCGCCGCGGCGCCCGATCAGGCGGTCGAACGACACCTCGCACAGATCGCGCCGTTGCCGCGCCAAGCCTTCCTGTTGGTCGCGCTGGAGGGCTTGTCGGAAGACGATGCCGCCAAGGTTTTGGATGTGGACGTGCCGACCTTGCGCAAGCTGGTCGAGGACTCAGGGCGGGAGCTCGCCGCCGAGATCGCCACGGACGTGCTCATCATCGAAGACGAAACCTTCATCGCTCTCGATCTCGAAGGCTTGGTCGAAGGCCTGGGTCATCGTGTGCTCGGGGTCGCCCGCACTCACAAAGAGGCGGTGGCGCTCGCCAAGAAGAAACGTCCCGGCATCATTCTCGCGGATATACAGCTCGCCGACGGGTCGTCTGGCCTCGACGCGGTCAACGAGATGCTGACCACTTTCGAGGTGCCGGTCATCTTCATTACCGCCTACCCCGAGCGCTTCCTCACGGGGGAACGGCCGGAGCCGGCATTTCTCATTGCCAAGCCCTTCCAGCCGACCACGGTTTCGGCGGTGCTTAGCCAGGCGTTGTTCTTCGAGCGAAACGCCCATCGTCGCGAACGGCGGGCGAGCTAGTTGGTATTCTCTTCGAGGCTGCGGTCCAGCACCTTGCTTTAGCGGCGGCTGGTGATGCCGGCCAGAAATCCGATCCCGGCGGCAAGCCCGAGCATGAGCAACGGACGATACTCGATTTCCTCGGCAATTTTCTTCACCGCGTCCGAACCGCGCCGCGTTGCTTCGTCGGCGGCGCTCTGCGTCATCGTGGCCGCGCTCTCGCGCACTCTCCTCATGACATTGTTGAGCGACTCCGACACGAAGTCGCCTACGTCCGAACTCGCGCCGCTCGCCTCGCTTCGAGCTTGACCCGAGAGTCGACGCACGCGCGTCTGGACGTCCTTCATCAGATTCTCGATCGCGGCGATCTCCTCGGATACGGCCGAATTTGCTGCTCGCGTGGTCATGTCGTCCTCTTGCGATGTTCTGGACACGTTGGGGCGTTCTGTCGGGCGAACTGCACGCTTTCTAACGCCTTTACCAAAGCCAAAGTTCCACGGGGCCGCTGCGGCCGAATGCGGGCCCGATGGCCGATTTCGCTGTGGATTGTCATGAAACGGATGGTCTGGGCCTGCGTTGATTTCGCTGCGGCCACGAAAAACTTTGCCGCCTTGTCGCCAAAGCGGGCGTTGCTCGATGGCGGCGTCAATTGACAGAACGCCTGGGGACCGTGTTCATGACCACGATGATGAGTTCCCTCTCGCCCGGGCCATCCGTAACAATATCGCGCCATGGCAGGGGAACTCGATGAATGCGAACGCCGGCGCAGCGCACGACATGTCTCAAGCGGTCGATAGTGAACGGGCGTCACGGCAGGCGGAAAATCGCCGCCTGAAAGCGCAAGTGGATGCGCAGGCGTGGGAATTGAACCTGCTGCGAGCGCGCTTCGCGCGCTATGAGGCCGCCCTGCGTGCCTCGCGCGTCGCCGTCTACACGCAAGACCGCGATTTGCGATATACCTCGATCAGCAGCCCCTTTCCGGGCCGCTCGACGGAAGACATCCTCGGCCGCACGGATGACGAACTCCTTCCGCCCGAGATCAGGGCCGCCGTCATCGGTCTGAAGCGCGAAACCCTCGCCACAGGTGCCCCGCAGCGGCTGGAAATCGCGTTCCAAGATACCACCGGGATGCGCTGGCACGATGTTCACGTGGAGCCTTTGCGCAACGAGGCGGGTGAGATCATGGGGTTGACCTGTGCCGCAGTCGATGTGACCGAGCGCAAGGAGGGCGAAGCGCACCTGAGACTGCTGCTGCGCGAGTTGACGCATCGCTCCAAGAACCTGCTCGCCGTGATCCAGGCGATGGCGCGGCAGACGGCGCGGCACGCCGGCTCGATCGAACCTTTCCTCGAGCAGTTCAGCGCCCGATTGCAGGCGCTTGCGGCGTCGCACGACCTTCTGGTGCGGGAAAACTGGCACGGCGCTTCGGTGAATGAGCTGGTCCGCTCGCAGCTTGCGATGTACATGGACCGCGGGGGGGATCAGGTCACCATCGAGGGGCCGGCGATCGCGCTGAAGCCGGAGGCCGCGCAGAATCTCGGTTTGGCCTTGCACGAACTTGCCGTCAATGCCGCCAGGTTTGGCGCACTCTCGGTGCCCGATGGCCACGTGTCGGTCACCTGGGAGCGTGACGGGGCGGGGGATCAGGCCCTGCAACTCGACTGGCGCGAGCGGGATGGGCCGAACGTCAAGCCGCGGCGCAAGCGCGGCTTCGGCAGCATGGTTATCGAACGGAATCTCGCGCGCGCGCTCGATGCGGAGGTCGATTTGACCTTCGATCCGGACGGCCTTCACTGCCACGTGATCATACCGGCCAATCAGATAATCGCCGCGCGTTGAATCGAAGCGTTGTTCGCTCAACGGGCGGAACGTTTCTTGGCTTGTTCCGTTTTAACGCTTGGGACGTTGCGCTCCGTAGCAATAATTGCGAACGGCGGGAGGTGCGTGATGCGCAAACTCGCTATGTACCTTATGGCCGGTGCGTTCGCCGCGGTGGTGACGAATACCTTCATCGCGCCGATTTATCCCGGTCTTTCAGTCGCCGCTTGGACTGTGACCAGGCCGGGCACGCCTGTTCAATCCGTCGACCGAAGTCACAAGGGTGACCGGCTCCACATCGATAAGTCGGCCATTCCCGAGCAACCGGCGGAGCATAAGCCGGCGAAGCTGATGGACGGTTGCGAGCCGGCCTTCAGCCCGCTGGCGACGTCCGCCCATGCCGACATTGCCCCCGGTCGCTGCATAGCCTGAGTCCCTCGCGCTACGAGCGGGCGCCCTTGGCGGCAGGCAGTCCGGGATCGCCTTTCGCATCGCCGCCCATTCGCGCGCCCAACTCGCGCAGTTTGCCGCGCGCGTATTGGGCGGCAAATCTTGTCCAACGGCGAGTCGACCATTGCAGACTCGGATCGATCGACAACGAGCGTAGCCTGAAAGCTTTTTCGCGGGAAAACGCATCGCAAGCGCGCTTCTCGGCGTCGTCATAAAACCCGGCGATTTTGTCGGAGCCCATGCCCGGCGTGGCGAGCCATTGCGGAATATAAGCTTGGCAAAGCCGCACGCCGTCCATCATGGCCTTGCGTGCCCCGGTGCCCGCTGCCGGACAGGAGGTCGAGAACGCATCGCCAATCAAGACGATGCCGGGCTGGAAATAGCCATGGCTGACGTAAAGATCGACGGGCCGAATCTTGACGAATCCGTGGACTTCAAAGTCCCCCATCAGTTTTCGCAGGCCCGGCATAAGCGCGAACAGTGTTTCGACCGGCGCGGCGCGAAGCTGCTGGAGCCACGGATCCTTCATGTCACGGTAGACGAACAGATTGGCGCGCATGGTGCCGCCGATTGGAAACAGCGTCAGCAGCGCCGTCCGGTCGCTGGTCCGTTCGGCATAATAGGTGAGGGCAGGAAAATCGAAAGTGCGCAGGCCGACCGGCTTGACGTCGAAGCCGATGCTGATCGAATGGCAGGCGCTGATCACTTCGCGACGAAGGCCGAGTGGGTCGCGCAGCGCCACGCTCAAGCCGGTGGCCAGTACAACCAAACGGGCCGAAATCTTCTCTCCCGTCGACAGCGTGACGGTCTGACGATCACCGCTCGTCTCGATAGAGGCCGCCTTGGCGTGTATCGTCGTCACAGCAGCCGGAATTGCGCTGCGTACCGTGTTGACCAGCGGTGCGTAAAAGATGCCCTCCTGGTCGCCGGGGCGCTTTTCAACCAACCTGCCGAAGCGGGCAACCCAGGAGATATGGTCCGGTGTCGTTGCGCGCAGCACGGCATCGGCAATGCCGGTTCGCCGCAGGATGGCAACCTGCTCTCCGTCCAGCTTTTCGCAGCGGAAATCCGCCGGGTAGGCCGGATTCGGATCGATCATCGTGGTCTCGATGCCGGCACGCCCGAGCATGGCCGCCGCGAGCGAGCCCGCCAGGCCCGCGCCGACGATCGCCACATCGCTCTCACGCATGACTCGTCTCCAAGACCGACATCTCGGAAAACGCTAGTCCGAGATGCAGCGCCGCTCCAGCAAATCAGCGCGGCGTGCTTAACGGCGCAGCCGCGAAGCCGTCACCGCGCAGGCCGCGTATATTTCTGGTGCATCCGCTTCGCGGCGGCGCGGAATACCGCATAAATTTTCTGTATCCGGAAGGCGAGGGTGAAAGAGAGCGGCGTCCCGGGGCGTACGTCAAACCAGAGGCTCGCGATTGCCTGCCGCTCGCTCCATGCCGCCATGAAGCTGGTCTCGTCGTAGGCGCAAGAATCGACGTAAGCGATGGAGTCGTCGGCGAGAAAGGCGGCGGTATAGTCCTCCAACAGCAACATGCCCGGCGAAGCGTCTCGCCACGCTTCGTCGTACGCGGTTTTCCAGGTGAAGGCGGCTGTGCCGGCGCGTAGCACGATCTGCACGCTCAGGGGCTTGCCCTCGAGATACAGCGCGTGGACCTGGGCATCGCCTTGTTGCGCGAGAGTGGGTACCATGCTGCGCACGAAGGCCGCGTCCGCGGCGTCGCTGAGCAGGGCCGTGCCTTGGCGACCCTTCCAGCCGGATGCTTCAAGTTGGAGGAAGGCCTCAACAGCTTGCCCAACAGCTTCCGGCGCGCTGTCGATGCGGTATTCCAACCGCCCTTTTTCGGCGAGACGGCGGCGATGTTGACGCAGCTTCTTGCGGCTCGAACCGGACAATGCCTGTTGTAGATATTGCCGGCCGTCGAGCGCGGAAGCGAGCATTGGGCGCCTCGCTTCGGTCAACACACAAGGCGCGCCGCCGCGTGCACGTAAGACGTGGCTGAGCGCTTGCATGGTTGCGCCATCGGTTGCCATGGCGTCGAGCGCAACGAAGTGCGGCAACCTTGCATCGGCGGCGATTGCGTCAAGCATGGCCGCGAGCGCCTCTTCGAGGAGATCGCGGTCGATCACCGGCGTTGCAAGATAAGCGTGCCCCATCGCCGGCGCCGCCAGTACGTTCATCGGGAGGATCGATTGAGGCGCCCGCCTGATCGCAAAGGCCCACACCCCCGCGAGGTGCTTGCCGCGACCGGTCTTCTGCCAAGCAAGCACGGCAATACGGCGGGTATCCGGGTGCGTCTCGCCGGCAAGTTTGATCGTGGCCGGGGTCATGAAGACGTTAGGCGCATCGGCGCGCCGGAGCAGGTCGCGCCATTCCGCATCGAGCCCGGTGAGCCGCGCGCTTTCGGTAATTTCCACCGTGAGGGCCGCCGCACCTTGCGGTGCGCACTGCGCGGCTATCGCGCCGGGCGCGCTGACGCCGGAGCCGGTCTGCCGCGCGCGTGCATAGGCGCCGACGTAAGTGGCTCCGCCGGCCGATAGAATGTCGTGTGACAAGAAGCCTCCCGAGCCGCTGCCGGCCGAACTGATCTCGATGAAGTAATAATGCAAATGATTTCATAACCGGTTACGCTTTGGCGAAATCGTCGTGGATTTGAGCACCGATTGTTAAGGTTAATCGTCAGCTTGTTTGCCCGGTCCAGCGGATTCAATGATGCCCGCGCACGTGTCTGCGCCGCTTAACGCTTCCTCCATGCAAAGGACCGAATTTGCAAATATCCCGTGTTCTGGGACCGAGACACATGACACCAGCGGCGCAGACAACACTCGATCTATCGTTCTCGGAATGCCGGCCTCCGATCGGCACTTCCTGCACGGGTGCTGACGCGCCGGCCGCTTTGTCGTGCGACGACATTCGCCTCGAGTTTCACGACGATCTCTTGCCGCTCGAACGGCCCTGGCGCGCTTTTCAAGCCGCTGCCGATGGCACGGCTTTCCAGACCTTCGAATGGTTGTCGACGTGGCAAAAGCATATCGGGCTGCGTGAAGGCGCGCGGCCGGCGGTGGTGATCGGCCGCGGTGCCCGCGGTGACATGCTCTTTCTGTTGCCCTTTGCGCTCGGCAGGCGGAGCTTTGGGCGAGAGCTGACCTGGCTCGGCTCCGATCTCTGCGACTACAACGGCCCGCTGTTGGCGCCGGAATATTCGCGAGCCGTTGCTCCTCCGCAATCGGTTCTGCTTATGCGTCGCGTTTTCGAGTCGTTGCGCCGGGACCGCCGCTTCGCCCACGACGTTGTCCGCCTGGAGAAAATGACCGGTGCGGTGGGCGCGCAATCGAATCCGCTGCTGGCGCTTCCGATTACGTTACACCCGAGCGGCGCCTATCGCGTCACGCTCGGCACGGATTGGGAGACGTTTTACCGCGACAAGCGCTCGTCGGCGACCCGCCAGCGCGATCGCGCCAAGCGCAAGAAGTTGGCTCAATTCGGCGATGTACGGATTGTTCATCCGGTCGAAGACGATGACATTCTTGCGACGTTCGACACGCTGGTTGCGCAAAAGGCGGCGTCTTTCGCGCGCATGGGTGTGGGTAATATCTTCGCGCGTCCCGGATACCTGGAATTCTATCGTGCTCTGGCGACCGATCCGGCCACGCGCCATCTTGTCCATATCAGCCGATTGCAGGTGGGCGAGGAGAGCGGCGCCGTCAATCTCGGTCTCGTATTCCGCGACCGCTATTACTACGTGCTGGCGAGCTATGCCGATAATGAAGCGACCCGTTTCGGTCCCGGGGCGGCGCATTTGCGCGACATCATGCAATACGCCATCGAGCGCGGCATCGGGGTGTTCGATTTCACCGTTGGCGATGAGAGCTATAAGCTCGACTGGTCGGAGCAGGACCAGCTTTACGATTATATCGTCGGCGTGACGCCCGTCGGCAGCGTGGCAGCGGCAATATTGCGCCGTAAGGCGGCGCTCAAGCGCCAGATCAAACAATCGCCGGCATTGTGGAACGTTGCGCGCAAAGCACGCGAACTCATCGGCCTATTCAAACGGAAAAGCTAATACCAGCTTGCATAGACCTTGACCCGTCACCCTGAGGCGGCTTCGCGAAGCGAAGCCCTCGAAGGGCGACGGCCGCCATCCTTCGAGGCTCGCGCGCGAAGAAGCGCGCTCGCACCTCAGGATGACGGAATGAGTCAGTATTTCCGAAGGTTGGTATAAGGGCCGCTTTCATTAAGGGCTGATCCAGCTTGCGCGAGAGCTGCGCGTGTCCCGGGCGCACAGCAGCACGAAGTGCTGCTGTGCCGACCCGGGACCCCGCTTCCTTTCATTTAATACCAACCTGCGGACACGTTGACTCATCTCCGTCATCCTGACGTTGGCCACCGACGTCGTAGACTCACTGCGGATGAAACCTATCTCCGTCGTCCTGAGGCGCGCGCCGAAGGCGCGCCTCGAAGGACCTGGGCCTCTCAATTGTCGCGCTGCAGCGCCGGGGCCGGGTAGTGTCTCAGTTTGAATTACGCCGCCCTTGACCGGCCTGTCGTCTCCGGGCCGAACCTCCTATATGCTGGGCGAGAGGTGGTTATGGCGGACCCGACATTAGACCCGAATAAGTTGATCCGCGACATTCGGACCCTTGAGGAGGGGATCGAAGTCGATAAATGGGAGTTGTCGCTCCCGAACCGCTCTGCGGCGGAAAAGGCTCGCATTCGTGACCACATCGTAAGATGCCAAGCGGAGATCGGCGAGTTGAAGAAACTCTTGGGGGCCAATAATGCCTAGAGGCCCCAAAGGCGAGAAGCGCCCCGCCGACGCGATCGGCAACGCGGTCCATGTCATGCGGATCGCGACGGGGGAGGAGGCTGACACGGGGCATGTTATTCCCGCGCGAGCTGATAGTGGCAAACGCGGTGGCAAGTCGCGGATCGCAAAACTTGGTCCAAAAGATCGGGTGGAGCTGGCCAAAAAGGGCGCTGCTGCGCGCTGGAAAAAGCGCTAGGCCATTTAGTCTTCCAAAATTTCTTTCAACACTGCGCGTTTTAAAATTCCGTCTTTGAAGCCGCGCATAATGATGTATGGCCTCATAATGGGGCTATTGAAACGGTAACGCAAACGCCGCTTTTCGCCGGTTCGCGAGAGTATGTTCCCGCGTATCTGCTCGCTGAAATCCTTTAGATGCTTTGCAAAATTGGGAATCTCATAAGTTCGTCCAGTAAGCAATCTCAGCGGGCGACGTACAGATGCGGCGGTGAAGTATCGTAGGTCATCAACTTCCGCTAAGGCGCACGCCAGCAAGACTTCCCTATAGATATTGCCGGGCTGTGGGCTTTTTGTTGCGTTGTAGTAGGCGGATTTGATGGATTGTTGCCACTGGTCCAGTGACCGTTCGATCCCCTTGGCCACATGGGGATAAGAGATGTGTATGCTGCCGTCCTCCAATGCCGACTTGGCCGTGTGAAGGGCCAGCAAGTGCGTAATATATGGAAGGCCTTGGGATAGCGTGATCACCTCATCTAATGACTCGTCGTCGATTGTCATTTGGAGTCTTG
>DASTWX010000098.1:0-20491 GCA_035765795.1 Pseudolabrys sp. | reverse complement strand
GGACTGAGGCCGGAGTTGCGCGGTAAGACTTGGGATGAAATCCGCGAAATGTCCTACGAGCGGGGCAAAGAGTGATCGTCCTCCGTAGCCTGGCTTGAGCACAAGCGAAAGCCGGGGATGGCCATCCCCGCATTTCGCTTGTGCTCAATGCGGACTACCAGCCGCCGGAGACTCGCCTACGGCCACTTCACCACCGGCGGTAGCGACGAGAGGATCGAGTCGACATTACCGCCTGTCTTCAACCCGAAAATCGTCCCGCGGTCATAGAGCAAATTGAACTCGACATAGCGGCCGCGGCGGATCAATTGCTCTTCGCGCTCGGCGTCAGACCACGGCGTGGCGAAGTTGTTGCGAACAAGAATCGGATAGACGTCGCGCAAAGCGCGGCCGACCTCTTGGGTAAAAGCGAAGTCGGCCTCCCAGTCCCCGGAATCGTGCCAATCGTAAAAGATGCCGCCGATGCCGCGCGGCTCGTTACGGTGCTTGAGATGGAAATACTCGTCGCACCACTGCTTGAACTTGTCGTAAGAGGCGACGTCGTGGGCCTCGCAGGCCGCGCGCATAGCGGCATGGAACGCCATCGTGTCGGGATCGGTCTGCGTGCGCCGCAGGTCGAGCAGCGGCGTCAGATCAGCGCCGCCGCCGAACCAGGATTTCCCGGTGACGACATAGCGCGTGTTCATGTGCACCGCCGGCACGTGCGGGTTCTGCGGATGTGCGATCAGCGAGATGCCCGACGCCCAGAAGCGTGGATCGTCGGAGGCGCCGGGAATTTGGTTGCGGAATTCCGGGGCGAACTCGCCGTGCACGGTCGAGCAGTGTACGCCCACCTTCTCGAACACGCGCCCGCGCATCAGCGACATCACGCCGCCGCCGCCAGGCTTGCCGGTGTGGTCGGTACGCTCCCAGGGCGTGCGCACAAAGCGGCCGGCGGGGAGTTGCCCGAACGGAGCGGAAGCCGGCAGGGCATTTTCCAACTGCTCGAGCGCAACGCAAATTTCATCGCGCAGCGCCTCGAACCACTCGCGCGCGCGTGCTTTGCGGGATTCGATTTGTCCGGATGCGGAAGCCGTATCGTTCATTCGGCGTCCAATTTCTCCTCGAGCCAGACCTTGATCAGTGACTGATAGGGCACGTCACGCCTGTTTGCGGCAATCTTGATGCGGTCGAGCGTTCCTTGCGGCAGCCGCAAGGATATGGAGGTGGTCGACAGCTTCAGATTGGGAAACCGCGCCCGTTGAGCCTTGCTCCAATCAACATAGTCGGTGGAATCATGATCTTCCCAGAACTTCCGCTCCCCCGGTTCATCGCGGAATTTAGGAATTGGTTTAAGTTTTTTGCTCATAGATAACTCTTTCCTTGCGATTCATGTCGCGGGCAGAAATCACGCGTATCTTTGTGTTGTTCATGCGCAGCGTAAACGTGACGTGTAGGTAGCGGCCTTCCGTGCTCTGACCGAGGGCGTGAAATCGTGGCTCGTCCTGGCTATGCTTAACATCCATGGCCAGCAGCGGTTCATTGCTGAACACCTGCTCCGCTTCAGCTTGCGTCACGCCATGACGATCGAGACTCTTCCGCGCGTTACCGCCGTCCCAATCGAAGCCTTCGATCACGGACAGATCAACCATTGTCGTATATTATAGTCATATACGGCCGCCCATCAAGGCGGCCGCCGCTCATCGTCGGAGAAAGCTTCCCGTCTGCCGCAGCGCTTCGCCCGCCACCATGGCGGCAGCCATGGCCACGTTGAGTGAGCGCAATCCTGAGCGGATCGGAATGCGCAGGCGCGCATCGGCTGCCTGATGCACCGCGTCCGGCACGCCGGCACTCTCGCGGCCGAACAGCAGCACCTGGTCGGCCGCATAAACGTGATCGAGGTAACTGTGTGTCGCAGCGGTGGTCAGCAATACCGATTTTAGACCTTCGGCCCTGCGCCACTCATCGAATGCAGCATAGGAGCGGTGCCGGGTGAGTGCGACTTGGTCGAGATAGTCCATTCCCGCGCGGCGGAAGGCGCGGTCGGAAACCGGGAACCCAGCCGGCTCGATGATATGGGCTTCGATGCCAAGGCAAGCGCAGAGCCGCAGGATGGTCCCGGTGTTCTGAGGAATATCAGGTTCGTACAGGGCAATTCGCATCGGGCCGCCTTGCGCGACGTAGGGCGGCCGTTCGGCGCCGAGGTCTAGTGCCGCCGATTTGAAGTTCCTGCAGCAGTTGCAGCAAGCTCGTTCAGGAACTTCAAATCGAAAAGCGGCACTAGAATCATAAACTTGCTAGTGCCCCTTTGCTTCCGAAGTTCGTGTCAGAGCTCACTGAGACGGATCACGAACTTCGGAGGCGGGGCACTAGGCGCGGCAATTTAGCACCAAAGCCGCAAAGGCGCTCAAAACCGGAACTGAGTTGGGGCTAGCGGCTTTGGTTGGACTTGCACTCGCTTCGCAAGGGTGCCAATAGAACGCCACCGATGCGCCGTTCTGCTTGGTCAGGACAGCCGCCGATCGGTCCGCCCCGCCGCCCGTAGGACGTGTCCTGCCGGTCCCAGCCGCGGGCGGATGATCAAGCCAGCCGGGGGAGAGGGCCAGAGACGTGACGACCGTGTCTTCGGCGGAGCACACGCGCCGCGACTTTCTCTACATCGCCACCGGCGCCGTCGGCGCGGTGGGCGCTGCCGCGGTGCTGACGCCGTTGGTCTCGCAGATGAATCCGGACGCTTCGACCATCGCCGCGGGCGCTCCGGTTGAAGTTGATCTGGCCCCGATCGGAGAAGGCCAGATCATCAAGGTGTTCTGGCGCTCGCAGCCCATTTTCATTTTTCACCGCACCAAGAAACAGATCGAGGAGGCGCGCAACGTCGATTTGACGACCCTGCGCGATCCTCAGCCCGACTCGGCGCGCGTGAAGGCCGGGCATGACCAGTGGCTGCTCGTTATCGGTATCTGCACGCATCTCGGCTGCATCCCGCTTGCCCATCAAGGCGAGTATGACGGCTGGTTCTGTCCCTGCCATGGCTCGCAGTACGATACCGCGGGCCGCATTCGCAAAGGCCCGGCGCCGCTGAATCTGCCGCTGCCCCCCTACGCATTCACCTCCGACACCAAGCTCCGGATCGGCTGATCCGCGACGACTGTCCTTAAAGGTTCGAACATGAGCGGACACTCGACCTACCAGCCGCGAAGCAAAGTTCTGCAATGGTTGGAGAAGCGGCTGCCGATCGGCGGCTTGATACACTCTTCTTTCGTCGCTTACCCGACCCCGCGCAACCTCAATTACTGGTGGACGTTCGGCGGCATCCTCAGCTTCATGCTCGCGGTGCAGATCGTCACCGGCATCGTGCTGGCGATGCACTATACGCCGCAGGTCGATCTCGCCTTCAAGTCGGTCGAAGGCATCATGCGCGACGTGAACTACGGCTGGCTGCTACGCTACATCCATGCCACCGGCGCCTCGTTCTTCTTCTTTGCGGCCTATGTCCATTTATTCCGCGGCATGTATTACGGCTCATACAAGGAGCCGCGTGAGGTCCTCTGGATCCTCGGCGTGATTCTGCTGCTTTTGATGATCGCCACCGGCTTCATGGGTTACGTGCTGGTGTGGGGCCAGATGAGCTATTGGGCCGCCACGGTGATCACCAATCTGTTCTCGGCAATTCCGGGAATCGGCAAGGCCATCGTCACATGGCTGTGGGGCGGTTACGCGGTCGGCAATCCGACGCTCAACCGCTTCTTTGCATTGCACTACCTCTTGCCGTTCGTGATCGCGGGCGTGGTCGTGCTGCACGTCTGGGCATTGCACGTGGCAGGCCAGAACAATCCAGCCGGCATCGAGCCGAAGTCGCCAAGGGACACAGTGCCGTTCACCCCGTACGCCACCCTCAAGGATGCCGTGGGCATAGCGGTCTTCTGTATCGTGTTCGCTTGGTTCGTCTTCTACATCCCGAACTATCTGATCGCGCCGGACAACTATATCCCTGCCAATCCGGCGGTGACCCCGGCCGAGATCGTGCCGGAATGGTACTACCTGCCGTTCTATGCGATCCTGCGTTCGATCCCGGACAAGCTGCTTGGCGTTTGCGCCTTGTTCTTGGCTATCGTCATTCTCGCCTTCATGCCCTGGCTCGACACCTCGAAGGTGCGTTCGGCGCGTTACCGGCCGCTCTATCGTCAGTTCTTCTGGTTGTTTGTGATTACGTGCATCATGCTCGGCTGGCTCGGCTCCAAGCCGCCGACGGGCATCTACGTGGTGCTCGCCCGCATCTTCACCATCTATTACTTCGGCTTCTTCCTGGTCATTCTGCCGTTGCTCGGGATTTTCGAGAAGACCAAGCCGCTGCCGAATTCAATCTCGGAATCGGTTTTGGGCTCCAAGGCATGAGCGGGAGGATGAACATGAAGCTGCAGCCCATCCTGTTGGCGCTCGCCGTTTCCGGAGCACTCGGCGCGATCGCTACGCCGGCTTCGGCGCAGACCGAAGAAGTGCCGCCGCCGCGGCAATCTTGGACTTTCGATGGCCCGTTCGGCACCTTCGACCAGGCGCAAATCCAGCGCGGATTCAAAATCTATCGCGAGGTCTGCTCGAACTGCCATTCGATGGACCTGCTCTCGTTCCGTAATCTCGAGGATCCGACCGGCCCCGGTTACAGCGAAGCGCAGGTCAAGCAGATCGCGTCCGAGTACAAGATCAAAGACCTCGACGACAAGGGCAATCCGATCGAGCGCCCCGGCCGGCCGGCCGATCATTTCCCTTCGCCGTTTCCGAACGAGTTAGCGGCAAAGGCGGCCTTCGGGGTAGCGCCGCCCGACATGTCGACGCTGGCCAAGGCACGCGGTTACGAGCGCGGCTTCCCCTGGTGGGTGATCGACGTCTTCACGCAATACCAGCAGGAAGGCCCCGATTACATCGACGCCATTCTGCAGGGTTACACAGAGCCGCCGAAAGGGTTCCAGCTGCCGCCCGGAGGTCACTACAACAAGTATTTCCCCGGCCATAACATCGCGATGCCGCCGCCGTTGCAGCCGGGGCAGGTGAAATACGACGACGGCACGCCGGAAACGCTGCCGCAATATGCCAAGGACATCGCTTCGTTCCTGATGTGGGCCGCCGAGCCGCACCTCGTCGAACGCAAGCGTCTCGGTTTACAGGTGATGATCTTCCTGATCGTCTTCGCGGGCCTGCTTTATTTCACGAAAAGGAAGGTTTGGCACGAAGTCGAGGCGCCGCGGGAGCGGGCACACGGTCAGGAGCCGGCGCAGACGACGCTTTGAACCGGCGATCAATTTGACAGTGGCAGAGGGGCCCCGCTGTGAGGGCCCTTTTTGCTTGTGATGCCCCGTGAAAGCGGGGCATCCAGTAAACCGCTGGGGGCAATGCATAGAAACCAGCGGTGACTGGATCATCCGCTTGCGCGGATGACGACGGAGAAGTGGCAGGCATGACCAAATCGGTGCTCGGCGTCATCGGCGGCAGCGGCATCTACGATCTGCCAGGGCTGGAGAACGTGCGCGAAGAGCGCATCGCGAGCCCCTGGGGCGAGCCGTCGGGCGCGCTACGCATCGGCGAGATCGCCGGGCTGCCGGTAATCTTCTTGCCGCGCCACGACAAAGGCCACCGGCTCTCGCCCTCCGATATCAACTATCGGGCCAACATTGATGTCCTCAAGCGCGCGGGGGTGACCGACCTCGTGTCGCTCTCGGCTTGCGGCTCGTTCAAGGAGGAACTGCCGCCGGGCGCCTTCGTGCTGGTCGATCAATTCGTCGACCGCACCTACAAACGCGAGAACTCGTTTTTCGGCAAGGGCTTGGTGGCGCATGTGTCGATGGCGCATCCGGTCTCGCCAAGGCTGCGCATCCATCTCGCGGCCGCCGCGCGCGCGAGCGGCCTCGAAGTCATACGCGACGGCACCTATATTTGCATTGAAGGGCCCCAGTTCTCTACTTACGCCGAAAGCATCACGTACAAGTCGCTCGGCTACTCGGTGATCGGCATGACCAACATGCCGGAAGCCAAGCTCGCGCGCGAAGCCGAGATTTGCTACGCCACCGTCGCCATGGTCACCGACTTCGACTGCTGGCATCCCGACCACGACGCGGTGACCGTGCAGGACATCATCAAGGTGCTGACGGATAATGCCGAGCGCGCCAAGGCGCTGGTGGGCCGGCTGGCCCGGGATTTTCCGCGCGAGCACGAGCCGTGTCCCATCGGCTCCGACCGCGCGCTCGACACGGCCCTGATCACCGCGCCGGACGCGCGCGATCCGGCGCTGATCGCCAAGCTCGACGCGGTGGCGGGGAGGGTGTTGAAGGGTAGCTGATGCTCCCCGCCGCCCAGTGCAGCTTACTTCTTGCCCAATGCAGCCGCCAGCGACTCGAACGTGCCGGGATAATAGGCAACATTGTGCCAGGGTCGCTTGCTCAAGAGGTCCGCGAGCTTGCGGGCCTGCGTGCCGTCGCGTCCGAACAGGACAACCCGGCGATTGAAATCATCCAGTGGTAGCGGCAGCTTCTTCAGCTTGCCGGATGCCAGGTCGTCAACGGGCAAGCTGCGCGCGTTGCGAAGACTACCCCTGGCGAACTCGGCGGGCGGACGGGCGTCGATGAATACCGCGGTACGATCGGCGCTAAAGATGCGCTTAATACCGGCGAGTTCGATCACTGTCGGGCCGCCGAGCGCGCGCCAAACCGGGATTCCGAGTTGATAGCGCTTCACATTGCTGAAACCCGAATGAACCAACTCGCCGGCAAGCCGCCTGCTTGCCTGGCAGTACGGACCGTTGCAGTAAAGCACCAGCGGCGCATTTTTGTTTCCGTTTAGCAGGTGCTCGATCGCGGCTAAACGCTGCTTGCCAGATCCTTCGGTGACGCGCGCCCCGGGGATGTGGCCGGCATCGAATTCGGCGCGCGGCCGGCTGTCGAGCACGATGGCGCTGCCATCGGCAACTATGCGCCGCATCGTCCTCGTGCTGATATCGGGAGCGGGACTCGTGGTCTCCACCAGCGTCGCATCGAGAATGTGGAGACTGTCGGTCTTTGCAGGGCCGGCGACGGCAAGCATGAAAGCGGCACCGAGCGCGCAGGCGATATTTCGGATCATCGCGTTCCCCTTTCGTCAGGATAAGGTGTTGATCACCTCATCAGACGAGTTCAGGCCGGCGCGGTCCAATATGATTGCGTTCGGTCAGTTCGCAGTTTTTCTGCGGGCGTCAGCTGGTTCACAGCCAAAGCGGATGGGCGAGGGGGCCGAGCGAGTCGACCATTCCCTGCAAAGACAGACGCACCGCGTCGGTCAGCCCCGGGCCGTTGCGGAACGGACTGCGCTGCTTCGAGGAGGCGAGGAAAAGCGTTCGGCGCACCGGCGGATTCACGATCGGCCTTGCCATAAGCGTGCCGTCGCCTACCTCATTGATCACGGCAAAGGCCGGCAGAATGCTGTCAGCCGCGCCTCGGGTAACGAGGCTTTTCATGGCCGATATCGAGCGGACTTCATAGGCAACCTTAAGCTCAATGCCGAGATCGCTCGCGATCCGCAAGACGGCTTGCCGAATGGTGTCGCCGCCCTCGGGCATGGCGAGCTGTTGCTTCAACGCCTCCGCAAATGGAATCGGTGCGGAGCCTTGTGGACCGGGTCTGCTCACCAGCACGAGATCGTCTTGTAACAACGCCAGGCGCGAAACGTGCGGTGTGTCCGGCACGTCATAGCAAAGTATGAAATCGACTTCTTCACGCGCCAACATATCGACGAGAACATGACTCATCGCTTCCCTCATGCTCAATCGTACTTGCGGGAGCGCCTCGCGCACGGTCAGGGCGAGTTCGGTTCCTATACTGAGCATGAGGGCCGGCGTGATGCCGAGCCGAATCGCTTCGCTGTTCTCCTGGTCGCAATTCGCAACCTCTTGTCGCGCCTCTTCGACCTGCCTCAGGATGGCAAGCGCGCGCGCGTGCAGTAGCGTGCCGGCCTTGGTCGGTTCGATACCCCGCGAATGCCGCACCAAAAGGCAGACGCCGAGATCTTCTTCGAGCTGGCGAATTTGCATGCCGAGCGCCGTTTGGGCGACGTGGAGTTGTTCGGCCGCCCGCGTCATGTTGCCGGCCTCGACGATTCCGACAAAATATTTCAGTTGCCGCAGGTTCATGCTGTCGTCCCCAGGGTCGAGTGTAGCGCATTCGGCCAGCCTCGGGTTGGGGATTTGGCACGGCGTACGTTTGACGGCGTTCACGATTTCGGCAATATGCCCTTCGATTCTCACGTCCGCCGCGCCGAAAGACCTATGATTGCGTCAGAACTCGAACTTGATCTTCGTGACGCTATCCGCTCGATCCCCGATTATCCGAAGCCGGGGATCATTTTCCGCGACATCACGACTTTGCTCGGCAATGCGCGGGCGTTTCGCCGCGCGGTGGACGAATTGGTGCAGCCCTGGGCCGGCATGAAAATCGACAAGGTCGCGGGCATCGAGGCGCGCGGCTTCATCCTCGGCGGCGCGGTGGCGCATCAGGTGTCGGCCGGTTTCGTGCCGATCCGCAAGAAAGGCAAGCTCCCGCACAAGCGCGTGAGCGTCGCCTATGCGCTTGAGTACGGCGAGGACGTGATCGAGATGCATGCCGACGCGCTGGTGGAGGGCGAGCGCGTAATTCTTGTCGACGACCTGATCGCCACCGGCGGCACCGCGGAAGGCGCGGTGAAGCTGCTGCGCCAGTTGGGCGCCGATGTCCTTGCAGCCTGTTTCGTCATCGATCTTCCCGACCTCGGCGGCGCCGAGAAGTTGCGCGCCCTCGATGTGCCGGTGCGCACGCTGATTTCATTCGCAGGGCATTGAACCTTGCTTGCTGTCATTCCGGTTGCGCGCGTTGGTGCGCAGACCGGAATCCATAATCCCTGTCCCGCCGCTTAATCGTGAGACAGGGATTATGGACTCCGGGCTCGCTGAACTCGCGGCCCGGAATGACGGCTAGCTAGGGACGGTGCGGGCCCCACGGGCCTTCGTCTGGTGAAGGCGATGTCGGCGGCTCGGCCGGCTCCGGTCCCCAGGGCCCTTGCGAAGCCGACGGCTGTTGCGGTTCTCCCCAAGGTTCTTGTGCCGGCTGCTGCTGCGGCTCTCCCCAGGGGCCTTCGGTCTGCTGGTCGTAGCCGATCTGCGGCTGCTCGTCGGGCACGTCGATCGCCAGGGGGCCTGGGTCATGGCCGCCGGCATATTTCACCAGCGCCTCGACCCGGGCATCCACGGAAGGATGCGTGGCGAAGATGTCGCCAAAGCCCTCGCGCGGATTGTCGACGCATAGCTCCATCACCGCCGATGTGGCGGCATGCAGTTCGCCACGGTTCTCGATCTTGCGCAGCGCCGTGATCATAGCGTCCGGGTTCTTGGTCAGTTCGACCGAGCCGGCGTCGGCGAGAAATTCGCGTTGGCGGGAGAGCGCGAAGCGGATGACGATCGAAAGCACCCAGGCGACCACGATCAATGCGATTGCGATGACGATGGCGATACCCGCCCCGCCGCGTCCCTCGCCCTCCTGACGGCGGCGCCGTCCGCCGAACCCGCCGTAGAAGCTCGCCTGAAAGAACAAGCGGAAGATCAACTCGCCGAAAAACGAGATCACGCCGGCGATCACGACGGCGATCACCATCATGCGGACGTCGCCGTTGCGGATGTGGGTGAGCTCATGGCCGAGCACGGCTTCCATTTCGGCGTCGTTCAGCGCTGTCATCAGCCCACGCGTGACGGTGATCGAATATTGTTTCTGGTTGAGCCCGGTGGCAAAGGCATTGAGCGCATTGTCGTCGGCGATGCGCAGTGTTGGCGTGGTGATGCCACGCGAAATGCAGAGGTTTTCAAGCAGATTATAAAGGCGCGGTTCTTCCTGCCGGGTCACCGGCCGCGCGCCGGTGACCGCGTCGATCATCGACTGGTGGAATCTATAGGCGATGAAGATCCAAACGAGCGTGCCGATAGTGGCGAGAGGCGAGGCTTTTATCAGGTCGTAAGTGGCGGCTCGCAGCAGGTAATCGAGCGGCGCGTTGACGGTGAGCGCCTCGGCCAGAAGCGCGCCCGCAAACACCAATACGTAGACCAGGATAAATAGCCCGATCAGAAGCGCGATCGATCGCCGTTTGTTGGATCGGATGTGCGTGTAGAGACCGTAGGCGGCCATTTGAGATCGTCACCTTGGGCGCGGCCGTCGTGGTTCGAGACGCGCCGCTTTCGCGGCGCTCCTCACCATGAGGGCCGCGAAGGAGAGACCTCATCCTGAGGAGCCGCGAACGCGGGCGTCTCGAAGGATGAGGTCACATTGGTCAAAACTTCACCGCCGGGGCCTGTTCCAACTGGGTGCGGGTTTCGCCCAGGTCGAAGAAGGAATGCGGGTGGAAGCCGAACGTGGCGGCGAACAACGCCGCCGGGAACTGCTGAATCCCCGTGTTGTATTCCTGCACCGCGTTGTTGAAGAAGCGCCGAGCAGCCGCGAGCTTATTCTCGATATCCGACAAATCGGCCTGCAGCTGTTGGAAATTCGCATTGGCCTTGAGGTTCGGATAATTCTCCGAGAGCGCGAACAACTGCCGCAAAGCGCCGGTGAGCATGTTCTCGGCCGCAACCTTCTGTTCCACCCCAGGGGCGGCAATGGCGGTATTGCGCGCTTGGATCACCGCCTCCAGCGTGCCGCGCTCATGCGCGGCATAGCCTTTGACCGTTTCGACTAGGTTCGGGATGAGGTCGTGGCGCTGTTTAAGCTGGACATCGATATCGGCGAACGACTGGTCCACCCGTTGCCGCATGGCGACGAGGCCGTTGTAGATCGAGATGGCCCAGATGATGACCAGCACGATGACGCCGATGATAATCCAGCCGGCGATAGACATGGCAAAAAGCTCCTCGCTGCCGCGATTCTCGATCGAACCAGCCTACCCTACATGGGCCCAAGGTGGAAAAGAGCAACGCACCGGCTGCGCGCGTGACTCTCCAATCCAGCTAACCTTCTGGGATGACGTAAAAAAAGACCCCAAGCCGAAGCTTGGGGTCTCTCGCCAGACGGCTATTCGGGGGGTAAGGGGGGAGCCGCCCGACTAAAACGTTCGGCCAGATAACGTCACCCCGCAGGATTGGTTCCTGCCGGTTTCGGCGATCGCCACAATTATTTTTTCGGATCGTTCGGAGCGCGTTGAGTCGCGCGCTCACACAGGCGCTGCGCGCGGGCTCGCCCTTGCCGGATCAGCCTGCCTCGCGGAAACGCACGGCTGCTTCGAGATCGACCGAGACCAACTGCGATACTCCCCGCTCGGCCATGGTTACGCCGTACAGCCGATTCATCCGCGCCATCGTAATCGGATTATGGGTGATGATGACGAAACGGGTGTCGGTTGAGCGGGTCATCTCGTCGAGAAGGTCGCAGAATCGTTCCACGTTGTGGTCGTCGAGCGGTGCATCCACTTCGTCGAGCACGCAAATCGGCGCCGGATTCGTCAGGAACACGGCAAAGATCAGCGCCATCGCGGTCAGCGCCTGCTCTCCGCCGGAGAGCAGCGATAGCGTGGCCGGCTTTTTGCCGGGGGGTTTGGCGAGGATTTCGAGGCCGGCTTCCAGCGGATCGTCGCTCTCGATGAGCTGCAACTCGGCGGTGCCGCCGCCGAAGAGTTGTGTGAAAAGGTGCTGGAAGTGCTTGTTGACCTGTTCGAAGGAGGCCAGCAGACGTTCGCGCGCTTCGCGGTTGAGGCTCTGGATGCCGAGCCGCAGCTTCTTTATCGCCTCGACCAGATCATCGCGCTCGGTAGTCAGCGAGGTGTGCTGGGTTTCGACCTCCTGCAATTCCTCCTCGGCTCGCAGGTTCACCGCGCCGAGCCGCTCGCGCTCGCGGCGCAGTCGCTCGAGCGCCGCCTCGGTTTCAGCGAGGTCGGGCAGGGGTGCTTCCGGTTTCAATTCGGCCAGTTCGGCCACGGCGGGCGGTTCGACCTCGAGCATGTCGTGGATTTCGCGCTGCACGTCGCCAAGGCGGCGCTTGGCGCCTTCGAAGCGTTCCTCGGCGCGCGCCAGTTCCTCGCGCGCGGCGCCGGCCGCCTCGAGCGCAGCGCGCGCGTCGCGGTCCGCCTCTGCCTGTGCGTTCTCCGCTTCCTGGAGGCGGTCCGCGCAGCCGCGCCGGTCTGCTTCGGCAAGCTGTACTTCGCTGAGCAAAGCGTCGCGCTTTTCGGCAAATATTTGCGGTGCATTGGCGAGTTCGTCCCGGTCGCGCCGAGCCTCGGTGCTACGCCGTTCGAGCGTCTCGATCTGGGTGCGCGCGCCGTCCTGGCGCTGCTGCCAGCCGGCACGGTCGGTGGCGAGCGTTGCGAGCCGTCGGTCGGCCAGTTCCGCCTCGCGCACGATCGCCTGCTGCTCGGCGCGCACTTCCGCGAGCTTGGCGCGCTTGCCGTTGATGTCCTCGCGCACGGCGGCAAGCTCGCTTTCCAATTCGGCGGTGGGAGCAAGTTGGGTGAGCGCCGCCTCCGCCTCGGCCTTGCCGGCGTTGGCCTCGTCGCGGCCGGCGCTCAAACGCACCCGTGCTTCCGACAAGGCCGAAACGCGGGCGGCATGGCGATTTGCTTCGCGCTCGGCGGCATCATGGCTGTCGCGGGCGGCGTTGGCTTCGCGCTGGCGTTCGCGCGTGGCCTCCCGCGCTTCACGCTCGGCAATACCTGCGGCTTGCAAGGCGGCTTGTGCGCTTTCCACCACGCTGCGCGCGCCTTCGACGTCGGCGCGGGCCGTCCGCAATTCGGCCTCGATCTCGGCCAAGCGGGCACGTTCAGCGAGGCGCCGGGCGGCGCCGGTCGGTGCGTGCGCGGCGGCGGCGAAGCCGTCCCAACGCCAGAGGTCGCCTTCGCGCGACACCAGCCGCTGGCCGGGCTTGAGTTGGCTGACGAGGTGGGCTCCCGCCTCGCGGTCTACGACGCCGATCTGGTTGAGCCTGCGGGCCAATTCGCCCGGCGCCTGCACGCGGGCGAGCAGCGGCTCGGCGCCTTCCGGCAGCGACGGATCAGCCGGATCGATCGCTGAGCCCATCCACCGCAGCGGCGCCGAGGGATCGACCGGTGCGTCGAGTTCGTCGCCCAGCGCGGCACCGAGCGCCTTCTCGTAACCTTTCTCGACCGAGATATTGTCCATCACCGGCGGCCAGAGATTCTTGGTCTCGACCGCGAGCACCTTGGACAGCGTCTTTGCCTCAGTCTCCAGCCGCTGAGCTTTGCGTTCGGCATCGGCGAGCGGTCCGCGTGCAGCCTCGAGTTGCTGGCGCGCTGCGGCGTGCGCCCCTTCGGCGTCCACGGCGGCCGTTTCGGCAGCGGCGATGGCGGCTTGCGCCGCATCGACCGCGGCTGCCAGCGCGGCGAGGTCGGGACCGTCGGCCGCCTGCAGCGCTGCCAACTCCCGCTCAATTTCGACAAGCTCGGCGTCAAGTCTGGCCGCCCGCTCGCCATGCTGGCGGACAGCATTTTCCAACTGATTACGCCGAGCACTGAGTTCGGCCGCCTTTGCCATCAGCTCCGCAAAGACCTTTTCCACCGCGTTCAGTTCGCCGTCGGCTTCCGTGACTTTTGCTTCGACGCCGCTACGGCGGCTCGCGTTGTCGTGAGCCTCGCGGCGGATGGTTTCCTCTTCCTCGGCGATGCGCGCCAGCGCCGCTTCCGCATCGGCGGCGAGTTTTTGCTCGCGCTCGCGGTCCGCTGCGAATTGGACCAGCCGCTCTTCGAGTTCGGTGAGGCGGTCGCGCGCGCGTTGCTCCTCGCGCTCGAGGTCGGCCATGGCAAGGTTGAGCCGGTGCAGCGCGGCGCCGGCGCGGGCCTCCGCCTCGCGCAATTCCGGCAACGCCGCGGCGGCCAGCGCCTGGCGCTTGGAAGCTTCGGCCTGCTCGCCGGTGCGTTCGGCGACAACGCGCTCGCAAGCATGCGTGGCCTGCTCGGCCTCTCCAACCTCGATGCTCGCGGCCGTCCAGCGCAGGTGATAAAGCGTCGCTTCCTGCTTGCGCACTTGCGCCGATACGGTGCGGTAACGCACGGCTTGCCGAGCCTGCTTTTTCAGCCCTTCCATCTGCGAAGCGAGTTGCCCGATCACGTCCTCCAGACGCAGGAGGTTGCTTTCGGCAGCCTTCAGCCGCAACTCGGCTTCGTGCCGGCGCGCATGCAGACCGGCGACGCCCGCGGCTTCTTCCAGCACGCGGCGGCGCTGCTCGGGCTTGGCCTGGATGATCTCGCCGATGCGCCCTTGATGCACCAACGCCGGGGAGCGCGCGCCGGTCGAGGCGTCGGCGAACAGAATCTGCACATCGCGGGCGCGCACCTCGCGCCCGTTGATGCGATACGTCGAGCCGGCTTCGCGTTCGATGCGGCGGGCGATATCGATCGATTCTTGATCGTTGAAAGCGGCGGGCGCCGAGCGATCGGTGTTGTCGATCGCGATCGCCACCTCCGCGTTGTTGCGCGCGGGCCGGGTATTATTGCCGGAGAAGATGACGTCATCCATCGACGACGCGCGCATGGACTTGTAGGAGGATTCCCCCATTACCCAGCGCAAGGCTTCGACCAGATTGGACTTGCCGCAGCCGTTCGGTCCGACCACGCCGGTCAGGCCGGGCTCGATAAGAAAGTCGGTCGGCTCGACGAACGACTTGAATCCAAGCAGCCGCAGCCGTGTCAGCTTCATGCGTCTGGCCTCATCCCACGCGGGATGAAGGCACGCAATCCCGCCGGATTTTGCATTGAACGGATAATGATGGCCCGCAAACGCCGGGCCTGTGATTCCAAAGCGCCGCTTCGGGGCGAAGAATGAATAACTGCCTGCCCTGGAGCAACACCGGAAGCATCCAGAAGCGGCGGTTTTCCAGATGTTTCGGTGCGTCGAACGGCGAAATTAGGGCGGAGTCGGCGGCTTGATCGGTTCGCCTGCGCGACGCTCCTATTTACCCTTCAGTTCAGCGTCGATCTTCTTCGAAAAATCCTCGTAGGAGAGGGCGCCTTCGACCTTGGCGCCGTTGATGAAGAAGGTCGGCGTCGAATTTACGTGGAATTGGTCGATCGCACGCTGGCGTTCGGCCTGAATCTTGTCGAGCAATTTCTGATTCGCCAAGCAGTCCTTGAACGACTTCTCCGTGAAGCCGGCCTGCTTGGCGATCGACAATAGCGGCGGGATCGGCTTCTCGACGGCCCAGGTCTCCTGCTGGTGGAACAGCGTATTGACCATCGCGTAGTAGCGCTCCGGGCCATGCTGTTCGGCTGCACAGCGGGCGAGCATGAAGGCGGCGGCGGCGAGCGGATCGAGGGGGAATTCGCGCAAGATCCAGCGCACCTTTCCGGTGTCGATATAATTCTTTTTGATCTGCGGGAAGGCGGTTTCGTCGAAGTGTGCGCAGTGCGGGCAGGTCATCGAGGCGTATTCGACAACGGTGACAGGGGCCGTCTTCTGCCCGAGAGCCAAATCCGGCAAGGGCTGCGGCGCCATCAACTCGGTCATCGAGACGGTTTCGTCCGCCGCCTCTGCTTCGGTTGCGAAAAGCGGCAGGGAACTTGCGAATGCGGCGGTGACGAGCGTCACGGTTGCATACTGGCAAAACGCGCGGCGGGTGATCGGCAATGGAAGCTCCGTGGACTTGGACCCGAGGTTCGATCTGGTGGTAGCATAATTGGGGCGTCGGCGAAGCAGGCCCGATGCTCGCAGGAGTGCTCACTTTCCGTTGATAGCCGCGCCCAAGCGGCCCAGCGCCTGGCGCAAGCCCTCGTCCTCGATTTGGGGCAGACCATCCGCGATACGGGCGGCAGCGATGGGGTCGGGTGAAGCCGGGCCTCGCTTGCGCGGCCGCCGATGCAAGGGCGCCTGACGTAGGGCGAGGCGTCCGATGGCACGCCAGCCGAAGAACCGGTTCACCCGCTCGAGGATTACCGCGGACATATGTTGTATTTCGATGGCGGCGGGTCCTTCGACCCGCAAGATCAGTGTCGCCGGCTCCGGAGTCTGTTCGTTGCCCTGCCGCGGCCAGTTGATCTTCAGCGGTTCACTGTGAGCCGCCACCTCCGGCCCTGCGACCTCTGCCCAGCGCGCGATGATCTCGGCCGAGGCGAAGCCCTGCGCTTTCAATGCGTCATTCAAGGCCGCGCCGGCGATGGTCGAAAGAGGCCGGGGAAAACCGCGCGCGGACTTATTCATGTCAGGTGCATTCCCGTGCCATCGTGGCCGCCATGAGCCTAGCAGCCCGTAAGGCACACCGAAAGAAAATCCCCGCTTCCGAAGTCGAGGACGGTTGCGGCAAGCTTCCGTCACCTCCCCCCTTGAGGGGGAGGTCGCCCGCCGGAGTTTTAGCGGAGGCGCGCGAGAGGGGGGTATCTAAAGAGAAGCTTACCGCAGTTAACGGTACCCCCCTCTCTAACCCTCCCCCACACTCGCCTTCGCGAAGCCGAAGCGGCTTCGCTTCTGCGGAGCAAGGAGGGGGGAGGGGACGCGCTGTGCATGCGGCGGCCGCACCCGAAATCGACCCTCAACTGCTGCTCGCCTGGTATGACCGCCATGCCCGCGTGCTGCCGTGGCGGGCGCGCCCTGGGGAGAAGCCCGACCCTTACCGTGTCTGGCTCTCCGAGATCATGTTGCAGCAGACCACGGTGAAGACGGTTGCTCCTTATTATACGCGCTTCCTGGCGCGCTGGCCGACGGTGGCTGCTTTGGCCGCGGCGAGCCTTGACGGCGTGCTGCGTGCTTGGGCCGGGCTCGGCTATTACGCTCGCGCGCGCAACCTGCACGCTTGTGCGCGTGCCGTGGTTGGGCGGCATGGCGGCGCGTTCCCGAGCGATCTTGACGCCTTGCGCGCGCTGCCGGGGATCGGCGACTACACGGCAGCGGCCATCGGTGCGATCGCCTTCGATCTCGGCGCGGTGCCGGTGGACGGCAACGTCGAGCGTGTGGTCGCGCGATTATTCGCGGTCGAAGACGAGTTGCCGGCTGCTAAACCTGTGATCAAGCGGCTGGCCGCTTCCTTGCTGCCGCCGCGGCGCGCCGGCGACTTTGCGCAGGCGCTGATGGACCTTGGCGCCGGACTTTGTTCGCCGAAGCGGCCGGCTTGTGCGCTCTGCCCATGGTCGGAGCCATGCATCGCGCGGGCGCGGGGTGAGCAGGAGACATTCCCGCGCAAGGCGCCCAAGCGTGAAGGCCGTCTGCGCCGCGGCGCCGCTTTCGTGGCGATGCGGGCGGACGGATCGGTGCTGCTGCGTCAGCGGCCCGACAAAGGTTTGCTTGCCGGCATGGCCGAGGTGCCCGGCAGCGTATGGGCGCATGATTTCCATGTCGAGGATGCATTAGCCGCCGCCCCCGAATTGCGCAGCGGAATCGAATGGAGGAAGCTCCCCGGCATCGTGCGGCACGTTTTTACCCATTTTCCCCTCGAGCTGACGGTGTTCGCCGCCTCCGTGCCCGCCAGGACGCGTGCGCCCAAGAGCGCGCGTTGGGTCAAGCTCGACGAAGCAGCCGGCGAAGCGTTGCCCACGCTTATGCGCAAGGTGCTAAATCACGCGATTGAAACCGGATTATCCCGCAGCAAAGAGGAATGACATGAACATCGAGCGTCACGACGTCGGCCCGCGCATGAGCAAGGCGGTGGTGCATGGCGATACCGTTTATCTCTCCGGCATTGTCGCCAATGCGCCTAAAGGGAAGAGCACGACGGAGCAGGCGAAAGACGTTCTCGCGCAAATCGATGGCTTTCTTGCCAAAGCCGGCACCGACAAGTCCAAGCTGCTCAGCGCGAACATCTGGCTGAGCGACATGACGAACTTCGCCGAGATGAACGCGGTATGGGACGCCTGGGTCGTGCCGGGCCAGACGCCGGCCCGCGCGACCGTCGAAGCAAAGCTCGCTTCCCCCGACTACAAGCTCGAGATCATGGTGGTGGCGGCGCGTTAGGCACGGCTGTGGGCCGCCTCGGCACCCTAGTCTTGTCCTAATTGGTAACCTATATGAGACTATGTGAATGAGGGTGGTGGAATATCTGGACGGTGCCGGGCGGAGCCCGTTTCGCCGGTGGTTTGATGGTCTCGATGCGCAGGCGGCAGCGAAGATCGCGATCGCATTAAGTCGTATCGAAGCTGGTAACCTGTCGAACGTGAAGAGCGTCGGCGGCGGCGTAACCGAATTCCGGAGCAATTTTGGACCGGGTTACCGAATCTATTTTGGACGGGAGGGAGACGCCCTCATCATTCTTCTCGGCGGCGGGAGCAAGCGAGGTCAAAATCGCGACGTCACGACTGCACAGGCACGATGGGAGGACTATCGGCGGCGGAGAAAGGAACAGCACTGATGGCATTGACGCGCAGCTTCAAAGAGACGGTCAAAGCGCGGGCCGAGCGCGATTCTAAATTCCGGGCGGCGTTGCTCACGGAGGCGGTCGAACAGATGTTGGCCGGCGATGTGGACACCGGCAAAGCCGTCTTGCGGGATTATATCAATGCGACAATCGGGTTCGAGCGCCTAGCCCGTGAAACTGGCACGCCGGCGAAAAGCCTGATGCGCATGTTCGGTCCGCACGGCAATCCTCGCGCGGACAATTTGTTCGCGGTAATCAGTCGGCTGCAAAAGGTGTCCGGCATCCGCCTTGGCGTTGCGGCGGCGCGCTGAGCGTTACTCCGCGGCTTCCGCCATCTCGGCGCGGACTTGGGCGCGGAACGAGTCGATCAAGGTCAGGCCCTTTTCGGTCTCGACGTGCCAGAAGGTCCAGCCGTTGCAGGCCTCGAGTCCCTGCGCCAGCGCGCCGATACGATGGATCGAGCCGACATGGGCGCCGAGCGAGACGGCGCCGTCGGCGCGCACCAGCGCTTTGTGGCGTTTCCTGGCATCGGTGAGCAGTGCGCCCGGCGTGATCATCCCGCGCTCGACGAGTGCGGAGAAAGGCACCCGCGGCGCCTCGCGCGCGGTGACGAACGGCGCCAATGTCGGGGCTTCCAGGAGTTTCGTCTCGGCAATTCGCTTTTCCGCCGCTTTGGCGTAGTCGGGGTCTCGCTCGCAACCGATAAAGCGGCGGCTCAGCCGCTTCGCCACCGCGCCCGTGGTGCCGGTGCCGCAGAAAGGATCGAGGACGAGGTCGTCGAGCCGCGAGCTCGACAGCAGCACGCGGGCGAGCAGCGCTTCCGGCTTTTGCGTCGGGTGCAGCTTCTTGCCGTCCTTCCCTTTGAGGCGCTCTTCGCCGGTGCACAACGGGATCGTCCAGTCGGAGCGGACCTGGATGTCTTCATTGCCGGCTTTGAGCGTCTCGTAATTGAAGGTGTAGCTCCTGGCGTTGGGTTCGCGCGCAGCCCAGATCAGCGTCTCGTGCGCGTTGGTGAAGCGGCGGCCGCGGAAATTCGGCATCGGATTGGTCTTGCGCCAGATCACGTCGTTCAAGACCCAGAAGCCGAGGTTCTGCATGATCGCGCCGACGCGGAAGATGTTGTGGTACGAGCCGATGACCCAAATCGTGGCGGACGGCTTCATCACCCGGCGGCAGGCGGTGAGCCAGCGCTTCGTAAATTCGTCATAAGCGGAAAAGCTCGCGAACTTGTCCCAATCGTCGTCGACAGCATCGACGCGTGAATCGTCGGGGCGCTTGAGATCGCTCTGCAGCTGAAGATTATAAGGCGGATCGGCGAAAACCAGATCGACGCTGGCCGCCGGCAGCTTGCTCATACTGGCGACACAGTCGCCGACGAGAACGCGGTGTGATGGGAGCGGTTTTGAAAATCCACGGGGCGCCCGCTGGGGCGCCCCGCGACGCGAGACAACCATGACTCAGAACTCTGACTCAAGGGACGCGGTCGGCGACGCGGGACCTACAAACCGACTGCGCGCATCATGGCCGCGCAAGGTAAAAAAGCGGTTTATGCAAACGCTTGTCCGATCGGCAAATTCTGCCTATCGCTCGCTCGGTAATGTACCAATGGCCTGGTGAACGTTATGCGTTGGGACGACTTTCGCCGCAGCGACAATATCGAAGATGATCGGGACGGCGGCGGCGATTTTGGTGGCGGTTCCGGCGGCGGTTTCCGCATCGGCGGCGGAAAACTCGGCATCGGCACCGTGGTCGTGCTCGGACTCCTCGGCTGGGCGCTCGGCATCGACCCGCGCATTCTGATCGGCGGGGCCGAGCTCATCAACGGCGGCCCCCATTACGAACAACCGTACCGGCAGTCCACTCAGCGTACCGGCACGCCAACCGATCGGACCGGCGATTTCGTCGCGGCCATTGTTGGAAATACCGAAGATGTATGGGACAGGATATTCCAGGACGCTGGACGAACCTACCAGCCCCCGCACCTGCGCTTGTTCACCGGGGCCGAGCAGGGTGGCTGCGGGTTTGCGCAAGCGGCGATGGGGCCGTTTTATTGCCCACGCGACCGGCGCATCTATCTGGACACCTCGTTCTTCCGCGACATGCAGGTGCGCTTCCACGGCTGCCAGGGCAAGGCTTGCGAGTTTGCCGAGGCCTATGTGATCGCGCATGAAGTCGGGCATCATGTGCAAAATCTTCTC
>DASTWX010000097.1:0-3389 GCA_035765795.1 Pseudolabrys sp. | reverse complement strand
CCGGTCCCACTGATAGCGCACGCCCGCGGTGATGTCGGTGTCCGGCCGGAGAGCGAGCGTGCCGTTGGCGTAGGCGGCGGCGCTGTCCTGCCTGATATCGTAGATGTGGTACGGCGCCGAGAGCAGGTCCTTGGCGCGATGCGAGGAATAGGCCGTGTGGTAATAGTCGAGGCCGGTGAGCAGCTTCGCCGGCATTCCCGCGACATCGCCGTCGAGCTTCAGCCGCGGCGTGACCGAGCTGGTGGTGAGGTTCGTATTCACCCCGTTGTAGGGTGAACCGTTGAAGAACAGCTCGGCTTCCTGTTGCTTGCGCCGCACGCTGCCGTCGACGATCAGCTCGGCGCCGGGCGCCAGCAGACGCGTGAAGCCGAGCGCATAGTTCTGCCCCTGCTTGTTGGCGTAGTCGTTCGGCGTACTCGTCCCGCGCCGGTCGGTGAGGAGTTCGTTGATCCCCAGGCTCGGGTCGACCAGCCGGCCGCCCGGCAAGCCGAGCTTCTGATCGTCGACCACGATATTGGCGTAGGCACTGCCCTCCGCGCCCGTGTAGCGGAAGTCGCCGATAAGCCCGAGTTGATGCAGTTGTCCGTTTTGGCGATATCCGTCGGTGCTCAGCGCTACTCCCGAAAGCGCGGCAGAAAAGGCGCCCTTCGAACCACTGGCGGAAAAGCGGCCCTCTTTATCATTGAACGAACCGAACGCGCTTTCCAGCCGCACGGAAGGCGGCAGGCCGACCCCGGTCTTAGTAACAATGTTGATGACGCCGCCGACGGCGCCGTCGCCATAGAGCACCGCGCCGGAATTGCCGCGCGTGATCTCGATGCGCTTGATCGCGTTGAGCGGGATCGAGGAGAAGTCGAAGCCCTGAAGATCGAAGTCGTTGAAGCGGCGGCCGTTGACCAGCACCAGCACATTCGATGGCGCGCTGGCGCCGAAGCCGCGCAGATCGACCACATCGCGCGCGCCATGGACACCGGAGCCGACGTGCTGAAGCTGGACGCCGGCCTCGCGCGCGAGCACATCTGGCAGATCGCGCGCGGCCGAGCGGCGGATATCCTCAGCGGTGATGACGCTCGTCTCCGTGCCGACGATGCCGCTATGGAGCCGGCTCGATGAGACATCGATCGTGGGCAGCACGACCGTGCTGTCCTGTGCGTACGCGGCTGTTGCCGGCATCGCAAGCGCAGCCACAAGGACCGTCGCAACAGACAGTAAAAATTTCTCCCCCATAACCCACGTTCCTTCGTTTGCGTCCGCGAAACGCGGACGCGTCGGTGAGCGTAAAGCCCGTTGCGAAGGACACATGAGCGGCGCGTTTTGCGTCTCACGCGAAGCTCGGATGTGGATGTCGTGAAAGGGACGGCTTTCACGGCCTTCGCACCGGCATTGACGTCACCGCTGCGAAAGACCGCTCCGTATGGACGCCCCGTCCACCGGTTGGGTGACCGCGCTGGCAGGTCTCCTGGCTCGCGGGTCTTAGCTTCGTCCGGCCTTCCCAGTTTCCCAGTGGCCTGAAGTGGAGAAGCTCGCCGTTCACAGTTGCGGGGGCAGCTACGGATGACGGTTTTGGAAAACCGATTCCGTATTCCCTCTTTCGTCCCCGGCGCGACCCGGGGAACCAGCACGATGGAAATGTTCCGATGAACAGAAGTGAGAGTCAAGCGCGAGAAATTCGTGTCCCGCGGCGGCCGATGTAGGGGCGAGCCTTGTGCTCGCCCGCCATAGGGCGGCCACAAGTGCCGCCCCTACACCGATGTCGGTGCTGGGCGGCTAATATCAAGGCGGCCCTTGTGCCCGCACTATCGTGCCCACCTACACGCCGCCCGTCTCCTGCAAAATCCACGCGTAGTAATCGGCATCGACGCTTTCCACCGGCATAACGATGATGGAGGGCGTGTCGTATGTGTGCATGTCCTTAACGGCCGCGCGCACCGCTTCGGCAAGCGCGGCACGTGTCTTGAAAATCGCCACGACCTCTTCGGCGCGCTCGATGCGACCCTGCCACCAGTAGTGCGAGATCATCCCCGGCACGATGTTGACGCAAGCCGCGAGCCGCCGCTCGACAAGCGTACGGCCGGCAGCCTCTGCCTCGACAATCGAGGGCCAAGTCGTATAGACGAGCACCGCGCGTTCCATCCTCAAGGCCTTTCCATGAGCCGACCGCCGCCTCGCCCGCAGCACATCGCCTTCGTAGCCGCGACAACGCCGGAAGCGCGAGAAGCTTGTCATCGGCTGGAGGCGCGCTATGGCAACGCCGATCCGAGCGTGGCGGACGTCATCATCGCTCTCGGCGGCGACGGACTGATGCTACAGACCCTGCACAAGTTCATGAGCGCGGGCAAGCCGATCTACGGCATGCATCGCGGTACCGTCGGCTTCCTGATGAACGAATACGACGAGGACAATCTGATCGAGCGTGTGGCCGCCGCGCACGATGCCGTCATCCATCCGCTGGTGATGCGCGCGCACGATGGCAAAGGCCGGGCGCACGAGCGCCGCGCCATCAACGAAGTCTCGTTGTTTCGCCAGGGCGCCCAGGCGGCGCGCCTGCGCATTCTGATCGACGGTGAGGTGCGGCTCGCCGAGATGGTCGCGGACGGCGTGCTGGTGGCGACACCCGCCGGCTCCACCGCTTATAATTTATCCGTGCAAGGCCCCATAATCCCGATCAACGCCTCGCTGCTCGCGCTCACGCCGATCAGCCCTTTCCGGCCGCGCCGCTGGCGCGGTGCGCTTCTGCCCGACAAGGCCAAAGTAACGATTGAAGTCTTGGAAGCGGAGAAGCGACCCGTGGCGGCAGTCGCCGACCATGACGAGGTGCGTTCGGTCTACTCGGTGGACATCAGCATGGACCATGCGATCGCGCTCAATATGCTGTTCGATCCCGGACACAATCTCGATGAACGCATTCTGCGCGAGCAGTTTGCGCTGTGACATCCCATTGCGGAGCGGAAGAAGGCCCGCGCGGCGCCGAATGCAGGACTCTCGATAGCAGCGACGCCCACCAAACCAACTAGTGCCGAGCGTCGTGAGATGCTAAAAATAGTGCCAGTGACAGGGGCTCGAGTGACAATGAAACGCATTATCCTCGCGACGACAGTACTTGCTCTCGGTTGGCCGGTGGCTGCATCCGCCGGCGGATTCGGGCTCGGACCCGGGCCGGGCCTCACCGGCAACGACACCGGCGGAATCATCACCTGGTCGCCCGAGCACCAGCGCGTCGCCCGGCCATGGGCGGCCGACCATTGCGCTCACTACCGTAAGGCCGCGCGCATCACCAGCGTACGCGCCCGCTACGGCGACTATATCGCCTTCGAGTGCTACTTCCCGCGCTATCACCACCGCCGCATCAATACGGTGCACGCGCTCGATTAGATGCGCCGCATCGGGTG
>DASTWX010000096.1:0-10305 GCA_035765795.1 Pseudolabrys sp. | reverse complement strand
AACGACCTGATGCTGGCGCCGAGCGGCCTTTCCAAGCTCGAGCGCGAGATGATCGCGGTGGCGGTATCCTCGCTGAACCGCTGCTACTACTGCCTGACCGCCCATGGCGCCGCAGTCCGGCAGTATTCGGGGAATCCGCTGCTCGGTGAACACATGGTGATGAATTATCGGGCCGCGCGGCTCGATAAGCGCCAACGCGCAATGCTCGATTTCGCCGTCAAGCTGACGGTCGAACCCTGGGCGGTCGACGATCCAGACCGCGACACCTTGCGCCGCGCCGGCTTCTCCGACCGCGACATCTGGGACATCGCCGCGGTGGTCGGTTTCTTCAACATGTCGAATCGCGTCGCCTCGGCCACCGATATGCGGCCGAACACGGCGTATCACGGGCAGGTGCGGTGAGACCTCTCCGTCGTCATGGCCGGGCTTGTCCCGGCCATCCACGTTTTAGGGTGGGTTACGTGCAAGAAAGGCATGGATGCCCGGCACAAGCTTGCAGCCGGGCCGGCCAAAGGCCGGACCCGGTTGGCCGGGCATGACGAGTGTCCAATGACTCGCTTCCTTCGTGCTTCTGCGTTTGCTTTCCTTCTCATCTTCACTGCCGCCGCTCCGACCCAAGCGCAGCAACCGGGCATTCCGCCGGCGCAGAGCGTGCTTGGCCGGCACGGCATGGTGGTCGCGCAGGAGCAGCGCGCCGCCCGCATCGGGATCGAGATTCTCGACCGCGGCGGCAATGCCGTCGACGCGGCAGTGGCCGTCGGCTTCGCCATGGCGGTGACCTATCCGCCGGCCGGCAATATCGGCGGCGGCGGGTTCATGGTCATTCATCTCGCCAAAGGCGATCGCGATATCGCGATTGACTATCGTGAAACGGCGCCGGCTGCCGCCACCAAAACGATGTTCCTCGATGCAAGCGGCAAGCCCGATCCGAAGAAGTCGCGCGATTCCGGCCTTGCCGTCGGTGTACCCGGCACTGTTGCCGGGCTGGCGCTCGCCGAAAAGAAATACGGCTCCGGCAAGTTCACGTTGGCCGACCTGATCGCGCCCGCCATCCGCCTCGCGCAGAACGGCTTTCCCATCAGCGACCACGTCGCGGATTCGCTGCCGCGGGCGCGCAAGCGCCTCGCCCGCTGGCCATCCTCGGCCTCGGTTTTTCTCAACGGCGATGAACCGCTACGCGAGGGCGACCGGCTCATTCAGTTCGACCTCGCCGACACGCTGCGCGCGATCGCCGAGCAGGGGCCGGACGCCTTCTATCACGGGCGCATTGCCGAAGAGATCGCGGAGGCCGTTCAGGAGGCCGGCGGCATCATGACCGCGGACGATCTCGCCCATTATCGTGCGGTGGAACGGCCCGTCGTGCGCGGCACCTATCGCGGCTACGACATCGTTTCCATGCCGCCGCCCTCTTCGGGCGGGGTGACGCTGATCGAGATGCTGAATATCCTCGAAGGTTACGATCTCGCGAAGCTCGGCCGCGGCGCGGATGCCTTCCATGACATGATCGAGGCGATGAAGCGCGGCTATGCCGACCGTGCCGCTTACCTCGGCGATCCGGATTTCGTGAAAATGCCGCTGGCGCGCCTGACTTCGAAGAAATATGCGGATTCACTGCGCGCGAGCATCGGCGAAAAGGCCACGCCCGCTGCTTCAATCCGTCCCGGCAATCCCGCCGACGGCGAAGGCCGCAATACCACGCATTTCTCGGTCATCGACCGCGACGGCAATGCGGTGTCGAACACCTACACGCTGAACTTCTCCTACGGCCTGGGGTTGGTCGCCGCAGGGACCGGCGTGCTGCTCAACAACGAGATGGACGATTTCACCGCCAAGCCGGGCGCGGCCAATGCTTACGGACTGGTCGGCTATGATGCCAACTTGCCAGCCCCCTACAAACGGCCGCTCTCCTCGATGACGCCGACCATCGTATTGAAAAACGACAAGCCTTTCCTGGTTACCGGTTCGCCGGGCGGCAGCCGCATCATCACGGCGGTACTTCAGGTCATCACCAACGTGATCGATTTCCATATGCCGATCGCGGCTGCGGTGAGCGCGCCGCGGCTGCATAATCAATGGGAGCCGGACAAGACCTTCGTCGAGCCGGGCTTCGATCCGGCCGTACTCAACGCTTTGCGGGCGCGCGGGCATGCCATCGTGCTCACCGAGCCGCATACGTCGGCCAACTCGATCGAAGTGACGCCGGAAGGCTATGTCGGCGCCGCCGACCGCCGCACCCGCGGCTCCCTGGCGGCCGGGTATTAGTTCGTTGGCCTGCCGCGCGCCACGCATCCCCGGTGTGGGCTGCTGGCATAAGCCTTTGCGGCCTTGAATGGTCTCGACAGGACAAGATAGTTAATCGGGTCTTAACCTCGCCGTCTCTATGGTGACCCATCCTTTGCGCGCGGCTTCACCCTAAAGCCCTCATCTCCCAAGCCAAGCGCCGGTTGTCGGAACAAGAGCAGGCGCCAGCAGGCACAATCGCATGTCTATCATGACCGCCGCCCCGCGCCAGCCTGGTCCACCCGTCCCATCGGGTATCGAATCGCGCTCGCCCTTTGTTCGTTTGACCGAGCTCATCGCGGACCTTGCGCCCGGCGAGCCCGTGATCAACCTTTCCGTCGGAGAGCCGCAACACCCGGTGCCGCCCTTCGTCGGTCCGATACTGTCTGCCCATACGGCCGAATTCGGCCGCTATCCGGCCAACAAAGGTATCGAACCCTTCCGCCGTGCGGTCGCCGGCTGGCTCGGGCGCCGTTATTCGCTGAGGCGACCGGTCGATCCCGATACCGAGGTGCTGGTGCTCAACGGCACCCGCGAAGGTCTGTTTCTTGCCGCCATCGCTGCGCAACGCTGGGTCGCGCCGCGGACCGGCAAAGCAGCCATACTGATACCAAATCCGTTCTACGCCGCCTATGCGGCGGGCGCGCTGGCTGCCGGCTGCGAGCCGGTCTACCTGCCGGCCACGCGCGCGAGCAGCTTCCTGCCCGATCTCGACGCGCTCAGCGGCGAGCTGCTGTCGCGCACCGTCGCGTTCTATCTCGCGTCGCCCTCCAATCCGCAAGGAGCCGTGGCCGATGCAGCCTACCTGAAGCGGCTTGCCGCGCTTGCCCAGCATTACGGCTTCGTGGTCTTCGCCGACGAGTGCTATTGCGAGATCTATAGCGAGCATGCACCGCCCGGCATGCTGGAAGCCGCGGCTCCCGATTTTCGCAATGTTGTCGTGTTCCATTCGCTATCGAAACGCTCGAACTTGCCCGGGCTGCGCGTCGGCTTTGCCGCCGGCGATCGCGACTTCCTCGCCGCCTTTCTCGAACTGCGCAATGTCGCCGCGCCGCAAGTGCCGACGCCGGCGCAGAATGTGGCAATAGCGGCGTACGGCGATGAAACCCACGTCGAAGAGAACCGCCGGCTCTATCGCGCGAAATTCGATCTTGCCGACCAGATCATCGGCGGCCGCTATGGCTATCAACGGCCGGCGGGGGGATTCTTCCTCTGGCTGGACGTCTCTGCGCATGGCGGCAGCGAGGCGGTCACCAAGCGTTTGTGGGCCGAGGCCGGCGTGCGCGTGGTGCCGGGCCGCTATCTCGCGCGCGAGCAGACGGACGGGTCCAATCCGGGTGCGGATTATATCCGGGTCGCCATGGTTCAGGACAAAGCTGCGACCGCGGAGGCCCTACACCGCCTCGTCGCAGTCTTGGGGTGACAAAGACCGAACGGACGAGACGAATGGCCTCCACCACCGATCGCAGCCTCGATGCCGTCGCGTTCATCACCGACCATGCCCGCGAATACCTGCGGCGGCGATTGCGCGAATTGGCGGGGCTGGTGCTGCTGACGCTGGCGCTGCTCGGCGCCGTCGCACTCGCCACCTGGTCGGTGCAGGATCCTTCGCTCAGCCACGCCACGCAGAAGCCGATCTACAATCTGCTCGGCTATCCCGGCGCGATCTTTTCCGATCTCGCGATGCAACTGCTCGGTCTCGCCGCCGTGCTGCTGCTCGCACCGGAGGCGCTGATCGGCTGGCGCTTGCTCTCGCATCGCCCGCTCTGCGCGAAATGGCGCAATCTGCTGTGGATCGCCGCCATTTGGCTCTCTGCTGGCTTTATCTCGACGCTGCCGCGCATCGGCTCATGGCCGCTGCCCACCGGCCTCGGCGGCGTTGGCGGTGACGCGCTGTTGCTGCTGCCCGGCTGGGTTTTCGGTGCGCCGCTCGGTGGCGTGACGTTGTTTGCCATCGGGCTTGTTTTGTTTTTCGCCAGCGCCCTGGCCATTGCGCTTGCGGCCGGATGGCATTGGCCGCGCCGGGCCGCGCGGGCCGAAGCTGCGGCGGTCGAGGAATCGGAGGACGAGGAGGAGGAGACGGAGGATGAGCAGGACCGTGCCTCCGCGTGGCTCGGGCTCATCGTTCACGCTTTGCTGAGCTGGAAAACGCGGGCGATGATCGTGCTGCGCGGGATGCGGCACGGCGGGTCACAGGCCGCAATACCCGCGTCAGGCGCCCGCACGGAGCCGCGATTCGACGGCGCAAGCGCGCCGCGCATTGTCCCGGACAGCATCGGCGAGGAGGAAGAGGAGGACAACGATGATGATGATGTCGACCAGCCCGCGCCGACTCCGCGCCGTGCGGCCAAGACAACGAAAGCGCCGGCGCGGCGCGCCGGCGCGGGTTTCGTGTTGCCCTCGCTCAATCTGCTTATTGCCGCAAAAGCTTCCGACCGCGCCACGATGGCCAAGGAAGCCATCGAAGCCAATGCCGCGGCGCTTGAAACCGTATTGCAGGACTTCGGCGTGCGCGGCGAGATCATCAACGCCCGCCCCGGCCCGGTCGTCACTCTTTACGAGCTGGAGCCCGCGCCGGGAATCAAATCGTCGCGAGTTATTGGGCTCGCTGACGACATCGCCCGCTCGATGAGCGCCGTATCCGCTCGTGTGGCGGTCGTTTCCGGGCGCAACGCCATCGGCATCGAACTGCCCAATCCGACGCGCGAGAAGGTTGTCTTGCGCGAACTGCTCAGCGGCAAAGACTACAACGAGCACACTGCCAAGCTGCCGCTTTGCCTCGGCAAGACCATCGGCGGTGAATCGGTGATTGTCGATCTCGCCCGCATGCCGCATTTGCTCATCGCCGGCACCACCGGCTCCGGCAAGTCGGTCGCCATCAACACCATGATCCTCTCGTTGGTCTACCGGCTCACGCCCAACCAATGCCGTCTCATCATGGTCGACCCGAAGATGCTCGAATTGTCCGTCTATGACGGCATTCCCCATTTGCTCACGCCGGTGGTGACCGATCCGAAAAAGGCGGTGGTCGCGCTTAAATGGGCCGTGCGCGAGATGGAAGAGCGTTACAAAAAGATGTCGAAGCTCGGCGTGCGCAATATCGATGGCTACAATGCGCGGCTGGCCGAAGCCAAAGCCAAAGGCGAGACGCTGCGGCGCACGGTCCACACCGGCTACGACAAAGAGACCGGCGAAGCGATCTACGAAAACGAGGAACTCGAGCTCGAGCCGCTGCCCTTCATCGTCGTCATCGTCGACGAGATGGCCGACCTGATGATGGTGGCGGGCAAGGATATCGAAGGCGCCATTCAGCGCCTCGCGCAAATGGCGCGCGCGGCCGGCATTCATTGCATCCTGGCCACGCAGCGGCCTTCGGTCGACGTCATCACCGGCACCATTAAGGCGAATTTCCCGACCCGCATCTCCTTCCAGGTCACCTCGAAGATCGACAGCCGCACTATTCTCGGCGAGCAGGGAGCCGAGCAACTCCTCGGCCAGGGCGATATGCTCTACATGGCCGGTGGCGGCCGCATCAGCCGCGTGCACGGGCCGTTCGTTTCCGACGATGAGGTTGAGAAAGTGGTGCGGCACCTGAAGTCGCAGGGCCAGCCTGAATACCTCGAGGACGTCACGGCATCCGACGAGGAACAGGGCGACGATGGCGCGGTGTTCGACGCCACCGGCATGGGGCTTGCCGAGGGCGGCGATCTTTACCAACAGGCGGTCGCCATCGTGAAGCGCGACCGCAAAGCCTCCACGTCGTACATTCAGCGCCGCCTGCAGATCGGCTACAACCGCGCCGCCACCATCATGGAGCGTATGGAGCAGGAAGGCATCGTCGGCCAAGCCAACCATGCGGGAAAACGCGAAATCCTGATCGAGGAAGAAGGCCAGGACCGCTATTAAGAATGGCGGTCGGCGCCGAGCCAGGCACCAGGCGCGGCAGGCACGAGTCGCGAAATAGCCATACCCTGGCCCTATAGGCGGCTCGGGCATCAGCGCGGAGAGCGGAATGGCGGAAAAGCACAAGGTCCGGAGCGGCCGGCGATTAGCGGTGGCGGCGTTCCTCGCTTGCTTCGCCGCAACACCGGCGCTGGCGGAGAGCGTTCCGCTGCCCAAGCCGCGGCCCGGCGTAAAGATCGCCCGCAATTACACGACCGGCGCGGTCGGCGCGCGTCAGCAAGCATTGCCGGCCGGGGCTCAAACCAGCGGCCCGGTGCCCCCCGCGCCCGCGCAGCAGACGCCGAGCGTCATATCCAATCCTTTCGCCGCGTTGCTTGGACAGACCGGCAGCACGATCGCGCTCGACGACAAGCAGCGCGCCATCATCAAGCGCGTCGATCACTACCTTTCGAGCGTGCAGTATCTGGAGGGCAATTTCGTTCAGGTCGGTCCTGACGGGAGGCGCTCCAAGGGTGAGTTCTACATCTCCAAGCCCGGCAAAGTGCGCTTCGAATACGACCCGCCGAGCCCGACCGAGATTATCGCCGATGGTGAATCGGTCGTGGTGCGCGACCGCAACCTCGCGACGCAGGATGTCTATCCGCTGTCGCAGACGCCGCTGCGTTTCCTGCTCGCCGATCACGTCAATCTGCTCAAGGACACCAACCTGGTGGCGGTCTCCGCCGATGATGTTTTCGTCACGGTCGTGGTCGAGGAAAAGAACGGCCTCGTCGGCACCAGCCGGCTGATGATCATGTTCAGCGCCAAGGACATGCAGCTCAAGCAGTGGACGGTGACGGACCCGCAGGGCTACGACACCACCGTCGCCGTGTACAATCTCGACACCAGCGCCAAGCCCGACCCGAGCTTATTCCGTATCGATTATACGAATTACCGGAATTAGCCGGTCTCGCGCATTTCCGCTGTCATTCCGGGACGCCGCCAACGGGTCCGCGCGAAGCGCGGCCCGATGACAGGCTCCGCGGCGGACCCGGAATCCATAGTCCGCAGCACCAGGGATATGGCTTCCGGGCTCGCGAACTTCGTTCGCGCCCCGGAATAACGTCGATGGTTATTTCGGCGGCTCACGCTCCGAGCTTGTCTCGCTCCACGGCGAAACTTCGATGATCAGCCGCGCGCCGCGCTGGAATGTCAGATAGCTCCACAACCAGGTCGCGGCCACGACGAAGCGGTTCTTCGCCCCGATCAGGAAGTAAATGTGGGCAATGCTCCAGAACAGCCATCCGGCAAAGCCGGTGAGTCGGAATCGTCCGATGCTCACCACGGCATCTTTGCGCCCGATGGTGGCGAGATCGCCGTAGTGCCGATAGCGAAACGGCGCGGGCGCGGACGCCCGCGCGATCCGCGCCGCAATGACCGATGCTGCGTAACGTCCCATCTGCTTGGCGGCAGGCGCGATGCCGGGCAGCGGTTTGCCGTTTTGGTCGGTGACGCCGGCACAATCGCCCACGACGAAAATCTCGGGATGGCCGGGTACCGATAGATCGGCGTTCACCTTCACGCGTCCGGCCCCGTCCTGCTCCGCGTCGATCCAGGCGGCGGCCGGTGAAGCCGCCACGCCTGCCGCCCAGATGAGGGTCGCCGCTTCGATGCGCCGGCCGCCGGCCACCACGCCGCCGGCGTCGCATTCCGTGACCGGTGACGACAGCAGCACTTCGACGCCCATCCGCCGCAGCGCATGCAAAGCATGGTCTGAAAGATCCGACGGGAATTGCGCCAACACACGCGATCCCGCTTCGACGAGCGCAATGCGGGAGCGGCGCGGATCGATACGGCGAAAATCCTTCGCCAGCGTGCGCCGCGCGACCTCGGCAATGGCGCCCGCCATTTCGACGCCGGTCGGTCCGCCGCCGACGATCACGAAGGTCAGCAGGCGGTCGCGCTCGGCCTCGTTATCGATAAGCTCCGCCTTCTCGAATGCGAGCAGCAATCGCCGTCGGATAACGCGCGCGTCTTCGATGCGCTTGAGTCCCGGCGCAAGCGGCGCCCACTCGTCGTGTCCGAAATAGGCGTGCGTGACGCCGGTCGCCAGCACCAGATAGTCATAAGGCAGCTTGATCGAATCGAGATGGACAGCGCGCTGCCGCACGTCGACCGAGGACACCTCCCCCATCAATACCAGGACATTGGACTGGCGGTGCAGGATCGATCGGATGGGCCAGGCGATGTCCGCGGGCGAGAGCGCGGCTGTTGCGACCTGATAAAGCAGCGGTTGGAAGCAATGGTGGTTTTCCCGGTCCACCAGCGTGACCTGCGCGTCGACCCCGGCGAGCCGTTGCGCCGCGGCCAGACCGCCGAAGCCGCCGCCGATAATGACGACTCGTGGCAGCGCGGACGTTTGCACCATCCACAATCCTTCTCGGTTCCGCCGGCGCCATCGTACGGCGCTTGTTCCCGCCGTCAAATCCGCTATCTAGGCGAATAGAGCGCAATCCAAGCGCCTTGGAATTCCATGCCCCTCGCCGTCACCACCTGGAACATCAACTCCGTTCGCCTGCGAATCGACCTTGTCGCGAAGTTCTTGAAGAGCGCGCGGCCGGACGTGATCTGCCTGCAAGAGACCAAGTGTCCCGACGACGCCTTCCCGCTCAAGCGCTTCAAGCGACTCGGCTACGAGCACGCCGCGCTCAATGGACAGAAAGGTTATCACGGCGTCGCCGTGCTCTCGCGCGTGCCGTTCGAAACCATCACGGTCGAGAACTTCTGTGACAAGACCGACTGCCGCCACATCTCGGTGGTGCTCGGCGAGCGCGCTGGCCTACGCGATCCGATCGTATTGCATAACTTCTACGTGCCGGCGGGCGGCGACGAGCCGGACCCGCAGGTGAACGAGAAATTCGAGCACAAACTCAATTTCCTCGACGAGATGCGTACGCACAACGGCTTGCGCCCTACACGCGGCGAGCGCGCCATTTTGGTCGGCGATCTCAACGTGGCGCCGCTCGAGCACGATGTCTGGAGCCACAAGCAGATGCTGCGCGTGGTGTCGCACACACCGATCGAATGCGAGAAGCTAACCGCCGCCCGCACTTCCGGCGGCTGGATCGACTCCATGCGTGTCCATACGCCCGAGCCGGAGAAGCTTTATACGTGGTGGAGCTATCGCGCGATGGACAATTGGCGCAACGCCGACCGCGGCCGCCGGCTCGACCATATCTGGACCTCGGACACACTCGCCGATCGTGTCTCTTCCATCAAGGTCGCCAAGGACTACCGTGGGGCGGCGCGGCCATCGGACCACGTACCGGTAACGGCGAAGATAGAGGTTTAATGCTCGTTTCCACCTCAATCGGCCTCATGCTGAGGAGCGCTCTGAAGGAGCGCGTCTCGAAGCATGTGTGGCCGCCCATCTTTCGAGAGGCCCGTTACAGGGGCTCCTCAGGATGAGGCGGAGTTAGCATTCATCTCGCTCCATCCGTCGCTGAACGCGTTCCAAATCCTGCGTCCAGCTGTCGAGCCGCTCGGCCAGGACATCACGCAGGCGCAGGGCGGCGGCCGGATAGCCCTCCAGCATTTTGCGGAACAGATTGCGGGAAATCCGAATGACTGTCGTCGGCTCTTTCGCGATTGCCGTTACCGGGCTCACCGTATCGGTGAGCAGCGCCAATTCGCCCAGCATGGCACCGGGCCCGACGGTGAATTTGGAGGCCCCGCTACCCGGTTCGACCAGCAAGGTGCCTTGCTGCACCACGTAGCCGCCATCGGCAAGCTCGCCGGCGTAGAACAGCACCGTGCCGCTTTGCAGTTGGCGTGTTTCGGCCCCGATCGCCAGCACGCGCAGCGCCTGCTTGCCCAAAGCCGCAAGGCTCGGCACCTGCTCGAAAAAGGCGATGTCGTCTTCGAGGGTCATTGACAGATTGTCATTCCGGGGCACGCGCGGAGCGCGTGAGCCCGGAATCCAGATACAAGCTCATTGTTCTTTTCTGTTGGGGTGGACGGCCCCCGACGGCATCGCTGTGCCAGAATGAGGTCGTCAGCGATCTCATTCGGATCAATGACCTCAGACAAAGGGAGCCGTCCGTGACGAAGATTATCCGAATTGGTGTGGACACGTCCAAGAGT
>DASTWX010000095.1:0-11455 GCA_035765795.1 Pseudolabrys sp. | reverse complement strand
TCGGCGTTGCCCTTCCCGCCCAATTGCGCTAATCGCTGCGCCAGCCTCCCTTATCGATCCCCCGGAGATCAGATCCCATGGCCGATCACGGCACCGTCGAATACGCCACCGCCACCGGCAATGACTATCCGGCGCACGAGCACGACTACGAGCGCTTCATCCATTTCATCTTCGTCGGCATCGTGCATGTAGTGAACATCGTACTCGGGCTTGCCGTGGGCGGGGTCATGGGGCACTGGGGCTTGGCGGTTGCAATGTGGATTGTCGCCGTGTTCGGTGGAGTCGCGGGTTTGATCACCGGCACGAAGACCTCGAGCTACGTGGCTTTCGTCATCTGTTTCGTAATTTTCGCCTTCACCGGCGTGGCCTAGACGCACAGTCGGCGGAACGGGGGAGGCAGCCATGCGAATCGCGGTCGCCCGTGAAACTGACGCCAACGAGCCGCGGGTCGCCGCAACGCCTGAAACCGTCAAAAAACTTGCGGGCTACGGGGCCGACGTCGCGGTCGCCCGTGGTGCCGGGATTGCGTCCGGCATACCCGACAGCGAGTTCGAAGCCGCGGGAGCGGCGATCGGCGAAGAAATTACCGGGGACGCTGACATTGTGCTGAAGGTACGCCGGCCGGCGGCTGGCGAACTCGCCGCGTACAAGAAGGGCGCGTTGGTCATCGCGATCATGGATCCGTATGGCAACGAGGCGGCGCTGAAGGCGATGGCCGACGCCGGGCTCGCCGCCTTCGCCATGGAATTGATGCCGCGCATCACGCGCGCGCAGTCGATGGACGTGCTGTCGAGCCAAGCCAATCTCGCCGGCTATCGCGCCGTGATCGACGCCGCCGAGGAATACGGCCGCGCGCTGCCGATGATGATGACCGCGGCCGGCACCGTCCCCGCCGCGAAAGTCTTCGTCATGGGCGTCGGGGTTGCCGGCCTGCAGGCGATTGCAACGGCGCGCCGTCTCGGCGCCGTCGTCACCGCCACGGACGTCCGTCCGGCCACCAAGGAGCAAGTGGAGAGTTTGGGCGCGAAGTTTCTCGCTGTCGAAGACGAGGAATTCAAGAACGCGCAGACGGCGGGCGGTTACGCCAAAGAAATGTCGAAGGAATATCAGGCTAAGCAGGCCGCGCTGATCGCCGAGCACATCAAGAAGCAGGACATCGTCGTCACCACGGCGCTGATCCCTGGCCGCCCGGCGCCCCGCTTGGTCTCCGCTGCCATGGTCGCGTCGATGCGGCCCGGTTCGGTCATCGTCGATCTCGCGGTCGAGCGCGGCGGCAATGTCGAAGGTGCAAAGCCCGGAGAAGTGGTGCAGGCCGGCCCAGCCAAGATCGTCGGTCACCTTAATGTGCCGGGACGGCTCGCCGCCTCGGCTTCCGCGTTGTACGCGAAGAACCTGCTAACCTTCCTCGATCTGCTGATCGACAAGAAAGAGCACAAGCTCGCCGTTCCTTGGGACGACGAGATCGTCAAGGCCACGCTGCTCACCCGCGACGGCGCGGTGGTGCACCCGAATTTCCAGCCCAAGACGGCGGCGTGATGATGCGACAATCTCAAGTCGCGCCGCTTGCTTTCTTTTTCCCTCCCCCTGAAAGGGGGAGGGTGGCGAGCCGCAGTAGCGGCGAGCCGGGTGGGGGTCAGTGGCCGTTACAGGCGACCCCCACCCGCCTCGCTGACGCTCGGCTTCCCTCCCCCTTGCAGGGGGAGGGATAAAGCGAAGGAGGTGCCCATGGACCAAATCGCAAGCGCGGTCGATCCCTTCGTCTTCCGCTTCTCCATTTTCGTGATGGCCGTTTTCGTCGGCTATTACGTCGTTTGGTCGGTGACGCCGGCGCTGCATACGCCTCTGATGTCGGTGACCAACGCCATCTCCTCGGTGATCGTGGTCGGCGCGCTGCTCGCGGTCGGGGTGACGCTTGTCGGCAACGATGCCGGACCGGTCTGGGCGCGTGCGCTCGGTTTCGTCGCCCTCGTCTTCGCGTCCATTAACATCTTCGGCGGCTTTCTGGTCACCCAGCGGATGTTGGCGATGTACCAGAAGAAAAAGAAGTGATGGCGGCGATGAGTCTGTTTCGCAAGATGCCATCGTCATGGCCGGGTTTGTCCCGGCCATCCATGCCTTTCTTGATCCCGTGTCGCAAAGACGTGGATGCGTGCGTCAAGCCCGCGCATGACGGCGGAGAGGGCGGAGCGTCCTCATGAACCCCAACCTGGTCGCGCTGCTCTATCTTCTTGCCGGCGTGCTGTTCATCCTCGCGCTGCGCGGGTTGTCGAATCCGGAATCGAGCCGCCGCGGCAATCTCTTCGGCATGATCGGCATGGCGATTGCCGTGGGTACGACCCTGGCGTGGCGCACGCCGGCAGATGGTGTCGCGTGGGCCTTGGTGGTCGTCGGGGTCGCCATCGGCGGCAGCATTGGCGCGGTGATTGCCCGCCGCGTGCCGATGACCGCGATGCCCGAATTGGTCGCCGCCTTCCATTCGCTGGTCGGCATCGCGGCCGTGCTGGTGGCAGCGGGCGCATTTTATGCGCCGGCCGCCTTCGGCATCGGCAGCGAAGCGCACATCCATCAGCAGAACCTGATCGAGATGTCGCTCGGCACCGCCATTGGCGCCATCACCTTCACCGGTTCGATCATTGCGTTTCTCAAGCTGTCGGGTCGCATGAGCGGTAAGCCAATCACGCTGCCGGCCCGCCATCTCATCAACATCCTGCTGGCGGCCGCGCTGATCTTTTTCATTGCCAGCTTTTACTTGCATCAGCACGCCGTCGAGTTCTGGGTCATCGTCGCGCTGTCGCTGGCGCTCGGCATCCTCATCATCATTCCCATCGGCGGCGCCGACATGCCGGTGGTGATCTCGATGCTCAACTCCTATTCGGGGTGGGCCGCCGCCGGTATTGGCTTCACGCTCGGCAACACCGCGTTGATCATCACCGGCGCGTTGGTCGGCTCCTCGGGCGCGATCCTGTCCTACATCATGTGCCGCGGAATGAATCGCTCCTTCGTGTCCGTCATTCTCGGCGGGTTCGGCGGCGAAGTCTCCGGGCCCACCGGGGGCGGCGAGCAGAAGCCGGTCAAGCTCGGCTCGGCGGAAGACGCCGCCTACATCATGAAGAACGCCTCGAAGATCATCATCGTGCCGGGCTACGGCATGGCGGTGGCGCAGGCCCAGCACGCGCTGCGCGAGATGGCGGACAAGCTCAAGGCCGAGGGCGTCGAGGTCAAATACGCCATCCATCCGGTTGCAGGCCGCATGCCCGGCCACATGAACGTGCTGCTCGCGGAAGCCAACGTGCCTTACGACGAGGTGTTCGAGCTCGAGGACATCAACTCCGAATTCGCGCAGACGGACGTGGCATTCGTCATCGGCGCCAACGATGTCACCAATCCGGCCGCCGAAGAAGACCCGAAGTCACCGATCTACGGCATGCCGGTGTTGCAGGTGTGGAAGGCGGGCACCGTGATGTTCATCAAGCGCTCGCTTGCCTCCGGATATGCCGGCATCGACAACCCGCTGTTCTACCGCGATAACACGATGATGCTGCTCGGCGACGCCAAGAAGATGACCGAGAGCATCGTCAAGGCGATGTAGGCGCTGCCCTTTTACTCTTTCGGCCTCACGGTGAGGAGCGCTGCGAAGCAGCGCGTCTCGAACCATGGGGCGGCTCCATCCTTCGAGACGCATTGATTCGCAATGCCTCAGGATGAGGCGGATAGTGCTCAAACGGAGCTTCGGTTTAAATCGCTGGGCAGTACAGTCAAAGCGTTCTGAACATCACATAGGCATCCACCGCCCCGCGCCTGGGATGCCTGAATACGCCCGGCAATGTGCCGACGATCGCAAAGCCGCAAGCCTGCCACAGCTTCACCGCGCGCTCATTCGAGGCGATAACGAAATTGAACTGCATCGCCGTGAATCCGCGCGCCCGGGCCTGATCGAGCGAATGCGTACACATCGCTCGCGCGATGCCGTGGCCGCGCGCTTCCGGCGCGACCATGAAGCCGCAATTGGCAACATGGGAGCCGCCGCCCCTGTTGTTCGCGCGCAGATAATAGGTGCCGGCCACGCCACCGTCTTGTTCCGCCACGAACACCGCATGCCCCGGCGTGTGCCAGTAGGCGAGAGCATCACCGCGGCTGATGTCGTGCGGGATCGGATAGGTCTCGCCGGCACGGAAGGTCGGCTCGAGGATCGCCCAAATCGCATCCTCGTCGCTGGAGCGGGCAGGGCGGATGGTGAGGAGGCTTTTCATCGCGTCGTCGCCGCTTTCGTTTCCTCCGCCTGAAAGGGAGGGGGTCAGCCACGTTTGACTATTTCACTATTGGATCCCCACCCGCATCGCGGAGCTTATCATCGGGCGGCGCGAAGCCTCTGCCCGGACGGCGCGAAGCGCCGATCCGGGTGCGCCGGTCCGTTGGCGATGCGACCTCCCCCTTTCAGGGGGAGGCGAAAGAATTCAAAACGTCTGATAGGTCTCGCCGTAGCGGCCGCCGACACGTTGGAAGCCATCCACCGCAGGCTTGTAATTCTGATCGATGTTCATCGCGCGCGCATAAGAGCCGGCCGCCTTCTGCTTGTCGCCCATGCGCTCGTAAGCAAGGCCGCGGCTGGTCCAGGCCTGCACGTTTTGCGGATCTATTGCCACCGCATCGTCGAGGTCGCTCGCCGCGTTCTTGTAGTTCTTCACCGCAATATAACTCAGGCCCCGCGCAATGTAGGGCGCCGCTTGTTGGGTCGAGAGCCCGATCGCGGTGGTGAAGTCGTCGATGGCGTAGCCGTGCTGGCCTTGCGCCTGATAGAGCAGGCCGCGGTTGTAATAGGCTTGCGCGTTATCGGGCCGGATCGCGATGGCTTTGTTGAAGTCCTTGAGCGCGAGAAGCAGCCTGTTCTCCTGCCGGTAGACCATGCCGCGGCCGAGATGGGCGTTGGAGTAGCTCGGGTCGATCGACAGCGCCCTGTTGTAGTCGGCGAGCGCGAGATCGAGCTTCCCGGTCTCGCGATAGACCAGCCCGCGGTTAGCGTAGGCTTGCGCGTAATTGGGGTCGATTTCGATCGCCTTGTTGAAGTCGGCCAGGGCTTCTTGATAGCGGCCGCCTTTGCCGAACACCGTGCCGCGCATGTTGTAGGCTTGCGGGTCGTTCGGGCTCTGCCTCACCACCTCCGTCAACGAAGCGATATTGGCGGGAGAGGTGGCGTAGAGCGTATCTTCGCTTTCCGGCGCAGTGGCAGCGGTATTGGTACCGCTTAATGTCGAGCAGGCACCGAGCGCCGCGACGATCGGCAGCGCGAGCACCAGCCGGATGCGCCGGCGGCCGAGACGGAAAAATCTCTGATCGGGGACACGCATCGGAAGCCTGACGTTACGGCGGAGAGCCCCAATCTGCCCCTGAATGCGGCGAAGGTTCGACGGCCGTTCGGGCCGATCTGAAAACAAGAGCGCGGGCTAAACGAGCCCGCGCCAAGCGTTCTAAGCGTGCCGATTCCAGGGGTCAGCCCATACGTGGGGCGCCGCGGCCGGGGCCGCCGGCAGCCGGGCGAGGCTTGGAGGGGAGAAGACCCTCGCGCTGCAACTTCTTGCGCGCCAGCTTGCGAGCCCGGCGGATTGCTTCCGCCTTTTCCCGCGCTTTCTTTTCCGATGGTTTTTCGTAATGCCCGCGAAGCTTCATCTCGCGGAAAATGCCCTCGCGCTGCATCTTCTTTTTGAGCGCCTTGAGGGCCTGATCGACATTGTTATCACGGACGAGAACTTGCACGCTTGCTCCTTTGTTGTTGCGGTTCGGGTTTGGTCGAGAGCCCCGCAATGGCGCGGGCTTTCGAGTCGGGCGGCTGTAGCAGAAAAGCCGAAAAGAGTCCATTGGGCTGGCCTCCTGCGAGGACCGCCCAAGCCGCTGATATGGTTGCTTCGGCCCCCGGGCGCCAGCCCGGCCTGGAGGGCCGCCGGCTTTTTTAGGTCGGCACCAGATGCAGATAGGGCTGCGCTTCCTCCAGAGCGCGGGTGTAAGGCGGCCGCTGCTTCACCCGGTCGAGATAGGCGGCGACGTTGTCGTAAGTGCCGGCGAGCGGGTTTACCGCCCGATCAACGTAAAAGAGGGTCGGCGCCGCGGCGCAATCAGCCATGGTGAAGTCATCGCCCGCCGCCCAGGTGCGTGTCGCCAGGTCATCATCGATCAGGCCCAAGGCTGTGTTCAACGCGCTTCGTGCCTGCTCGACACCCGTGGGATCTTTTTGGCCGGACGGCCGCAGCCGGTCGCCGATGATCTTCTGCATAGGGGTATGGATGTGCAGATCGTAAAAACGGTCGAGCGCCCGCACCGCAAATGCGGCTTCGGCGGCGTCCGGCAGCAGCTTGGTCGGCCCAGGATAGTGCTGCGCCAAGTATTCGATAATACTCGTCGACTCCGGCACGACGCGGTCGCCGTCGCGCAACACCGGGAATTTTCCGATCGGCCAGAGCCTCTTGAACGCGGCGTTCGCCTCCGGGTCCGTCAGGTCGACCAGATGCGGCGTGAACGGCGTCTGGTTTTCATACAGCGCGATCTGCACCTTGTGGCAGTAAGACGACAGCGGATGAAAATAGAGCGTGAGCGCCATGCGATTCACCTCCAAAACGTTTCACCGTTGATTTAGCGCGCCGGCCAAACCCGCGTGACGTGCCCCATTTTCCGGCCAGGCCGCGGTTCGCCTTTGCCGTAGAGGTGCACCGAAGCTCCGGCCACCGTCAGCCAGCGCAGCGCGTCATAAACATCGGCGCCAATCAGATTGGTCATTTGCGCCCGGCCCAGGCGCAAAGGCTTGGCGAGCGGCCAGCCGGCCACTGCACGGATGTGCTGCTCGAACTGCGAGACGGTCGCGCCATCGATCGTCCAGTGACCGGAATTATGTACCCGCGGCGCGATCTCGTTCACCAGCAGCGTCTGGCGCTTGCCGGCGCCGATGACAAACATCTCCACCGCGAAAACACCGACGTAATCGAAGGCTTTGCCGATGCGGGTCGCGACGCGGCGCGCCTCCTCCGCCACAACCGGCGTCACATTGGCCGGGACGGTGGATACGGCGAGGATGTGGTTGCGGTGCTCGTTCTCGGTTACCTCGAAACATTGCATTTTGCCGTCACGGCCGCGCGCGGCAATGACCGAAACCTCGCGCGCGAATTTGACGAAACCCTCCAAAATGCACGGCACCTCGCGTAAGGATCGCCATGCGTGGGCGGCCTCGCCCGGCTTGGCGATCCGCGCTTGACCCTTGCCGTCATAGCCGAGCCGCCGCGTCTTCAGCACGGCCGGCAGGCCGACGGCTTCGATCGCAGCGGTGAACTCTTCGAGGCTGCCGACCTTGGCATAGGGGGCGGTGCCGATTTTCAGTTCCTTGAGGAAATCCTTTTCGGCGAGCCGGTCTTGCGTGATCTCCAGCACGTGTGGGTCGGGTAGCACCGGCTTTCGCTGCGCCAAGAAAGCGGCGGTTTCGGCCGGCACGTTCTCGAATTCGTAAGTGATGACGTCCACCGCATCGGCAAAACGTGCGAGCGCCGCTTCGTCCTCGTAAGGTGCGCACGTGGAGCGGTTCACGACATCGAAGGCGCAGGAATCCTTGTCCGGCGAGTAGATGTGGCATTTGAGCCCGAGCGGCGCCGCGGCGAGCGCCAGCATGCGGCCGAGTTGGCCGCCGCCGAGAATGCCGATGGTCGCGCCGGGATTTAGCAATGGACGGACTCGCGGGCGCGCCGAACGAACACAGACCGACCCGCTTGCGAGGGGGTGCTCCCTCCCCCCTTGCGGGGGAGGGTTGGGGAGGGGGGTAAGAGGCATTGTACGGAAAATAAGAGACCCCCACCCCTAACCCCTCCCCACAAGGGGGAGGGGAACAGGCCGTGGCAAGCAATTAGCGTAGACATTTACTCATCCTTCGGCCGCTTGGCGACGGATCGGGTCTGCCGCGCGCGCCAGGCGTCAAGCCGCTTGGCAATGGCGCTATCCGACAGCGCCAGCACACCGGCCGCCAACAGCGCCGCGTTAATGGCGCCTGCCTTGCCAATCGCCAAGGTGCCCACCGGAATTCCCGCTGGCATCTGCATGATCGACAGGAGCGAATCTTTGCCTTCGAGCGCATGGGTGTTCATCGGCACGCCCAAGACCGGTAGCGGCGTCATCGAGGCCGTCATGCCGGGAAGGTGCGCAGCCCCGCCGGCGCCTGCGATGATCACCTTGAAGCCTTCATCGCGCGCGCCGGTGGCGAAATCGTAAAGCCGCTGGGGCGTGCGGTGGGCGGAAACAATGCGCGCCTCATGGCCGATCCTCAGTGCATCGAGAGTCTCGGCGGCGTGCTTCATGGTGGCCCAATCGGACTGGCTGCCCATGATGATCGCGACCGGCCTTGCTATCATGATGGCTCCTGCCGCGCCCACCCGTGCTGCAAAAGATGCTGCGCCGTCTGAAAGTCTCCGCGCGGTGGCGGAAGGAAGCGGCGGATTATAGGTTGAGGTACCCTGCTGACAAGGCGAAAGCGCTATCGTCGCGGTGGCGCATGTTGACATTCGTGAAGGGTCAGACTGTGGCGGAAGAGAAAGGCCAAGGAACGGCCGGGGCGGGCAGTTTCGCCCAGCTCCGCGCCGAGATTCGCCGATTGACCGGCGAGTTGGCAAAAGCGGAAATGCGCATCGCCGAGCTCGAGGCGCGCGCCGATAGCGATCCGTTGCTCGATATCCTCAACCGGCGCGGTTTCGAGCGCGAGTTGAGGCGCTCGCTCGCCTATGTGCGCCGCTACGGTACGGCGGCGGCGCTTCTGTTCATCGATCTCGACGGCTTCAAAGCCGTGAACGACCGGCACGGCCACCGCGCCGGCGATATGTTGCTGAAGAGCGTGGCGGCGACACTGGCCACTCACGTGCGCGCGTCCGACCTGGTGGGGCGTCTGGGCGGTGACGAGTTCGGCGTCGTCTTGTGGAATATCGAGCAGTCGCAGGCAGCGGCAAAAGCGCGGGAGCTCGAATCGCTGATCGAGGCTACGCGCGTGGTCCATGCCGGAAGCGTGTTGTCGGTCGGAGCCAGCGCCGGCATTACCCCGCTGAGCAGCGATGCGAATGCCGCAGCTTTGCTCGAGGAGGCCGATCGCAAGATGTACGCGCGGAAGGAAGATCGACGGAAATCGCTGTCATTCCGGGGCGGCCCGTAGGGCCGAGCCCGGAATCTAGGAGCAACCCCAGACACGCGTCTGAATTCCGGGTCCGCCAGCGGGGGCGTCCCGGAGTGACTAAGCAATAATATCCGGCGTGAGCTGATCCTCGATGCGCAGGATGCGATCGCGCAGCATCAGCTTGCGCTTCTTCAGCCGCTGCACCTGGATGATGTCCGACCCCGGCGAGGCGCCCAGCGCGACGATTGCGGCGTCGAGGTCGCGGTGTTCCTGTTGCAGGCGCGCCAACAGCTCCCGCAACGCGCGTTCTTCCTCTGGAGTCATTGCCACTGCTGGTTCGCGGCGGGCCCACCGAGCCCGGCCATTTTCCGCGCGGCGAATTATCGCGTTTTCCACAACGGCGTTCAAGCGCCGAGTAACTCCTTGGTAATCAGAGGGTTCAGTTCCGCCGCACAATATTTGTGCGGCGGCGGCGTGGCTATACCGTCGCCCCTGGACCCGTTTTGGGGTAGACTGGCGCCGTCAGAGAGCCACAGATCGAGGAGACACTGCATGACGATGCAATCGCACCTCGCGGAGTTGGAGAGGCGGCACCAGGCGCTCGAAAGCGAAATCAACGAATGCCTGGCCCATCCCGCGGTCGACGATATGCGAATTGTGGAGCTCAAGCGTCGTAAATTGCAGGTGAAAGACCAGATAGAACGGCTGCGGCACGACAGTCTCGCGAGTGTGCACTGATCGGCCCGATCCTGCTAGCCTCGAAGACGAACCGCCGGCTCGCCCCGCGAGACGGCGGTTTTGCGTTCGGCATGTATACCTTTGCCGCGTTGCGGCCAAATTGATTCGGCGTAGTTCGCGTGAAGCAATCTGTGGAATCTGCTCGGGGGGATTTCTATGCCGTGCCTGATCTGTTGCCGTCCCTTTAGCCGGCCGCTGGTGGCGGGCGTGGTCTCGGCATTGGCGCTCGCCGCCGCACCGGCGGCGCACGCCTTCACGTTCGAGAAGGCGACCGGCAGCGCTGCCGCGCAAGATCAGAGCTTCCTTTATCCGGACAAGGGAGGCGCGCCGACGGCGGATCAACCCCAGGTGCAGTTCGACAGCCGCGACGGCGTCAGCACCATGAGGGACGGCCCGTTCTACTTGCGCTTCGGCCACGAACAGTCGTTCGATCAGCAGTACAATCCGAACAATCTATTTGATCCGCTCGGCCATCCGCGCTGAGCCGGCGGCGGCTCAACCCTTACGCGCGAGAAACGCGGCGAAGGCGGCTTGCGCCTCGGTCGAGGCGAGGCGTTCTCTGAATAGCACAGCCTCCTCGTCGATCCGCTGCAGCAATTCGTCGGGCTGCCCTCGCATAAGCTGCCGTGCAGTAAGCACCACCTCGCGCGGCAATGCCGAGATCGACCGGGCTGCGCGTGAGGCTTCAGCCTCCAGTTCTTGGAGCGGAACGACCGTATTGATCAGCCCCGCTTCACGCGCGGCTTCGGCGGAAAGCGGCCGGCCCATCACCAGCAGTTCGAACGCGCGGGCATGCCCCATCAGCCGCGGCGCGATCAGGCTCGACGCCGCTTCGGGCGTCAGCCCAAGCGCGGCGAATGGGGTCGAGAAGGTCGCGTTGTCGGCGGCCACGACGTAGTCGCAGTGCATCAGCATCGTCGTGCCGATGCCGGCCGCGGGTCCGGCCACGGCGGCGACAACCGGCCTCTCATTACTCACGAGCGCGCGCAGGAAACACAGGATCGGCTCCCCGAGCCCGCCGCCGCCGTTCGCCATTTGAACAAACTCGCCGATGTCGTTGCCGGCGCAGAAGGCGGTTGGGTGGCCGGCGATGATGAGGCAGCGGATGTTGTCGTTCGTCGCCGCTCCCCCGATCGCCTCGGCAAGGGCATGATACATCGCCAACGTCAGCGCGTTCTTCTTCTCCGGCCGGTTAATTTGAATGGTGCGGATCGGGCCGTCGTCGGTGACCAGGATGGTTTCGGGCATAAAATAGGCCTTATGCTGAGGAGCACCCGAAGGGTGCGTCTCGAAGCATGAGGCCGCCCCCATCCTTCAAGACGGGCGCTCCGCGCCCTCCTCAGAGGCTGTGAATCTTTCATTGGCCGGCGATGAGTATAGCCGATACGGCGCCGATTGTGATTCGCTTGCGATGATCGATTCGCAGGAGGCGGCAATGGCTGGCGAGAGTCTTTTTGAAGAACTGCCGGAACGAGCGAAGACACGCGCCAATGCGGGACCGCTCGCAGCACCGCGCCTGCGTGAGCCCAAGCGCGACCAGATCGAATTGGGAGCGATGGATATTGAGAGCCTGATTGGGCAGGACCATCC
>DASTWX010000094.1:0-7287 GCA_035765795.1 Pseudolabrys sp. | reverse complement strand
CAACGTCATCGAGAATGCACCGCGCATGGGCATCGTCGCCGGCTTTGGCCCTTATCTGCGTAACGTCAATATTACCGGCAATGTCGTGCGTAAGACGGACATCGGTGTCGCCGTTTCGGTCGTGCACGGCGCCGGGCCGGCCATGATCGCGAACAACCTCATTGCCGGCGTGCGGCAGGGTGCCATTGTCGGCATGGAATGGCACAATGCCGTGACCAGCGATCTCGCCCGGGGCGGTGGCGAACGCTATCCCCAACTCAGCATCCACGGCAATCAAGTGAGCTAGAGAGCCACTCAATCATACGTGTCGAGGCCGTCGGCTCGACGTCGCGCAACCTGCAAGAAAGGCTCACCCCTTCGCCGCAGCCGGGGCCCACAGCTTGGGTGCAGTACGTACATATTGCGGCGGACGCGATACCTCAGCGCCGAGTGCTTTGGCGGCATGCCAGCCCCAATGTGGGTCGTCCAGCATGGCGCGGGCGAGCGACACCTGGTCCGCCTGCCCATCCGCGATGACGGCTTCGGCCTGCCCCGGCGTGACGATGAGTCCGACCGTGCGGGTGAGGATGCCGGTCTCGTTTTTCACGCGCGCGGCGAGCGGCACATTGTACCCCGGCGTCGTCGGATTGCGGGTGTCGCCGCTGATCCCACCCGAGGACACGCAGACGAAGTCGAGCCCCTCCGCCTTGAGCACCTTGGCAATGCTGACGGCATCGTCCGGCGTGAGCCCGTCCGGCCGCCAGTCGCTGCCGGTGATGCGGGCGCCGAGCGGCACGCCTTTCGGCACCGCTGCGCGCACGGCCCGCACGACCGACAACGGAAAGCGTATGCGGTTCTCCAGCGAGCCGCCGTATTGGTCGGTGCGCTTGTTGGAGACCGGCGAGAGAAAACTGTGAAGCAGGTAACCGTGGGCGAGATGCAGCTCGATCGATTCAAAACCGATGCGAAGCGCGCGCCGCGTGGCGTTGACGAAAGCATCGCGCACCCGGTTCATATCGGCCTCGGTCGCTTCCCGCGGGTTCGCCCAGCCGTCGCCGAACGGGATCGCCGATGCGGCAACGGTCTGCCAGGCATCCTCCTCGGCTTTGAGTGATCCACCGCCCTCCCAAGGCCGCTGGGCGGAGCCTTTGCGGCCGGAATGGGCGAGCTGAATGCCGAATTTGGCGCTGCCCGCCAGACGCGCGGCGGCCAGCACCCGGCCGAGCGCGGCCTCGTTAGCGTCCGAGTAGAGGCCGAGGCAGCCGTGTGTGATCCGGCCGTGCCGCTCTACGTGCGTGGCCTCAACGACCACCAGCGCGGCGCCGGAGTTGGCCAGCATGCCGAGGTGGATCAGGTGCCAGTCATTAGCGCAACCGTCGTCGGCGCTGTACTGACACATCGGGGAGACGACGAGACGATTGGCGAGCGTCAACTCGGCCATTTTGACCGGCGAAAAAAGGGCACTGCTCATGGAAGGTCCAGGTTTTGTAGGGTGGGGAGCGCCAGAAATTCTATATTTGCCTGATAAAGTGAAAAACGAGCGACGATGTCAATAATGGATGCGGAAGCAAGATGACGCCGGGTCATCACGCCGGATCGGTGATGCCCTCCCTCTTAAAGCCGAATGCGCAGCTTGGCAGCCAATTCGCCGATGATGCCGCGGCGGAACAGGAGCACGCAGGCGACGAAAATCGTTCCTTGGATGACCGGCACCCAGCGGCCGATGCCGGCGAGGAAGTTTTCCATGGACACGATCGTGACGGCGCCCACCACAGGACCGAAAATCGTGCCCAATCCGCCCACCAGCGTCATCAGCACGACCTCGCCGGACATCGGCCAATTGACGTCCGTCAACGATGCGAGTTGCACGACCAGCGCCTTCGTGGCGCCGGCCAAACCGGCGAGCGTCGCCGAGAGCACGAAAGCCATGAGCTTGTAGCGCTCGGTCTTGTAGCCGAGCGAAATGGCCCGTGTCTCGTTCTCGCGAATCGCCTTGAGCACCTCGCCGAAGGGGGAATGGATGATCCGGTAGATGAACAAAAACCCCGCGAGAAAAATCACCAGGACGAAGATGTACATCGCCACCTCGCCGCGCAGATCGACGATACCGAAAAGATATCCGCGCGGCACCGCCTGGATGCCGTCTTCGCCGCCGGTGAATGGCGCTTGCAGCGCGACGAAATACATCATCTGCGCCAGCGCCAGCGTGATCATGGCGAAATAGATGCCCTGGCGACGAATGGCGACGACGCCGGCAAGCAAGCCAAGCACCGCGCCGGCGGCTGTTCCGGTCAAGATTGCCAGGATCGGCGGAAGGCCCCATGCCTTGGCCGCGTAGGCCGCGAGATAGCTCGCCCAGCCAAAATAGAGCGCATGGCCGAACGACAACAGGCCGACATAACCGACCAGCAGATTGAAGGCGCAGGCGAACAGCGCAAAGCACATCGCCTGCATCAAAAAAATCGGGTAGACGAAAAACGGCGCCACGATCAAGGCGGCGACCATAATGACGAAGGCGATGGTCTCGGCCTGCACGCGCATGGCCGAACGCTTTTCCGCAATTTGGCCCGCGTGTGCCATCAGCTGCTCTGGCCGAATAACCCGGCCGGCCGCACCAGCAGCACGATGGCCATGATGACGAAAATCACGACATTGGACGCTTCGGGAAAGAACACCTTGGTCAATCCCTCGATGATGCCGAGCGCGAAACCGGAGACGATTGCGCCGAGAATCGAGCCCATGCCGCCGATAACCACGACGGCGAAAACGACGATAATGATCTCGGAACCCATCTGCGGCGACACGTTGTAGATCGGCGCGGCCATGACTCCGGCGAAAGCCGCGAGCGCAACGCCGAACCCATAAGTCAGCGTAATCATGCGCGGCACGTTGATGCCGAAGGCCCGCACCAACGTCGGGTTTTCCGTCGCAGCTCGCAAGTAGGCACCGAGCCGGGTGCGCTCGATAAGAAACCAGGTGCCGAAGCAGACAACAAGCGAGGCAACGATCACCCAGGCGCGGTAATTGGGCAGGAACATGAAGCCGAGGTTCTGGCCGCCCGTAAGCGCGCTGGGCATCCGGTACGGCAAACCAGACGACCCGAACTCATTGCGAAAGACCCCTTCGATGACAAGCGCAAGACCGAACGTGAGCAGCAGGCCATACAAGTGATCGAGCCGGTAAAGCCATTGCAAGAAGAGCCGCTCTGTGATGACTCCGACGACTCCGAGAATAATCGGCACAACGATGAGCGCCCACCAGTAATTGAGACCTGTATATTGGAGCAGCAGAAAAGCCGCGAACGCCCCGAGCATATACTGGGCGCCGTGAGCGAAATTGATGATGTTAAGCATGCCGAAGATAACGGCGAGCCCGAGGCTCAGGAGCGCATAGAACGAGCCGTTGATCAGCCCGATCAGGAGCTGGCCGAAAAGCGCCGTGGAAGGAATGCCGAAGATTTCGAACATGTGATTCTCTTCACCTCCCCCTGAAACGGGGAGGCATAGGCGGCCTTCGGCCGCCGCTCTTATCATCAAGAACGCCGCTGCGAGCAGCGGTTATGTCGCGCAGCGGGCCGGGTGGGGGTCGTACCCGATCGGTCGCGACCCCCACCTGGTCGCTTGCTCCGCAAGCGACCACCCTCCCCCTTTCAGGGGAGGGACGAGCCACCCTCAGTCCTTCACTTCACCAGCGGGCAGTTGTCCTGGTCCATCGGACGAAAGGCCTCCTTCGCCGGGATCGTGGAACGAACTTTGAGATAGTCCCAGGCCTCTTTCGACTCCGAAGGCTTTTTCACCTCGACCAGATACATGTCGTGGATGGCGCGGCCGTCCGGCCGGATCGTGACATGACCGAACAATGGATCATTGACCGGGTTGGCCTTCATCTTGTCGACGACGGCTTTGCCGTCGTCCGCCTTGCCGCCCATCGCTGCCACGGTCTTCAGATAATCCAGGACCGAGGAATAGACGCCGGCCTGCACCATCGTCGGCTCGGCGCCGTGGTGCAGTTTCGCAAACCGTTTGCCGAACTCACGGCTGGCCTTGTTGCGGTTCCAGTAGTATGCGGTCGTGAAGAGCAGGCCCTGCGCCGTCTCGAGGCCGAGCGAATGCACATCGGTGACGAATACCAATAACCCGGCGAGACTCTGACCGCCTTTGACGATGCCGAACTCGTGCGCCTGCTTGATGGCGTTGATCGTATCGCCGCCCGCGTTGGCAAGCCCGATGATCTTGGCCTTTGACGCTTGCGCCTGCAGGAGGAAGGAGGAGAAGTCGGTGGCCGGGAACGGCACGTTCACGTTGCCGACTACCTTACCTCCGTTCGCCTTCACCACCGCAGCGGTATCGCGCTCGAGCGCATGACCGAACGCATAATCGGCGGTGAGAAAGAACCAAGTCTTGCCGCCATTCTGAACGATAGCCTTGCCGGTTCCGTGCGCCAGCGCCCAGGTGTCATAGGTCCAATGGATGGTATTGGGCGAGCACGATTTTCCGGTGAGATCGGAACTGCCTGGTCCTGAGGCGAGGAATACCTTGTTTTTTTCCTTCACAACCTGGCTTACGGCCAGCGCGACCGAAGAGGTCGGCACGTCGGCGATGGCGTCGACATGATCGACGTCGATCCACCGGCGGACGATGCTGGAGCCGATATCGGGCTTGTTCTGGTGATCCCCGCTCAGGACTTCGACCTTTATACCTTTCTTCTCAACGCCGGAATCCTGCACGGCCATTTTTGCGGCGACGACTGAGCCGGGGCCTCCGATGTCGGCATAAAGGCTCGACATGTCGCTGAGCACGCCGATCTTGATCGTTTTGTTCTGGGCTTGGGCCGAACCGCACGCCAGCGCAACGGCGAGCGCGGCAAGCGCAATGGAGCGTCTCATACCTTAAGTCCTCCCTGGATATTCGTTCGTTTAGCTTTGTTGTGACCTCATGTGATGGGTTTCGCAAGGCTCGACCCATCCTACTTTTCGCTAATTCATTCATACTCCCAGATACGCGCGAAGCTTTTCCGTGTTCTCCTCCAGTTCCGCGTTCATGAAGCTCTCCACGATACGCCCATGTTCCATCACGTAGTAGCGATCTGCAACCGTAGCAGCAAAACGAAAATTCTGCTCGACCAGCAAGATGGTAAAGCCCTGGTCCTTCAAGGCGACGATGGTGCGGCCGATCTGCTGAATGATGACCGGGGCGAGCCCTTCGGTCGGCTCGTCAAGTAGCAGCATCCGCGCGCCGGTGCGCAGGATGCGGCCGATCGCGAGCATCTGCTGCTCGCCCCCCGAAAGCTTGGTGCCCTGGCTGGAGCCGAGCCTCTCCTGCAGGTTCGGAAAGAGCGCGAAGACCTGCTCGATCGACAAGCCGCCCGGCCGAACGATCGGCGGCAGCATGAGATTCTCTTCGACACCAAGCGAAGCGAAGATGCCGCGCTCTTCAGGGCAGAACGCGATACCTGCGCGCGCGATTTGATCCGAGGTGCAGCCGATCAATTCCCGTTTCTCGAATCGCACCGAGCCGCGGCGGCGACCGACGATTCCCATGATCGACTTCAGCGTAGTGGTCTTGCCGGCGCCATTGCGCCCGAGCAGGGTGACCACTTCTCCCTCGCGCACCTCGAAATTTACGCCGTGCAGGATGTGCGACTCGCCATACCAGGCTTCAAGGCCGGCAACCGTCAGCAAGGCCGGCGAAGCATCAAGCATGGCCCACACCCATGTAGGCCTCGCGCACCTCGGGATTGTTTGACACGGCCGCATAGTCACCTTCGGCCAGCACCCGTCCGCGCGTAAGCACAGTGATATGGTCGGACAAGTTGGCGACGACCGAGAGGTTGTGCTCGACCATCAGCACCGTGCGGTCGGCAGCGACGCGCTTGATCAATTCCGAGATGCGTTCGATGTCCTCATGGCCCATGCCGGCCATGGGTTCGTCGAGCAGCAGCATCTCCGGATCGAGGGCGAGTGTGGTGGCAATCTCCAAGGCACGCTTGCGCCCGTAGGGGAGTTCGACAGCGGTCCAGTCGGCGAAAGACGAGAGGCCGACATCCGCAATCAGTTCATGAGCCCGCCCGTTGAAAACATCGAGCGCGGCCCTGGAACGCCAGAAATCGAACGACGTGCCGCGTTTGCGTTGCAGCGCGATCCGCACGTTCTCCAGGACGCTCATATGGGGGAAAACGGCCGAAATCTGGAACGACCGCACCAAGCCGAGCCGGGCCACCTCCGCCGGCCGCAGGGCGGTAATATCTCTGCCTTTGAACAGGATGCGGCCGCGCGTGGGGCTGAGGAATTTAGTCAGAAGATTGAAACAGGTCGTCTTGCCGGCGCCGTTCGGACCGATCAGCGCGTGGATGCTCCCGCGCCGAACGGAAAGACCGACGCCGTTTACCGCGACGAACCCGGCAAATTCCTTGGTCAGGTCCTTCGTTTCGAGAATAGCCTCAGCGCTGCCCACGCAGCTAACCCCTCTCGAGCGTACGCCCCGATATCCCCCTCTTCCTTTTACGAGGTCTTTTCACATCGCGGCAAGCCCGAAAACCACCCTACCCTTTGAATGCCTTCACCAGCATGTCTGCACCTTTAGCGAGCAGGCCAACGTCGGCGCCGACGGCAACGAAAAGGAAGCCCCAGTCGATATAGCGTTTGGCCTCTTCCTGGTTGCCGGTGAGGATGCCAGCAGGCTTGCCGAGCGCCTTGAGCCGGTCGACAGCCTCATGGATCGCCTTCTGCACCGTTTCGTGCTGCGGATTGCCGAGATGACCGAGCGAAGCGGCAAGATCGGAGGGTCCGATAAAGACGCCGTCAACGCCCGCTACCTTGGCAATGGATTCGAGATTATCGAGCGCGGTGCGGGTTTCTACCTGCACCAGCACACAGATTTCGCTGTTGGCTTTGGTCAAATACCCGGGCGTGCGTCCATAGCGGCTGGCGCGCGCCGCGACTGAAACGCCCCGGATGCCTTGCGGCGGATAGCGCGTCGACTCGACCGCGCGGCGCGCCTCTTCGGCGTTTTGCACGTAAGGAAACAACAGCGTCTGCGCACCGATATCGAGCGCACGCTTGGCCAGTACCGCATCGTTCCAGGCGGGGCGAATGATCGGTGTCGCGGTGCCACGCGCCACCGCCTGCAACTGACCGAACAGATCGGGGATCTCGTTCGGCGAATGCTCGGTGTCGAGCAGAATCCAGTCGAAGCCGGCGTCGGCGACGATCTCGGCCGCGATCGGGCTGCACAGACTCGACCAAAGCCCGATCTGCACGTGGCCCGCCGCAAGCGCGTGCTTGAATGCATTGCGTTGCAATTCCATGGT
>DASTWX010000093.1:0-15165 GCA_035765795.1 Pseudolabrys sp. | reverse complement strand
ATGCCCGACCACCAGAGCGAAGTCGCCGGACGTTCCATCTCCTCGTCGCCCAACCGCCGCACCACCTCGTAGATCACCGGCGTACGCGGCGTCGACATCTCCTCGACCGCCTCGACTTCCTGCTCGGTAATCCCTTTGGGCATGGGGCTCTCGGGCGGCGATGCGCCGGAGGACTCGGACTTTTCACTTGCCTTGTTGCGAGAAGGGCGAGGGGCGCGGCAGGAGGCCATGATCGGGCAAACGCGCCCGGTTTGGACCGAGTTCCTTCTACAGCTTTCGATCGGCTTGACAGGCAACCGTCCGGTTGCATATAAAGTCCATGGATGGCAACATGGTGTTCAAGGCCCTGGCGGATGCCAGCCGGCGGGAACTGCTCGACCGGCTGCGCGCCGATAACGGACAGACCTTGGGCCAGCTTTGCGCCCGCTTGGCGATGACACGCCAAGCCGTGAGCAAACACCTTGCCATTTTGGAAGAAGCCAATCTGGTCGCGGTCGTTTGGCGCGGGCGGGAGAAGCTGCACTACCTCAACCCTGTGCCGATCCACGAGATCGCAGAGCGCTGGATCGGGAAATTCGAAAGGGGCCGGCTCCAAGCCCTCAGCGACATGAAGAAAGCATTGGAGGCAGGGACCGGAGAGCAATGATGAGCAAGCCGAAGTTCGTCTACGTCACCTACATTCGCACCACGCCGGAGAAGTTGTGGGCGGCGCTGACCGATCCACGAATTGTCAAAAAATATTGGTTTGGCATGACGGCCGAAAGCGACTTTAAGCCGGGTTCGCCATGGCGCCTCAAATTTGAGGATGGCCGCACGGCCGACACCGGCGAAATTCTGGAGTCCGTTCCGCCGAAGCGGCTGGTGATCAAGTGGCGAAACGAATTTAAGCCCGAACTGAAAACGGAAGGCTATTCCCGATGCACGATGGAAGTCGAGATGGCCGACTACTATCCGGACTTTGGCGGTAAGGCGGTGAAGCTCACCATTACGCACGAATTGGAAGGGGATGGCACGAAGTTCATCGAGGCTGTTTCCAGCGGCTGGCCGAAGGTCCTCTCGAATCTCAAGTCGCTGCTCGAGACCGGCGATGTCGCGTTCAAAGAACTAGGAACCTAATGCAGTCGAATTGATCGATCAGCACCCGGCTCGTAAGGGCTAGTTGATGCACACATCTCATGGCGGCGACTACATGCCCTCTCGGTCCTCCTGTCCCATTTCGCGTAGCGAATGGCGGGGACGGGTAACAAGATGATCAGCAGGGGATGGCCCGTTGTACTGTCGGGTTTCAAGGAGTTATCTCGAAGTCGGCCGCGGCCGTGAGGTGACGTGGAGCGACGAGGAACGCAAGTGGGTAGGCGAAGCATGACCGACGTCGACAAGTTCACACCCAAGACAGTCTACGTGACCTATATCGCGGCAACGCCGGAGGCGGTGTTCAAGGCGCTGACCGAGCCCGAGTTCACGCGGCAATATTTCGGCGGCTTGGCGGTTGAGGTGGAGCCGAAAGAGGGCGGCGCGTTTCGGATGCTCTACCCTGATGGACGAATTCATATTGGTGGCCGCGTGGTTGAATGGAGGCCGCCACACCGCTTTTCCTGCACTTGGCTGGTGGAGGGAATGGCCGAATTCAAGGGGTTGCCGGCATGCCTTGTAACTTACGAGGTCGATACAACCGGTGATTGCGTGCGGCTGACGATGACGGAATCTCACAGCTGGGACATTCCGGATCCCATTCTAGCTGGCGGCCGTACGGGCTGGCCGGCGATCCTCTCCAGCCTGAAAAGCATGCTGGAAACCGGAAAGCCGCTGTCGGTCAAGATGGAGCCGCCGAAGGGGATGATCGAGGCAGTGGCGCGCGCGGTTGCGGAGAAACCGTGGTTGAGATGAGGAGAATGAGTAGCCCGGAAGAGCGAAGCGAAATCCGGGATGTGCATTGGCGCGCGTGATTCCGTATTCCGCCTCCGCCTATGCGCTTCGCGCTTTGGCGGACTCATACCCGCCGAAGCTTACGAAGCAAGCAAGGCGGGTTGCTCCATATGGACAGCAATCTCATATTGACCGGCTGCGGGATGGTTACCATCCGGTCAAAATCGTGCAGAACTTGCTAGGACTTTTTCAACGGCTCTGTTCTACGGTGAAATCGTCACGAGCCGCTCGTCAATGCATCCAAGCACCAGTCCTGCCGAGTACGATCCCGCTTCGCCGGGGTTAAAGCCCGTTGACGTCACGCGTTGGACCGCGCGTCTCGCCGACCCAGCTTGTGAGCGTGCCTATCTCGATTATCGCTTTGCGGATGACCGCCGCCGCATCCTGTTGGTGATGGGACTGATAGCGGGCGCTGACATCGTGCTTTTCCTCGGTCGGTTATGGACGCACTTTCGTGGGGACACGGACGCGCTTCTTTATCCGCCGCTCGTTTGTCTTTGTACGCCCCTCTGCGGTGCGCTGATCTTCAAGTGGCTGCGCACCCCGCGGTCCCTGGAAATAGCCGTTGTGGCTTTTACCGCCGCCGGCCTTAATCTCCGATTATCCATGCTGGCGCTTCAGCCGGGCCTCTATGGCATGTGGATGCCGTGTATGGTGACCGCGCTGTTCCTTATCTACCTTTATCTGCCGATGCGCTTTGTCGTTTCTCTCGGCCTTGCAGCAACCTTCTCGATCATAGCGCCGCTTTGGTGGGCGCTATTGCCACACGCAGCCACGACCGAGATCGATCTCTACCACAACCTTATTTGGGTGTTCCTTGGCAATGCGCTCGGTTTCACCGCTGCCAACGCACTGCAACGAAGCCAGCGCCTGCAATACGCTCAGCGGCTCATGCTTCAGCAGCTTCTATCGACCGACGCGCTCACCGGTATCGCCAACCGCCGTCGGTTCGATGGAAGATTGGCCCTGGAATGGCGCCGCTGTGCGCGGACGCGCGCGCCGGTTTCACTGCTGATGATCGATGTCGATCATTTCAAGGCCTACAATGATCACTGCGGCCACCAGTGTGGCGACGATGTTCTGCGCCGGGTCGCGCGGCTCCTCGTCGACGCGGTCGGACGGCCAGGCGATCTAGTCGCCCGCTACGGCGGTGAAGAATTCATTTGCTTGCTGCCCGGCACCGACGAGCGCGGCGCGCTCACAATCGCCGAGAAGTTGCTGCATGCCGTGCGCGCCGCAGGCATATTGCATCCGCGTTCAGCTTCAAGACAGCGCCTGACCGTCAGCATCGGCGCCGCTACTGCCGTCGACCTAGCGGGGGAAGCCGATGCGCTGATCGCGCTCGCGGACCGGCAGCTTTATGCGGCCAAAGATTCAGGTCGCGACTGCGTCAGGGTTGCAACCCTCGGAAAACACGTTGCGCGAGCGGGCGGGCGCGAATTGGCCGGTCCAGCTGTCGTCCCAGTCGCACTCGCCGGTTAGCCGCCAGCCGCATTCAAAGTGGCCATGTCCTCGCCGGTGAGCGTTAGCGATGGCGCTTTGATGATTTCCTGGAGCTGGGCGAGGCTGGTGGCGCTGGCGATCGGCGCCGTCACGCGCGCGATCAACCAGGCGAGTGACACTTGTGCTATTGTCGCGCCGTGGCGTTCCGCCACCGTGCCGGCCGCGTGCAAAATACGCATGCCGCGCGCGTCGAGATATTTTTTCACCCGTGTGGCGCGCGCGGGATTCCGGTCGGCGTCTTCCAGCGACCGGTATTTGCCGGTGAGAAATCCGCCCGCGAGCCCGTAATAGGGGATGACGCCGATCTTCTCTTCCCGGCACAGCACCGCGTAGCCGCTTTCGAATTCATTACGGTCCGAAAGATTATAGAGCGGCTGAAGCGTTTCGTAGCGCGGAATTTCCAATTGCTTGCTCACGGCTAGCGACGCCTTGAGCCGCCTCGGACTCAGGTTGGATGCGCCGGCTGCCCGAATCTTGCCCTGCGCGAGGAGTTGCGCGTAAGCGCTCATCGTTTCTTCGACCGGCGTGACCTCGTCATCGAAATGGGTCTGATAAAGATCGATGCGGTCGATTTGCAGCCGCCTCAGCGAAGCCTCGCATTCGCGCAAGATATACTCTTTGCGCAAGCTTCGGCCTTCGCCCATGTCGTCGCCGACTTTGGTGGCGATAACGACCTTCTCACGCTTGCCGCTTCGCTTGAGCCATTTGCCGATTATGGTCTCGGATTCGCCACCCGTGTGGCCGGCTACCCAGCGGGAATAGCTATCGGCCGTATCGATCGCGTTAAAGCCAGCATCGACGAAAGCATCCAGAATCGCGTGCGACGTCTTCTCGTCCACGTTCCAGCCGAACACGTTGCAACCAAGCACCAGCGGCGCGATCGACAAGCCGGATTGGCCGAGGGGGCGCTGGTGCATGGGTCAACTTCTCCGCCTCGTCCTGAGGAGGGCGCGTAAGCGCCCGTCTCGAAGGATGGGGCGGCCCATGCTTCAAGATGCGCTCCTTTGGAGCGCTCCTCAGCATGAGGCCGATTCAGGGGTCACCGCAAGCTGGCGTTGATCTTGTCGAGCGCCGTCTGGCCGGGGCAGAGCTCCTTCTCGGAGAGCGAATTGAGCGGCGCCTTCACAGTGCGCAAATGCGCGTGCAGGTCTTCCGGTTCCTCCTCCATGTAAAGAAGGCCGGTAACGATCTGCCCCTTGGCGGCGTGATGCTGGAGAAAACCGAGCGCCGCTGTGCGGTCATGCAGGTCGTAGTCGGCGGCAAGCTTGCGCAGCGTAAGCTTGGAGCCGTCGTGCTGCTCGACCACCTCGACGCTACCGGCCTCGTACTCGACTTCGATCGGCATCCGGCTGGAAATGAAGTCGAGACGGTTTACGGCCTCGTTGTGCTCGCGCACGAAGTCGAAGCTCTTGGTCGAGCCGGCGTGATTGTTGAAGGCGACGCACGGGCTGATCACGTCAATGAAGGCCGCGCCTTTGTGCGCAATGGCCGCTTTGATGATGGGCACGAGCTGCTGCTTGTCGCCGGAGAACGAGCGAGCGACGAAGCCGGCGCCGAGTTGCAGCGCCATGGCTACAAGGTCGATCGAATTGTCGGTGTTGATCACCCCGCGCTTTGACTTCGAGCCGCGGTCAGCGGTCGCCGAAAACTGACCTTTGGTTAGTCCATAAACGCCGTTGTTCTCGACGATATAGACCATGTTGACGCCGCGGCGCAGGCAGTGGGCGAATTGGCCGAGGCCGATCGAGGCGGAGTCTCCGTCGCCGGAAATGCCGAGATAGATGAGGTCGCGGTTGGCGAGATTGGCGCCGGTCAAGACCGATGGCATCCGCCCGTGCACCGAATTAAACCCGTGCGAATGCCCGAGGAAATAGGTCGGCGTCTTCGACGAGCAGCCGATACCGGAAATTTTTGCCACCCGATGCGGCTCGATGGAAAGATCGAAACACGCCTGAACGATCGAGGCGGTGATCGAGTCGTGCCCGCAGCCTGCGCAGAGCGTCGACACCGCGCCTTCGTAGTCGCGGTGCGTGTAGCCGAGGTCATTCTTCGGCAGGTTGGGGTGACGGAACTTGGGCTTGGCGAGGTAGGTCATTGTTCGTGTGCCTTGCTCTCTAACCTCAATCGGCCTTATGCTGAGGAGCGCCCGCAGGGCGCGTCTCGAAGCATGGGGCCGCCTCATCCTTCGAGACTGGCGCGTTCCGCGCCCTCCTCAGAATGAGGGCGGATCTTCTCACGACGCCACCTTGGCAGGCCTCATCGCCATCTGGTCGAGATGGTCGCCGATTGTCTTGGCAATGAAGCGGGCGGTGATCGGCGTGCCGTCGTAGTGCAGGATCGGCACCAAGCGCACCGGATCGATGCCAATCTCGTTAACGATCAGCGAGCGCAATTGCGCGTCGCGGTTTTGCTCGACCACATAAACGAAGTCGTGGTCGGCAACGAAGCTTGCGACGGAAGAGTGGAAGGGGAAGGCGCGGATGCGCAGGCGATCGACCGCGTGCCCGCGCGCCTCGATCATGTGCACGGCCTCGTCCATCGCCGGCGAGGTCGAGCCGTAATAGATGACACCGTATTTGGTCGGCCTGTCGGCGTTAGCCAGCAACGGACGCGGCACCAGATCCTTGGCGGTCTCGAACTTGCGCAATAGCCGCTGCATGTTGTCGACATAAGCCGGGCCTTCCTCGGTGTATTTGGCGTAACGGTCGCGCGAGGTGCCGCGGGTGAAGAACGAACCTTTGGTCGGATGAGTGCCCGGATAGGTGCGGTAGGGAATGCCGTCGCCGTCCACATCAAGGTAGCGGCCGAAGTCCTTGCCGGCATCGAGTTCTTCCGCGGTCATCACCTTGCCGCGGTCATAGACGCGCGAATCGTCCCATTTGAACGGACGGCAGAGGTGGTGATTCATGCCGATGTCGAGGTCGAGCATGACGAAGATCGGAGTTTGCAGCCGATCGGCGAGATCGAAGGCCAGCGCGCCGAACTCAAAAGCTTCCGTCGGATTCTCGGGCAGGAGCAGAACGTGCTTGGTGTCGCCGTGCGAGGCATAGGCGCAAGAGATCATATCGCACTGCTGCGTGCGCGTCGGCATACCGGTCGAAGGGCCGGCGCGCTGGACATCGAACAGCACCGCCGGGATTTCGGCGAAATAAGCAAGGCCGATGAACTCTTGCATTAGCGAAATGCCGGGTCCGGAGGTCGCGGTGAAAGCGCGTGCGCCATTCCAAGCCGCGCCGATCACCATGCCGATCGAGGCGAGTTCGTCTTCGGCCTGGATGATGGCGTACTTTGCTTCCTTCGTTTCCGGATCGATCCTGAGCTTCGCGCAGTGGCGCGTGAAGGCGTCGGCAAGCGACGACGAGGGCGTAATTGGATACCAGGCGCAGACGGTGGCGCCGCCATACACGGCGCCGAGCGCTGCCGCCGAATTGCCTTCGACGAAGATGCGGTCGCCCACTTTGTCGATTTTCTTCAGCCGCAGCCCGATCGGGCCATCGAGGTTGAGTGTCGCGTAATCGCGGCCGATGTGCAGCGCCTTGATGTTGGGCGCGATTAGCTTGTCCTTGCCCTTGTACTGCTCGCCGATGAGCTGTTCGACCACGGAGATGTCCATGTCGATCAGCGCGGTGAGCACGCCGATATAGATGATGTTCTTGAAGAGCTGACGCTGGCGGGGGTCTGTGTATTCGCGATTGCAGATCGCGGTCAGCGGCACGCCTATGACCGTAATGTCGGAGCGGAATTTTGATGCGGGCAGCGGCTTGGTCGAATCGTAAAGCAGGTAACCGCCCGGCTCGATGGCGGCGATATCCTTGTCGAAGGTCTGCGGGTTCATCGCCACCATCAGGTCGGTGCCGCCGCGGGCGCCAAGGTGGCCGGCTTCGGACACGCGGACCTCATACCAGGTCGGCAAGCCCTGGATGTTTGACGGAAATATGTTGCGCGGCGCAGCCGGAATGCCCATGCGCAGAATGGCACGGGCGAACATCTCGTTGGCGCTGGCCGAGCCGGATCCGTTGACGTTGGCGAAGCGGACGACGAAATCGTTTACGCGGCTGATCGGCGTGGCGGTCGGCATGATGTTCCAGCTTGAGTCGTATTGAGCAAGAATTTCTGCATGTCCCAGGCGCCGGTTGGGCACCGCTCGGCGCAGAGGCCGCAATGGAGACAGACGTCTTCGTCTTTCACCATGATGCGGCCGGTCTTCAGTCCATCCTGGATATACAGGTCCTGCGTCAGGTTGGGCGAGGGCGCATTCAGCCGCGTGCGCAGATCGGCTTCCTCGCCGTTCGCGGTGAAGGTGATGCAATCCATCGGGCAGATATCGACGCAAGCATCGCACTCGATGCACAGGGTCGAAGAGAACACAGTCTGCACGTCACAGTTCAGGCAGCGCCCGGCTTCCTTCAAGGCGAGCTGCGCGTCGAAGCCGAGCTCGACCTCCGCCTTAATGTCTTTCAGCGCGATCACCTTGTCGCGATGCGGCACCTTGTAGCGGTTATCGAGTGCGATCTCGTTATCATAGGACCATTCGTGGATGCCCATCTTCTGGCTCATCATCTCGACCGCCGGGAGAGGGCGGTCGTTGATGTCTTCGCCGTTGAGCATTTTGTCGATCGAGACCGCGGCCTCGTGGCCGTGCGCCACCGCCCAGATGATGTTCTTCGGGCCGAACGCGGCGTCGCCGCCGAAGAATACCTTGGGATGCGTCGAGGCCATCGTGGTCTCGTCAACCTTGGGCATGTCCCATTTGTCGTCGAATTCGATGCCAATATCGCGCTCGATCCAGGGAAACGCGTTTTCCTGTCCGACGGCGACCAGCACGTCGTCGCAAGGAAAGTGCTGCGCCGGCTCGCACGTCGGCACCAGCTTGCGCCGGCCCTTGGCATCGTATTCCGCCTTCACTTTTTCGAAGGTGACGCCGGTCAGTTTGCCGTTCTCGTGCGTGAATTCCTTGGGCACCAGGTAATTGTGGATCGGAATGCCCTCGTGCATGGCGTCTTCCTTTTCCCAAGGCGACGCTTTCATCTCTTCGAAGCCGGAGCGTACCACCACGTCGACCTGCTCCCCGCCGAGCCGGCGCGACGAGCGGCAGCAATCCATGGCGGTGTTGCCGCCGCCGAGGACGACCACGCGTTTGCCGATCTTGCTGATGTGTCCGAAAGACACCGAGGAGAGCCAATCGATGCCGATGTGGATGTTCTTGGCCGCTTCGTGGCGGCCAGGAATGTCGAGGTCCCGGCCGCGCGGCGCGCCCGAGCCGACGAAAATGGCATCCCAGTTCTCCGCCAGTAGCGCCTTCAGGCTGTCGATGCGTGTGCCGCCGCGGAATTCCACGCCAAGATCAAGGATGTAGCCGCATTCCTCGTCGATAACGCTGTCGGGCAGGCGGAATTTCGGAATCTGCGAGCGGATCATGCCGCCCGCCTTCGGGTCAGCGTCGAACACAACGCAATGATAGCCGAGCGGGGCAAGATCGCGCGCGACCGTCAGCGACGCAGGGCCGGCGCCGACCAGCGCGATGCGTTTGCCGTTCTTGCGCGCGGCCGGCTTCGGCAGACGCCCCTTGATGTCGTCCTTGTAATCGGCTGCGACACGCTTCAAACGGCAGATCGCCACCGGCTCGTTTTCGACCCGTACGCGGCGGCACGCCGGCTCGCAGGGACGGTCGCAGGTGCGCCCGAGAATTCCGGGAAAGACGTTCGAACGCCAGTTGATCATGTAGGCGTCTGAATAACGCCCGTGCGCGATCAACCGGATATATTCGGGGACCGGAGTGTGGGCCGGACAGGCCCATTGGCAATCGACGACCTTGTGGAAGTAGTCGGGCGCAGAAATGTCAGTGTTCTTCATTGATTCCTCGAAACGCACCCCCGCCACAAGAGGCTACTCGACGGTGGTGCGCCACAGCCGCGGACGGCTGGTATTCCTCCCGGCCGGTGTGGCGGCCAGCACGACTCCTAGCCAGATATTATTGCTTGGCAGTCATTTGCGCTACCTATCCTTCCGGTATGGCGGCTTCATATCAAATGCAAGTGAGGATTGCCTCTTTCGGATTGTAAAATACGGGTTTGCTGCGCCGCACAATCATGCGACGCGGTCCGCTTGGCATTTCAGAAGCCCGGACGTTGCATCGGCCGGGCACTCTTCGGTTCCTCAATAATACACTCGCCAGCAGACGCGCCGGTGTCTCCAATGGTTATGGACGTGCACGCGGCGGACGCCGCACCGCACGTAATAATCCTGATATCCGCCACCGTAATAATAGGGCCCACCATAGTAGTAGGGCTCATCGTAGTAATACGGCGCGCCGAAATAAAATCCGCCCCCAGAGAAGCGATGGCGGAAATGCCCGCGCCTGCCCCCGTCGTGACGGCCGCCGCCATTGTGGAACCCGCCGCCTCCCATATGCATCCCCGCGCCGCCTCCGGGACGTCCTATGGCACCGCCGCCAGCGCGGCCGCCGCCACCACCGCCGCCGGCGGGAGGGGTGATTGATATGCCAGGGCCGCCGCCACCCCCGCCGCCACCGCCCGAGGGGGCTCCGCCGCCGCCTCCACCGCCCGAGGGGGCGCCTCCGCCCCCGCCGCCACCGCCGCCCGGACTGATGCTGATCCCGGGCGCGGCGCCCGCGGGGCTCGCGGCGAGCACCGGGGAGAACAGCAGCATAGCCGCTGGTAAGAGTATTTTCCTGAGAGCCATAGCTACCTCCATGAGGCGCATCCACCGCGGGCCTCGAGATCGGCGGCCCCCCAATCAATCATTGAACGGCCGGGATCGGAAATACCGACGCTCGCGCGATGTGGTTTTGGGGCCTCTGGTGGACGGGAGCGAGAAGCGATCCCATATTGCGACCGTCTACAGCGAGCAAACGCCGTCATTCGAGCGCCGTTCCTGCGTCCCCATGCGCGAAATATTCGACGACATTTTCAAAGGTGAGCCGACTAGCCCGATGGAGGCTGCGCGACGCGCCATGCGTCCGCCGCTGCGCAAGCGCTTCTATGCGCGTGCCGAGATCGGCGAACGGGGCGAAGCGGGCTTTCCGGTATTGCTCGACGGCAAGCCGGTGCGCACGCCGGCGCGCCGCCTCCTGGCAGCGCCATCACCCGCTCTGGCCGAAGCGATCGCGAAGGAATGGAATGCGCAAACGGATGCCGTCGATCCAGCGCGCATGCCGCTCACGCGCCTTGCCAACGCAGTGATCGATGCCGTCGCCGACGCGACCGGTCCGGTTGCTGCCGAGGTAGAGCGATATTTCGAGTCTGACCTGGTTTGTTATCGAGCAGACGGGCCCGCCGGGCTGGTTGCGCGTCAGTCGCGTGCCTGGGATCCGGTTCTTGCCTGGGCGCACGAAACGTGGGGGGCGCGGTTCGTGCAGGTCGAGGGCGTCATGTTCGCGGCCCAACCGCGCGAAGCCATCGCCGCCGCCCGCACGGCAATTCCGTCCGATCCCTGGCGGCTCGGCGCGGTCTCCTCGATCACCACGCTCACCGGCTCGGCCCTATTGGCGCTCGCGGTAGCCCATGCGCATCTCGATGCCGAGGCAGCCTGGGCCGCTGCACACATCGACGAAGACTGGCAGATGGAACAATGGGGCAGGGACGAAATCGCTATGCAGCGCCGCGCCTTCCGCTATGCCGAACTGGAAGCGGCGGTGGCGGTGCTGCGGCTGACCCGATGACGATGCGCGGGCCTCAGTGTCCCGTGGGGTCGCCGCGGCGGCCGGCCTCATAGAGAAACCAGACGCGCTTCTCCGCTTCGTCGATGAAGGTCTCGAGGAAACTCGCTGTCGCGACATCGTTGTGATCGTCGCAAAGATCGTGGGCCTCGCGCATCGCACCGATCAGCCGCTGGTTGTCGTCGCGCAATTCGGCGAGCATGTCCTGCGGCTCGACATAGGGCGCGTCGTTGTCGGCGAGTCGCTGGTGGCGCGCGATATCGCCGATCGAGTGCAGCGTCATGCCGCCGAGCTTGCGCACCCGTTCAGCGATCACATCGATCGTGGCGAAAATTTCGGCGGATTGCTCGTCGAGCAAGAGATGGTAGTCGCGGAAATGCGGCCCGCTCATGTGCCAATGAAAGTTCTTCGTCTTCATGAAGATGGCGAAGATGTCCGCCAGCACCGCATTCAATGCGCCGGACAAGTCTTTGCGTGCGTTGGCGCCGAGATCGGTGGGTGTGGCGAGGCGCGGAGCCTCGCCGCGGGCGGCTGACGGCTGCGAAGAGCTGCTCATAGGTGTCCTTCTCCGGTTGTGATCGGCCCCCCGATGTAGGCCCTGCGCTCAGTGCATAACCCTAGGTCATGAGCCTTGTTCCATCTCGGAGCCGCGGTGCGGCACGTGCCTTAGCCGCTCCGCCCCAAGGCCGCGAGCAGCGGCGCGAGTGCGCTGCCGTAACGCTTCGCGCGGCCGACGGCGCTCGCATAAAGCGGGCGGCGCACTTGGGCCGCGCTTGCTGTGCGCACCGGCCGAGGCGTGCGATGAAAGTCGAGGCAGGCCGGATTCCAATCGAGCCCGCAGTAATCGAGCAGACGCCGCGTCTGCGTTTCGATGTTCGCGACGACGTCCTCGTAGCGCACCTCGAGCATGGCCCCGGCGGGCAGGACGTCACGCCAATGCGCCATGAGCCGCTCATAGCCACAATAGAAGCGGCCGAGCTCGCCAAGTTCATAAGCGAACGCCTGCGACGTGCTGAAGTGCGTGGTGAAGCAGGAAAGGCAGGTGTCGAGCGGGTCACGCAAAACGTGAATGATCCGCGCCTGCGGCAGCGCCAAGTGAATGAGCCCCGTGTACACATAATTGGCCGGCAGCTTGTCCGTGAAACGCGCTGCACATCCGGCGCCCCCGCCCATGCTGGCGAGATAGGCTGCCGCGATGGCGCGCAATTGCGTCCCGTCTAAGCCGGGCATCAGGTCCGGATAGCCTCGATGCGCTGCATCGGCGGAGACGACAGCGGCGCGGAAATCCTCGCGCTCGCCGGCGCCGCGCACGCGCGGATGGCTGGCCAGAATCTGCTCGATCAGGGTGGTGCCGGAACGCGGCATGCCGATGATGAAGATCGGCCGCTCGGACGGATCGCCCTGGCCGGATTTTGCGCGCATCAGCTCAGGCGTGAAGGCCGCTCTGATGCGGTCGAACTGGCCGATCGTGGCTGTTTCGTCGTACGCGATCTGCTTGCGCTTCACCGCGTTGCAGCTCACGAAATGGCCGAAAGCGCGGTCCGGCTCGCCGATGTCTTCGTAGGCTTTAGCCAGCGCGAAATGCAGATTCACCTGCTCTTGCGGCAGCCGTGACGGGAGGTCCGGCAACAGCGCTTCCATGGCCGCGATCTGCGCGTCGCCGGGCGCGAAACGCTTCATTTCACTGAGATGCAGGTAATTGGCGGTGTCCGTCGGATCGATCGCGATCGCGCGCTCCATCTGCGCGTGGGCATCATCCATACGGCCGAGCACGTAGAGCACCCGCGCTTTATTGTTGGCCGCTCCCGCGTGCGAGGGATCGATGCGGAGCGCCTCGTCGAAACTCGCAATGGCATCCTCATAGCGCTCCAGATTCCACAGGATGTATCCCAGTGCGTCACAAAGATCGGCCGCGCCGGGCTGAAGCTTCAGCGCTCGTGCCACGCTTTGGCGTGCGTCTTCCCAGCAGCCGAGCGAGGCGAGGGCGCGGCCGAGATTCGCGTGCGCCCGGGCAAGATCAGGATTGAGCGCAATCGCGCGCTGATAATGTGTCGCTGCCCGCTTGAACTCGGCGAGACGCTGAAGCGCATTCGCCAAATTGAAGTGGAGCTCGGCGGCGGCCGGGCCGCAGGCAAGTGCACGCTCGAAGCTTCTCGCTGCTTCCGCATCGCGGCCGAGCGCCTCCAGCGCCAGACCCCGATTGCTCCAGGCGACGTAATCGTTGCGGTCGACTGCAAGCGCTTTGTCGAGCTGCGCGATTGCTTCCGCGTGGCGGCCGAGCGCGGATAGCACGTCCGCCTGGTTGACGAGGGCCAATGTGGAGTTCGGGTCGGCGGAAAGCGCGCGCTCGAAGCAAGCGATCGCTTCTTGCGGCGCATCAAGCCGCGCCAGCGCCATGCCGAGCACCGTTTGCGCCGGAGCGTGGCCTGGTTGTAACGCAACAGCACGGCGCAGCAGCTTCACGCCCTCATCGAGTTGACCGATTTGGCAATGCGCACGCCCCAGCAAGAAGAGCGCCTCGACGTTGCCCGGTTGCCGAGCGAGCACCTTGCGGTAGCCGGTCATGGCGCCGGCGATGTCGCCCGTGCCCTCGCGCGCGGCTGCCTGCGCGAGTTGCGCGCCGGGTTTCATCGTCAAGCTTCTCGCGCGTGCAAGGCGTCAGCGATATCTGCGAACACCGGGCTCCATTCACCTCGTTCCTTCTGTCGGAACAGGCGCATGGTCGGAAACCACGGGCTGTCCGCACGATCGAGGAGCCAGCGCCAATCGGGGACCGGCGGTAACGCCAGCATTACCGATTTACCCATTGCGGCGGCAATATAGGCGGGGAGGGCATCGGTGCTTACGACCACGTCGACATTGGCAATAACCGCCGCCAGGTCCAACAGCGCTTGCGCGTTTGCGGGAGCGTTGCCGAGCGGGTGCTCGATCTGCGCTCCGAACGTCGTCGCGGCGGCCTCGGCCATGGTCCCGGTTTGGAGCGCGACGAAGCGCCGGCCGTCCGCGGCCGCCAACGGCGCCAGGGCCGCGAGGGGAGCGGCGCCGCTGCCAAACGTGTCGCCCCAGGCGATGCCCACTTTAAGTTCTTCGCCGGCGAGCCGCTGCGCCCATGTCGCGACCCGCTCCGCATCGGCAGTCAGGTAGGCTCCTTGCTCGGGCACCGTCATCGGCGTCAGCGGCAGGATGCCCATGACCGACTGGAGCGGAAACCAAACCATGCGCCGCTTGTCTTGTTTCAGCGCGGCCGGATCATCAACCACCTGTTCGACTCGCGGCAGGCTGCGCATCAGCGGCGCCAGCGCTGGCGGTGCTAGAAGTGTGACATCATAACCGCGGCCGGCGAGGAGCGCGGCGTAGCGGCCGAACAGCACCGTGTCTGCCGGGCGGCCCTCCGCCACGAGCACCAGACGGAAGTCGCCCGGCTTTTCGCCCTGCCAGCGCGGTGCATCGGGCAATTCGGGCCGGCTCGCCCGCGCCTCATAGAGCGGCCACGCGGCGCGCCAGTTGCCGGTCAGCAGCAACAGCTCGGCCAGGGCCAGCGCAGCACTTCCGTCCTTCGCGTCAAGCGCGCGCGACTGTTCCAGCACCTTGCGCGCTTCGTCGAAGCGTCCCAGCAGTTTCAGTGCCGTGCCCTTCTGCGCGAGGGCTTGCCCCAATCTCGGATTGCGCTTGAGCGCACGATCGTAATCGGTGATTCCCTCATCGAAGTGGCCGAGTTGCACCAGGGCGTTGGCGCGATTGGTCAGGATGCTCGGATCCTCCGGCGCCAGCGTCAGCGCCTTGTCATAATCGGCCAGCGCCTCTTCGAAGCGCCCGAGCTCGTGCAGCAACACACCGCGATTGATCCAGTCGGCCACGGCGGTGGGATCGAGCGCGAGCGCACGGTCGAAGCTCTTGAGCGCCTCGTCGGGAAATCCGGCCTGCGCCACGATCGAGGCGCGGTTGCCGTGCGCCTCGGCGAAATCAGGATCGAGCGCGATCGCCGCATCATAGGCTTTGATCGCATCGAGCGGCTTGCCGAGCCGATCGAAGGCCTTGCCGAGCAGGTTGTGCACGCG
>DASTWX010000092.1:0-9364 GCA_035765795.1 Pseudolabrys sp. | reverse complement strand
ATCGGCATCATCGAGGCCGAGTTCATCGGCCAAAGCTGGGGACAGATTAGCCACAGTGGCGCCAGAAAGCGGCGAGCGCGAACGGATCGTCACTTCGTCACGCGGGCGGCTTGGCGCGGTTCGCAACGGCACGCTCGCCGTGACCATATGCCCCTTGCGCAGCACACCGAGCTGCGCGGTCTCGCCCAACGGCTTGGTTGCGAAGCGATAGTTGAACGCTTTCACATCCTCGACCGACTGTCCGTCGATCGACCTGATCAGGTCTCCGGGCTGAAGGCCCGCCTGCTCAGCGGGGCTGCCGCGGGTCACACTTGCCACCAGCGCGCCCACCGGACGATTCAAGCCCATGCTGTCGGCGATCTCCGGCGTGACGGTTTGCAGATCGGCGCCGAGCCAGGGCCTACGCACCGCGTGACTGCCGCCTTCGGCGGAGGTCACCACCACCTTGACCATGTTCGATGGGATCGCAAAGCCGATGCCCTGCCAGCCGCCGGAGCGCGAAAAGATGGCGCTGTTGATGCCGACGAGTCTGCCGTCGAGATCGACCAGCGCGCCGCCGGAATTGCCCGGATTGATGGCGGCATCGGTCTGAATGAAAAATTGATAATCGCTCGTGCCGACATCGGTGCGCGCCAGCGCTGAAATGATGCCGTGAGTAACGGTCTGACCGACGCCGAACGGATTGCCGATCGCAATCACCACATCGCCGACTTCCAGCGCATCGGAATTGGCGAACTGAAGGAAGGGAAAGCGCTCGTGGCTGTCCTTGATGCGCAGCACCGCGAGATCGCTGCGCGGATCCTTGAGCACGACAGAGGCCTCGAACTCGCGCTTGTCGGCGAGCGCCACTTTGATTTCGTCGGCGCCGCGAATGACGTGCATGTTGGTAACGACCAACCCGCGCGGGTCGACGATCACGCCGGACCCGAGCGAGCGCTGCACTTGCCGGCCGCCGCCAGGCACGCCGAAGAAGTGGCGGAAGATCGGGTCGTCAAACAGCGGGTTTTGGTTGCGCACCACCTTGGCCGCATAGACGTTCACCACCGCTGGCGCGACGCGCTTGACCACGGGCGCATAGGACCAGCGCAGCGCGTTCTCGGTCGGCACGCGGCGCTCGATGGATTGCGCGTGGGCTCGAGGCAAGCCGGGCCAGGGCTGCGCTAAAGCGGCGGCAATCACACCGCAGACGGCAAGAAGGCGCAAGGTCAGGGTCATCATCGATTCTCTCCGGACTGCCGCTAGATAGAAGCATCGCCCGGCCGAAAGAAGGCGTCCACTGACGGCCGGCTCCGCCCGCGGCCGCGCCCCCTTGACGGCATGACACCGCGCCCCTGCCCTTGCAAGAGCCACCACGGTCGCGGCATCTGGGGGTCTCCTAACCCATTCGGAGAGTCCCTCATGAAGGCCGTCGGTTACGTCAAATCGCTGCCAATCACAGATCCCGATTCGCTGGCTGATATCACGGCCGACGTGCCACAGCCGTCCGGCCGCGATCTCCGCGTGGCGGTGCGCGCGGTTTCCATCAATCCCGTCGATACCAAGGTGCGGATGCGCGAACAGCCTGCGGCCGGCGAGCCGCCCAAGAGGCTCGGCTACGATGCCGCGGGCATCGTCGAAGCGGTCGGCCCCGAGGCGTCGCTGTTCAAGCGGGGGGATGAAGTATTCTATGCCGGCTCGATCGCGCGGCCCGGCACCAACGCGGAATTGCACTTGGTCGACGAGCGCATCGTCGGGGCGAAACCGACGAGCCTATCGTTTGCGCAAGCCGCCGCGCTGCCGCTGACCAGCATCACGGCCTGGGAGTTGCTGTTCGACCGGTTTGGCATTGCGCCCGGTAAGACGCCGGACGGGCGTGCGCTTCTGATCATCGGCGGCGCCGGCGGCGTCGGCTCGATCATGATCCAGCTCGCGCGCCGCCTCACGGCCTTGACGGTGATCGCGACCGCCTCTCGGCCGGAGACCCGCGATTGGTGCTTGAAGCTGGGCGCCCATCACGTCATCGACCACTCCAAGCCACTGCCGGCTCAGCTCAAGGCGATCGGCCATGCCAATGTCGCTTTGGTCGCGAGCCTCAACGGAACCGATCAGCATTATCCGGCGATCCCGGAGCTCATCGCACCGCAGGGCAAATTCGGCTTGATCGATGATCCGAAGGCGCTCGATGCGAGGCTGCTGAAGCGCAAGGCAGCATCGCTACACTGGGAATCGATGTTCACCCGCGCCATTTTCGGCACGCCCGACATGATCGCGCAGCACCGACTTCTCAATGAAGTTTCCAAAATGGTCGACGAGGGGCTCATCGTTACGACGATGGCGAAGGAGTTCACGCCGATCAACGCGGCCAATCTGCGAAAAGCGCACGCCCTCATCGAAAGCGGCCAATCGATCGGCAAGATCGTTTTGCACGGGTGGTGAGACTTTGGCCATCACCCTTGAGGAGCGCGCCGCAGGCGCGCCTCGAAAGGCGACGGCCCCTAACTCACTGGCCGCCATCCTTCGAGGCTCGCGCGCTTCGCACGCTCGCACCTCAGAACGACGGGTCAATCTATCGACGATGCGACCACTACTCCTTCGGCGGCAATGTGCGCAGCCATGCGATCACGTCGTTGAGATCGTTGTCGGCCATGTGCGCATAATAATGATAGCCCATCGGCGGCTTCAAATGGCTGCCATCTTTGGCGATGCCTTGAGTGATCGCGCGCTTGACCTCCGCATCGGTCCACGCACCGATTCCTTTGGTCTTGCTCTCGGTGATGTTGCGCGACACCGACTTGCCCCATGGGCCCGGGAATTCCATGCCGCCGGTACCCATCTTGTTCCAGGGATGCTGTCCCCTCACCATCGGTGTGTGACACTCCATGCAATGCCCGATGGTGGCAAGATAGAAACCGTGCTTGACGCGGTCCTTGAACATCGTCTCGATGTAGGGCTTCTCGCTGCCGGGAAATATCTGGCGCACCTGCGGCATCTTGTAGATCGGGTCCGGCACCTTGTTTTCGATCGGCTTGAGCGTGCGCAAATAGGCGACGATCGCATCCATGTCACGGTCGGTGATGATGCCGTAGAAGCCTGTCGGCATGACAGTGGCGATGGGCGTGCCGTTCGGGCGTAAGCCGGTGCGCAGCAGATGCTTGATATCGGCATCCGTCCATTTGCCGATGCCGGTCTCCTTGTCTTGCGTAATATTGGGCGCGGTCACTTTGAACGGCGGCTCGTCCCATGACAGGCCGCCGGAGAAGTGCTTGCCGGGAATATCGCCGGCAGGTCCCTTCGGCGAATGGCAGTTACCGCATGTCATGATGGTGTTGACCAGATAGTCGCCGCGCTTCACCAACGTCGACTGCGACTGCGCATGCGCGCTTCCGATCAGCGCCGCGCCGAGCGCCAATCCGAGCAATCCCTGACGGATCATTATTTCCCTCCCCTCGCCTGCCGATTCTTCAACGCCAGCAGACAATCCCTATTATAGCACCGGGACTCAACTCCAGCCATCCCCGTTGCTCAAGCCACAGCCGTGATAAGCGTGGAACTCGATCCTATGCGCCCAATACGAAAAAGGCGGCGCCGCAGCGCCGCCCTTCGAACTCACAATGTTTTCGTGGCTTAAGCCGCGGCGGCCGCCTCGTCGGCCCGCTTGTCTTGCGCAGGCCCGGAATCCTTACCCTTCGCCTCAAGGTCGCGGTCGACGAACTCAATCACCGCTACCGGTGCGTTGTCGCCATAACGAAAACCGGCCTTCATGATGCGCGTGTAGCCGCCCTGGCGCTCCCGATAGCGCGGTCCGATCACATCGAACAGCTTTTTCACCTGCCCGACGTCGCGCATTTCGGCAATCGCTTGGCGGCGCGCGGCAAGCCCACCCTTTTTGGCCAGCGTGACCAGCTTCTCCACCACCGGACGAAGCTCCTTCGCTTTCGGCAGAGTGGTGACGATCTGCTCGTGCTTGATCAGCGCGGCGCACATGTTGGCGAACATCGCGCGGCGATGCGACGGCCGCTTGCCGAGCTTGCGGTGAACCTTTCCGTGACGCACTTTCGTCTCCCTTGGAGACAGGGATCAGATATCAGGTGCCAGGCATCAGATCATACTGCCGATGCCTGACTACTGAGTACTGATGCCTGTTCAGTAATGATCCTCGAAGCGCTTGGCCAGCTCTTCGATGTTCTCCGGCGGCCAACCCGGCACTTCCATCCCGAGATGCAGGCCCATTTGCGCCAGCACTTCCTTGATCTCATTGAGCGACTTGCGGCCGAAGTTCGGCGTGCGCAGCATCTCGGCCTCGGTCTTCTGAACGAGATCACCGATGTAGACAATATTATCGTTCTTCAGGCAGTTGGCCGAACGCACTGACAACTCGAGTTCGTCCACCTTCTTGAGGAAGGCCGGGTTGAAGGCGAGGTCCGGGATGCTCTCCGCAGCAGCCTCTTTGCGCGGCTCTTCGAAGTTCACAAAAACGTTGAGCTGATCCTGCAAGATGCGGGCGGCGTAGGCCAGCGCATCATCCGGCGACAAACTGCCATTGGTCTCGATCGTCATGGTGAGCTTGTCGTAGTCGAGGATTTGCCCCTCGCGCGTATTTTCGACCTTGTAGGAGACCTTACGCACCGGCGAATACAGGCTATCGACCGGGATCAGACCGATCGGCGCATCCTCGGGACGATTGCGCTCCGCGGGCACATAGCCCTTGCCGGTATTGACGGTGAATTCCATGCGAATCTCGGCACCCTCGTCCAGCGTGCAGAGCACGAGATCGGGGTTGAGCACGACGACGTCGCCAACCGTCTGGATGTCACCGGCGGTGACGGTGCCGGGCCCCTGCTTTTTCACCACCATGCGCTTGGGCCCTTCGCCCTGCATCTTGATGGCAATATCCTTGATATTGAGGACGATATCGGTCACGTCCTCGCGCACGCCGGCGATCGACGAAAATTCATGTAGTACGCCGTCGATATGCACCGACTGCACCGCTGCGCCTTGCAGCGAAGACAACAGAATGCGCCGCAGCGCATTACCGAGAGTCAGGCCGAAGCCGCGCTCGAGCGGCTCGGCAACCACGGTCGCAAACCGGGCGGCATCGCCGCCGGCGGCGACCTGAAGCTTGTTGGGCCTGATCAATTCCTGCCAGTTCTTTTGGATCACGTGCTCACCTTTCAGCGGCGGGGAAATCCCACGCAACCCCACCCGCCGCATGGGGACCAGTTCGGCGGAAGCGGACCGCGCGCGCCTTCGCGCGTCCGCTCGATATAAGTCATCAGACGCGGCGGCGCTTACGCGGGCGGCAGCCGTTGTGCGGGATCGCCGTCACGTCCCGGATCGACGTAACGGTGAAGCCGGCCGCCTGGAGCGAACGCAGCGCCGACTCACGGCCCGACCCGGGACCGGAAACCTCGACCTCAAGCGTGCGCATGCCGTGCTCCTGAGCCTTCTTGGCGGCATCTTCGGCCGCCACCTGGGCGGCGTACGGCGTCGATTTCCGCGAACCCTTGAAACCCATGGTTCCCGCCGACGACCAGGCAATCGCGTTGCCCTGCGCATCGGTGATGGTGATCATGGTGTTGTTAAAAGACGCGTTCACATGCGCGACGCCCGCCGCGATGTTCTTGCGCTCGCGCCGGCGCACGCGGGTGGCTTCTTTGCCCATTCCTCAATCCTTTCGCGGCTCGCGACCGTCGGCGGCGCGGCCGATGCTGCTGTCAGGTGGTCTTCTTCTTGCCGGCGATGGCCTTGGCCGGGCCCTTGCGGGTGCGCGCATTGGTATGGGTGCGCTGACCGCGTACCGGGAGCCCCTTGCGATGGCGCAAGCCGCGGTAGCAACCGAGATCCATCAGTCGCTTGATGTTCATCGCCGTCTCGCGGCGCAGATCGCCCTCGACGACATAGTCGCGGTCGATCAGTTCACGAATTTGCAGCACCTCCGCATCGGTAAGCTGCGATACCCGCCGCTCCGCCGGCAGATTGGTCTTCTCCATGATCTCTTCGGCGATGTTGGGCCCGATACCATGGATGTATTGCAACGCGATCAGCACGCGCTTGTTAGTCGGAAGGTTGACGCCCGCGATACGAGCCACGGATGCTCTCCTGCTATTGGCCGGCAGCGCCGTGCGCGCCGATTCTTCGTGTTCCCACAGTGGGATAGCGCAAAGCGTAACACGACACCCGTCCCCGTAGGTCTGGGGCTCGGCATCGTGTCAAACTCCTGAATGTGCACCTTATTAGGGGATTCATCGCGTTGTCGTCAACCTCTTCCGGCACGAGATTTGCGCTGGCCGACTTTGCCCCATGGGATGCTTCGAGCCACTCATCCGGTTTGGCCGGCATTTTCGAGCTGTCTGCAGGCACATGGGGGGGCCGTTCCCGATGAACGTCTCAACCGCCTTGGCGGCTCTGCCGATTGGCGCAATCGAACCGCTCATTGGCCGCCGCACCAGCGGCAACCGCTGGGCAAAGGATACGATCGAGCGCGGCAGTCACCTCATCGATCGGCGCCATCCCGTTGATGGCTTTCAGCACACCCTTGCCGACATAATAGTCCACGAGCGGCGCGGTTTGGGCACGGTAGGCCGCCAGCCGCCCCTTGAGCACCTCCGGATTGTCATCGGAGCGCACCGTTTCGCCGCGAGAGATCATCTCCGCCACACGCCTCTCGATGCGTTGGAGCAAGGCGTCCTCGTCGACCTTGAGTTGGATCACCGCATCCAGCATCAGTCCCCGCTCGGCCAACAACCGATCGAGCGCTCGCGCCTGCGGTACCGTGCGCGGGAAGCCATCGAGCACGAACCCCGCTTTGGCATCGGGTTGATCTATGCGGTCAGCGATAATGGCAACCACCATCTCGTCCGGCACCAACTCTCCACGATCGATGAGTGCTTTGGCCCGTTGGCCGATCGGCGTTCCCGCGGCGACTGCCGCCCGCAGCATGTCGCCCGTGGAGAGTTGGACGATACCGTGTCGTTCGACCAGCCGCTGCGCCTGCGTGCCCTTCCCCGCCCCCGGCGGGCCGAGCAAGATCAGCCTCATCTATTCCGCCCCCGCAACTTCGACCGCTTGATCAAGCCTTCGTACTGGTGCGCCAAGAGATAGCCCTGAATTTGCGCGACGGTGTCCATGGTGACGCTGACCACGATCAGAAGCGACGTTCCGCCGAAGTAGAATGGCACTGCGGCATAGGAAATGAGAAGCTGCGGAAGAAGGCAGACCAGCGCCAGATAGATTGCTCCCACGACAGTGATGCGAGAGAGCACGTAATCGATATATTCCGCGGTCCGTTCGCCCGGCCGAATGCCGGGGATGAACCCGCCGTGCTTCTTCAAGTTATCGGCCGTTTCGGTCGGGTTGAACACGACTGCCGTGTAGAAAAAGGTAAAGAACACGATCAAGCCGATATAAAGCGCGAGGAACAGCGGCTGCCCCTGGCCAAGCAGCGCGGTCACCGTTGTCAGCCACCCACTCCCTTGACCGGCGTTGAAATTGGCGACCGTGGTCGGCAACAACAGCAACGAGGAGGCGAAGATCGGCGGGATCACGCCTGAGGTGTTGAGCTTGAGCGGCAAGTGTGAGGATTGGCCCTCAAACATGCGATTGCCGACTTGGCGCTTCGGATACTGAATCAGCAGCCGTCGCTGTGCGCGCTCCATGAACACGATAAAGGCGATGACCGCGACCGCCATCACCATGATCGCGAGAATGAGGCCGGTGGACAACGCGCCTTGCCGGCCAAGTTCGAGAGTGCCGGCAATCGCAGATGGCAACTGCGCCACGATGCCGGCCAGGATGATCAGCGAGATGCCATTTCCAATGCCGCGCGAGGTGATCTGCTCGCCCAGCCACATCAGAAAAATCGTGCCGCCGGTGAGCGTAATCGTGGTCGAAATCAAGAAGAACCAGCCAGGGTGGCTCACCACGCTGCCGGTGCCTTCAAGACCAATGGCGATGCCATAAGACTGGAACGCGGCCAGTACCACGGTCAGATACCGCGTGTACTGGTTCATGATCTTCTGGCCCTGTTCGCCTTCTTTCTTGAGGGCTTCGAGTGTGGGCGACACCGTCGTCAACAACTGGATGATGATGGAGGCCGAGATATACGGCATGATGTTCAGGGCGAAGATCGCCATCCGGTGGATGCCGCCACCGGAAAACATGTTGAACATGCCGAGAATGCCGCCGGCCTGGGTATTGAAAATCTGCTCCCAGGCAGCAGGATCGATGCCGGGAAGGGGAATGTAGGTGCCGAGCCGGTAGACCAGCAGCGCGCCAACGGTAAACCAGATGCGTTTTTTGAGCTCACTCGCCTTGGCGAGCGCCGAAAAGTTGAGATTGGCCGCCAATTGTTCCGCTGCGGAAACCATCAGTCGCTCCTTGGGCCCCCACCCCGCACCGCCCGGTCAGCCCCACCTCTCACATCCCGAGGGGCACCCGGCAACGCGGCCTTCTACATAATTGCAGGCGCCCGAGATAAAAGTACGCGGCGATTCAGATCGACCGCTCTCCGGCGGACGTTTGCACGCGCCCTATTCAGATTCGGCTGCCCTGCCTTTGCCGCCCTTGTCGGAGGCTTTGCCCTTGCCTTCGCTCTTGGCCGCGGCCAGCGCCATGCGCTTGTTCTTGCCGCGCGGTTCGGCATCCTCCTGCTTGGGCTGTGCGAGGATCTTGACCGAGCCGCCAGCCTTCTCGACCGCTTCCACGGCCGACTTCGAGGCTCGATAAACCGAAAAATCCACCTTGGCCCTGAATTCGCCGCCGCCGAGCAGTTTCACGCCGCCTTTCGCCCGACGCATCAATCCGGCCTTGACGAGCGCGTCGACGTCGACCGGTGCACCCGTATCGAGCCTACCGGCTTCGATTGCCGCCTGCACGGTACCGAGATTGATCTCGTTGAGCTTGACCGCAAAGGGACTGTTGCGAAAGCCGCGCTTGGGCAGACGCCGGTGCAGCGGCATTTGGCCGCCCTCGAAGCCTTTGATGGATACGCCCGAGCGCGCAGTCTGACCTTTGCCGCCGCGACCGCCTGTCTTGCCCATACCCGAGCCGATGCCACGGCCGATGCGCATGCGTTTCTTGCGCGCGCCGGTGTTGTCGGCAATCTGGTTCAGTTTCATTTCTTCGCCTCGTCTTCTCCGCCTGCCAGGTCAAACCCGGCCATGACGACGTAATCTTCTACTCCGTCTCGCCAATGACCCGCACCATGTGCTGCACCTTGCGGATCATGCCGCGGGTATCCGGGGTATCCGGCAATTCGCGCACGCGGCCGATTTTGTTGAGGCCAAGCCCGATCAGTGTCTGACGCTGTTCACCGCTGCGCCGCAACGGGCTCCCCGTCTGCTCGACTTTGATAGTCTTCTGTGCTTGCGCCATCGCCCGACCCTTT
>DASTWX010000091.1:0-8414 GCA_035765795.1 Pseudolabrys sp. | reverse complement strand
ACGTCATAATCAATGCACGACTGCGCGATGAGCGCGTCACCGACCTTGGCTTTGCAGCCGTGCTTGTGGAGCAACCGACGCGCATGGCCGGCACGCACCCAATAGCCATCGGTCGGCTCAAGCTGTGCGATCCGTTCGACCTGTTCGCCGGTCGCAGGGGAGCCGGTGGGGTCGCTGAGGATTTCCGTCACCACAACGGGCGGCAGCACCAGTTCGCCGGCCGTAAGGGCGGCCGCCAGTCTTTCGACATCGGCGCCCGAATTGCCGGTAAAATAAGCGACCAATGAACTCGTGTCGGCCGCTATCATTCGCGGTCATACTTGAGTTCGTCGCTGGTCAGCGTGAATTTGACGGTCCCGCGAAGCTTGAGAAGCTCGCGCTGAGCGTGGATCGAAGCCAGCTTTTTCAGCGCGGCGCGCACCGTCTCCGTCACGCCCTCGCCCGTGAAGGCCTGAGCTCTTTCCAAATCGTCCGCCGGAACTTGCACCGTGATTTTTCGCAGAGCAGCCATAGCCGGAATTATGCCAGTATTCGTGATGGTCATCAAGATGGCACGGCGACCCAGCTTGGGTGTAATAGCTACGTCGTTGACGAGATCGCCGCGGCCGCTTCCGCGATCTTTTCCGGCTCAGTGACCGGAAGCGAGCAGCGCTCGCCGACGCAGACGAACGCGGCGCTGCCTTGCGTGGCTTTGAGCTTTTCCTGTGCCGGATGCGACGGCGGCAGGTTGGCGGCAGAGGGTGCGCGCAGGACGATGCGATCGAGGAACGGAAGCTTCAGCGCCGCCGTCGCCAAAGGCTCAGCGTCCGCGCCGGTGACGACGATTTCGGCGGCGCGCAGGCGCAAATCGAGCGCGTTCAACAGCGCGACATGGCCGAACAAGTTGCGCGCATTGCCGGACAGGATGTTCTCGATGAGCCGGTCGGCCTTCTCGCGCCATCGATCGTCGCCCGTGAGCAAGGCGAGCCGCACAAGGTTCTGCGCGGCCAGCGAATTGGCGTTCGGGATGGCGTCGTCCATGGTGGAATGCGGGCGCAACAGGAGATCGCCGGCGTCGTCGGCCGAGAGATAATAAACGCCGGTGTCGGCATCGGCGTAATGCGCATCGAGCGCGCGCTGCCAGGCAAGCGCCTTATCCAGCAAAGCGCCCTCGCCGCTTGCCTCGTAAAGCGCGAGCGCGGCGCGGATCATGGCGGCATAATCGGACGCAAGCCCCGGCCACGATAGTTGCCCGGCGCGGTAGGAATGTCCGAGCCGGTCGCCGCGCGTCATCGCCGCCGCGATGAAATCGAAGGCGCGCCGCGCGCGTTCGATCCACGCCGGCTCGTCGAGCGCAATGCCGGCATTCACCAGCGCGGCGGTCATCAGCCCGTTCCAGTCGGCCAGCACCTTGTCGTCGAGCCCCGGCCGCACCCGCAGATCGCGCACGGCGAGGAGCTTCCTGCGCAATTGCGCCAGCCGGTTCTCATCCTCGGCGGTGCGCGGTAGCGAGGCCAGGCGATTTAGAATCGAATGGCCTTCGAAATTACCGCCCGGCGTCACGTCATAGTGGCGCGCGAAATACTCGCCGTCCTCCAGCCCGAGCGCCTTGAGCACTTCCTGGTAAGACCAGACGTAGAACTTGCCCTCCTCGCCTTCGGAGTCGGCGTCGAGGGACGCGGCGAACGCGCCGTCGGCCGTCGTCATCTCGCGCTCGAGCCAAGCGACCGTCTCCCGAGCGCGCTGGGCGAACAGCAACGCGCCGCTGCGCTGGTGGGCGAGCGCCAGCAATTCAAGCAGCTGCGCGTTGTCGTAAAGCATCTTCTCGAAATGCGGCACCAGCCATTTCTCGTCGACCGAGTAGCGTGAATAGCCGCCGCCGAGGTGATCGTAGATGCCGCCCTCGCTCATGCGCTCGAGCGTGTGCTCGACGGTTTGGAATAAGCGTTTCCCGTCATCCTGAGGTGGCGACCGTAGGTCGCCCTCGAAGGATGACAGGTCCGGGCCGTCGCCCTTCGAGGCTCGGCTTTCGGCCGAGCGCCTCAGGGTGACGGCCGGAGAGGCGCGCATCCCCGCCCGCCACAGCATCTCCAGCATCGCGGGTTGCGGAAACTTGGGCGCGCCGCGCAAGCCGCCGTGTTTCGCATCGAAGGCGTTGTCGAGCTGGCGCGCGGCGGCATCGAGCTCTTTCAAGCCGATGGTCACCTTGCCTTGCGGTCGCGCTTTCTCGGCCAGCCGCGCGAGCAGCGCCGCGCGGCTTTGCGCGATCTTGTCGGGCTCCTCGCGAAAGAGGCGCGCGATCTCGCGCAGCACATCGACGAACGCCGGCCGGCCGAAGCGGGATTCTTTAGGAAAGTAAGTGCCGCCCCACACCGGCTCGCCCGCCGGCGTCAGGAACATGGTCATCGGCCAGCCCCCCTGCTCGCCGAGCAGGTGCAGCGCGCCCATGTAAATCTGGTCGATATCCGGACGTTCCTCGCGATCGACTTTGATGTTGACGAAAAGCTCGTTCATGACGGCCGCGGTCGCCGCGTCCTCGAACGACTCGTGCGCCATCACATGGCACCAATGGCAGGCGGCATAGCCGACCGAGAGCAGGATCGGCTTGTTGGCGCGCTTGGCTTCTTCGAGCGCTTCCGGCCCCCATTGCCACCAATCGACCGGGTTATGCTGGTGCTGCAGCAGATAAGGCGACGTGGCGCCGGCGAGCCGGTTGGTGTGCATGCGGCCTCTGATCTCGAAATTGCCCGCGGGCGGCGACAGTTTAGCACGCGCGTTCGTTATTTCTGCCCCGCTCCGGGCTGCGGCACGGGAACGCCGGTCGGCGGGCCCTTTATCGCCGGCGGCGCGGGGTTGGGGGAATTCACCGTGCTGTTGGAGAAGCCCCAGCCGCCCGACCAGACGATCACGCCGATCACCACACAGATGATCACCACGATGCCGAGTACGAGCCAATTCGCGTTCGGATTGCGGCCGGGCGGGATTTCGTCTTTGGTCGGCATCGGACCTCCGGCGTCTGGTGTTAGCGCGAAACCAACGTGCCGGCGGCGAGGCCAGTTCCACACGACACCTCGCGGCGGTAGGGATGCGCCATGCGTAACGCTTTGCCGATTCTGCTGGGTCTCGTCTTGCTTCCGTTCGCTGCCGCGCGGGCGGCGGAGACGGTGGACATCGGCGGCTCGCAAGCGGTGCTGCTGTGCCCCGCCCATGTAACCGCAAGTGTGATCCTGATGCCGGGCGGCGACGGCCGCATCGAGGCGGGGCCCGGCGGGCGCATCCATCGCCTGCGCCGCAACCAACTCGTGCGCACGCGCGGCGCATTTGCGGCACGCGGCCTGGCTGTGCTGGTGGTGGACGCCGACGTGAGCCTTCCCGCCGCCGTCAGCTTCATGCGCAAGATCAAATCGCCGGTCACTGTCGTCGCCACCAGCCGCGGCACCTTGCGCGCGGCGCGGGGCATCGCCGCCGGCGCGCGGCCCGATGCGCTGGTGCTCACCGCCGGCTTTCTCAGCGCCAAGTCCGGCAGCGCGCAGAATGTCGTCGCCATTCTCGGCTCGCCGGCGAGGCTGCCGCGCACATTAGTGATCCATCACCGTCACGACGGCTGCCGCTTCACGCGGCCGGCAGGTGTCGCGCCGTTCATCCGCTGGACCGCGGGCAAGGCGCGCGTCGTATGGCTCGACGGCGGCATGGACGAAGGCAATCCATGCAAGGCGCGCGCCCATCATGGATTCAATGGCCTCGACGCGCGCGTCGTTTCGCTTGCCGCCGGCTTCCGCTGAGCGCGCTAGTGGAGCGGATTTGACATTCGCTACCCGCCAGCCGCTAGCTCGTGAAGCGAATGTCAAATCCAAAGCTCCACTAGAACCAATATTTGCTAGTGGTCCTTTGATTCTAACATTCGCATGAGAGCGTGCGGAAAACGGGATGCGAATGTTAGAATCGGACCACTAGCGACCAATTCATCTAAAATTGTCGATTGTTTTATCCGCCAGGTTTTACGCGGTCTTACGGCGTATGCATGTCGAATTGGCCCCGGATGTAAATCGCATTCGCCGGGGGGCTGATGCTCACATTGCAATCTCTTCGGCCGAAAGGCCGAGCCGCCCGCTCCGCGCAGCGGGCGTCGCGCGGGCGTACGATATTCACCGTCGTCGCCGCAGCGCTGCTGACGTCTGGTGTGGGTGTCATCGGCAGTGAATGCAGTCAGGCAGCGCCGCTCGAGATCGCCTTGTTGCCGCAAATGGCGCGGCCTGCGGCTTTCGCCGACGCGAACGCAAGCCAGGTGACACTATATCGCTGGGATTCCGGATGGACCGACAGGTCGCCTCACGCGGTCCGCATCTCGCTGCGGCCCGATCCTCGCGATTCTTCGGCGGGCGAAAGGGAAGTGCGCCCGATCGAGGTCTCGCTTCCTGCTTTGGATAACGCCGGTGCTTCGTTGAGCGATTTGAGCGCGGCCGCCTCGGCGCAGGCGATCGTCGGCCTGGCGTCGATGTACAACCCTTGTGAGGACGATCGTGAGTCAACCGATCTCGAGACCGCGTCCGGCGAGCTTTACGACCCGATCGCCTGGACGGCGGCCATTCAGATCGATTTGCGCGGCATGTTCAACGGCGTGCGCTACGGACGGAAATATCGGCCGGCCTATGCCCTGGTCGAGAGCGGCGGCAAGCGTGCCATCGTCAAGGTCAATGATGTGGGGCCGTTGCGGCCGGGCCGCGTCATCGATTTAAACAAGCAGACTATGCACTATTTCGATCCGAGCTTGCAGCGCGGCCTCGTCGATGTGGTAGTGACGCCGCTCAGCGGGACGGCATGGACTCCCGGCCCGCTCGGCGAGACGCCGTTGCAGATGGTCGCCGAAAATCGCTGAGAGTTGCTACGGCGATTACGTCGCTAATCCGTCCTACCGGCTCACTTACCGTTCGCGTCGGCGCGCAAATCGGTGAGCACAAGCCGGGGCCCGTCCATCTTGCGATCGGCCCAGCGCCTGATGTCGGCGACCGTGAACGTATCGAGGAACGGATTGGCCCTTACGAGCTCATCGCGGCTGGTTTTTCCAGTCGAATCGGCCTTGGCCATCACCGATGCGGCATCGGCATCGTCCGGGGCCGAGAGCAGCGCCGCGGCGCCGGCCGCGCCGGCGAAATGCGCGAGATAGAGCGTGCCGGCGGTGACAGGCAGCCCGCGCCGGGCGAGCAGCGCCGCGTTGCGCTCGGCAAAATGCGCGGCGATCGCGCGCGCAAGGCGCGCATTGCCCCGCAGATCCAACAGCTGCTCGCGGCTGCGGCTCTTGGCGAGATCGGGCCGGTAGGCGCGGATCAGTTCGAGCCAGGTCGCGTCGATGAACTGCGCCGGCCCGGCCGCGCTCGAGCGCTTGGCCTTGGCGTCGAGCGCGCCACTCGATTCCGCGGCGAGGATGCGCGCGACAACCGAATCGACGGCCGCTTTGCCGGTAAGCGGCGCCGGCCCGTGAAAAAGCTGCTGCCAACCCAGCACGGCAAAGGCGCTGACGGCCAGCACGGCGAGTATGCCCGCCGCCACGAGCGCACGGCGCGGCGCTTGCCGGGCGCGGCGAGCGATCCTTTGTGGCCGAGCGTCATGGGTGAACCGGAGAAAGGCCGGCGCTGCTGCGAGCGGCCGGATCGTTGCGGCCTTTGCGGCCGCGCGCCTCGGCATCGGTTCGCATCGCGCGGCGGCGCGCGCGAGCATTAAAATCTGCCGGTCGACTTCTTCGAAGGCGCTGATCGTCGCTGCTTCCATGGCCGTTGATCGCCCGAACGATAAAGCGACAGAATCGCCATGCGCAGTCGCGTGGCGTGCGGCAAGCGTCGCCCGCATGCGTGGCGGCAGCGTGGCTCTGCGATAGTAACCGCAGCCATGGTTAACCGGACCATAACAAATTGAACGATCGGAAATAAGTCCTCGACCGGCACGGTCAGATAATCGGTCGAGCTCGTAGGGCGGGTTAGCCGAAGGCGTAACCCGCCGCGGGCGTACGATGGCTAGCAAACCGAACGGCGGATTACGCTTCGCTAATCCGCCCTACTACAGCTTCTTCTCCAGCGCCGCGAACGGACCGGCGGCGTAGACGGCGTGGCCGCCGACCAGCGTGAGCAGCGATTGCGTCTTGGCGACGTCCTCGACCGGCACGCTCAAATAATCGCGATCGAGCACGGCGAGGTCGGCGAGCTTGCCGGGGGCGAGCGAGCCGCGGTCGCCCTCCTCGAAGGACATCCAGGCGCCGTTGATGGTGTAGGTCTGCAACGCATCGACGCGCGAGGGAATTTCCGCCGCCGCCCGCGTGGCAGCGCCGCTCACCGTCTTTCCGGTCAGTTCCCAATAGAGCGACAGGAACGGATTATAGGGCGAGACGGCGATGGCATCGGTGCCGCCGCTGACCACGAGCCCCATACGCATCGCCGTCACGATCGGCGGCGCGCGGCGCAGCGTCTTTTCGCCGTGCGACTTGATGTATTCGCCGCCGTAATAGAGCCGGTCTTGCACCGCCCAGCCCATGCCGAGCGCCTTCATGCGGCGCAGCGTGTCGTCGCTGGCGTCTTCGATGTGCGCGATCTGCCAACGCAATTTGGCAATCGGCGTCGTCTTGTTGATCTGTTCGAAGATGTCGAGGATCTGCGAAGCGCTGTGGTCGCTGGAGGCATGGATGTGCACGGTATAAGCGTGCTGCGCCGCCCAGCTCGCAAGCTCCAGCAGGTGTTGCTTCGCTTCCGCGCTCGGGTTGAAAGGTTTCAGCACGTTCAACGATCCGTCGTGCATGCCCCAGATGGGTACCTCGCCGAGGCCGAGAAAGCGCAGCTTGTCGTCGCCGAAGCGCGGCGGCAGCATTTGCGTCAAGTCCTTCAGGTCGGCGAACTCCTTACCGCGGTGCTGCGACATCAGGTCGAAGCGTACGCGCAATGTGAGGTCCCCGTTGCGCCAGACCGTGAACAGCGGCTGGTAATTCGCCGGAAAGAGACCGCCGCCGCCCTCGTCGATGATGCCGGTGACGCCGAACCGGTTGAGCGTGCGGAAGAACGCGCGCGTGCCCTTCACCTCCTCCGCGAACGTGGCTTTCGGCAAGCGGCCGTAGAGCCGCGCCAAGGTCGGCACGTTGCCGCCGGCCTCGATAACGCCGGTGGGCCGGCCCTCGGCATCGAGCACGATCTTGCCGGCAGGCGGCACCTTGCTCTGCGCAGTGATGCCGAGCGCCTTGGTTGCCGCCGGATTGAGCACGGCGAAATCGTAGAGGTGCTGCACGTAGACGGGATTGTCCGGCGCGGCTTGCGCAAGCTCCTGCGGCGTCGGCGCGCGGCGTTCCGCGAACTGGCTCTTGTTCCAATCGCCGACGACGGCGATCCAATGTCCCGGCGGCGAGCCGTGCGCCGCCTGCCGGATCGTCTCCAGCGCGTTTTTGATGGTGGCGATGCCGGTCCAGTCCAGCGTGGTCGCAAAAGTCAGGCCGGCGCGGATCGCGTGAATGTGCGAATCGATGAGGCCGGGGATGACGGTGCGCCCGCCGAGATCGACGCGCTTCGTGTGAACGTCGGCGAGCTTTTCGATTTTTTCGTTCTCGCCGGCCGCCAGCACGCGGCCGTCGCGGATTGCCAAGGCCTGCACGACCGCGGATGGGCCGTCGAGCGTGACGATCTTGCCGTTAAAGAGAATGGCGTCGGCGGTCTGCGCCTGCGCCACGCCGGCGCTCAACAACAGCGCGGCCCCCAGCGCTCCGGCCCAAAAGGGCTTTCATCGCGCTTCCTCCCCAGCTTTGCCGGACTTTGAGGGAAGCCTGCGGCCGGGCTTAGGCGCCGTCAAGGGGAGGTGCTCGCGGCGCAGTTGGTAGGGTAGGTTATACCGGCCGCAGCAAATCCTGACTCGTCATGCCCGCGCTTGCCCGCCTTCGCGCTAACGCGCTTCGGCGCGCCTGACTAAGCGCGCCGTAGCTCGCGCAGCGAGCGGAGGCGGGTCGCGGGCATCCACGTCTTAAATGCAAAGCAACAACAAAGACGTGGATGGCCGGGACGAGCCCGGCCATGACGGTGGATAGGTCAATAGTTTCCACAGTTGGTATTAGGCAGGAAGTACCGTAACCCACCAGTTTACATGATCGGTGGGTTACGGCGCGTTCCGCGCCTAACCCACCCTACGGCCCTACGGCCCACGCATTTCAATAGCTCGGCAGAATGCTCGGAACCGTCCGCCGCCCGTGACGCCGATAAATACGGAAGTCGCTATCGGTTGTCAGAACCACCGGGTTCGGCAGCATCTCCGTCATGCGGACAAGGCACGCATCGGCAAAGCTCATCGGCACGTCGGAATACTTCCGCATGAGCGTGAGGACGGGATCGAACTCCTCGCCGAAACGGAAGGGCAAGCCGAGGGCCTTGCGCTTTAGCAATTCGGCAAGGACCGGTGCGCCGCGCCGGCCTAGC
>DASTWX010000090.1:0-11019 GCA_035765795.1 Pseudolabrys sp. | reverse complement strand
GAATCCTTCCATGCGGCGGCGCCAGAGTTTTTCTTCTTTGGCATGACAGTGCCTCATCGAAATGACGTGGCGGGCTTCGCCGCGTTGCGTCCAGACCGTGACGACCAAGCGTCCATCGAGTTGGCCAACTGTAACGTATCGCGTTTCGCCGTAGTCGAAGCGCTCGTCGATGATCGTCGCCGTAGCCCGGCAAACACCTCGCCGGCCCACGCGAGATCCAGCCCGCGATGCTTCAGTGTGAGATCGCGTTTCGTAGGATCGAACGTGACCCTCATTGCACTTAAATGTACCCCCGATAAATGTCAAGAATACTGTGGCTTAAAAACCTATAATAGGACTATTGACCTTTCCGTATTTATGACTATAATCCTCTCTATCCCACCTGCCGAGGGGCGTCTTCCGGAGACGTGCCGAAGATGGGGTGGGTGGCGGCGCCCGCGGGCGGGGCTCGTAACCCCGCACTCGGGAGGTCCCAGGCCCCGACCGGGGGCACTATGACCCCTCCGCGAGGAGCTCGCTGGACGGAGCCGTCTCTTACTTCGGCTGCCAAGGCGGCGCGGTGCGCTGTGTCGCCGAAAGAGCCAGAAGGAGAGACGGCGCCTTACAAGCGCGGACCCGGGGACAGAAATCGCCGCAAGCGGAGCGCCGAGAGGCGCCTCTCCGTGCGCAAACGGAGAGGACACGCCTCGCCAGGCGTGTCGGGCGGCCGCGCCGGCCGCTCGGGGAGTCGCCAGGCTCCTCGCGTTTCTCGGCGCTCCGCTCCCCTCGACGGGGGCCCGGCACGACGGCGTACCCGGCGCCGACCAAAGAACACGGGCGCTCCCGCGCGGCTGTTTGACAATTGAAGAAGGTCGTAACCCGGCATAAAAATTGTACGCGTTCATTCGCCAGCAAGGGTCTTACGCATCTCGCGGCGGCGGAGAATAGAAGCTCGCCAGCAGCACGGCGGCGATGCCGGTGAGGAAAATGCCGTCGAAGGTGCCTGCGCCGCCGATCGAGGCGATGGGCGCGCCGAGCGCGCCGATGTCGCCGAGATTGAGCAGATCGGCGCCGATCAACGTGCCGAGCGAGCCCGCGATATAGGCAAGTGGGGCGGCGTGCTCGCGCGACAAGATGACGGCGACGATTGCGGTGGCGATGACGGGACCGAGCACCGGCACCGCGATGCCGAGGCCGGGCACGGGCGTCGCCAGCCAATGCACGAAGGCGGCAACGCCGGCGACAGCCAACGCGCCCCTGATCCACAGCTCGTAGCGGAGCAACAGGTAGATCGACATCAGCGTCGGGATGGCCGCGCCGCCGATATTCACCGCGATTACGGTGCCCGGCTGACGGAGCAGCACCGGCACCTGGTATTGCATGCCGAAAAAGTCGACGGCCGCGCCGGCGACGATGCGATGGCCCGGAATTTGCGCCACCGGCACGTTGAAATAGCTGCCGATGAGCGAGCCGGCGAGCAGCAGCAGCGCCGCGCTTGGGCTCACGCCGAGCCGCAGGTAGGCGTAGCGCAACGCGCCAAGCTGCACCAACACCAGCACGGCTAGGAAGATGACGACCAGGATCGAGAAGAAGCCGGGCGTCAGCGGCAGGTATTGGTATTGCGATGATGACATCGATGGCTCGCGCGCTTCCCCGCTTTGCCTCAATCCGCGCGCGCGGCTTTTCGTTCGCGATGACAGGAACCGGCGCGGCAGCGCAGGAGCGCGCCGCGCCGGCTCGCCCCTGCCCTACTTTAAAGAAATCGCCAGGCCGCTCAGGTCGGCGTTGGCCATTAACCCAACCTGCCGCCCCTGCAGCTCCAGCACGGCGCCGTTCTGGTTGGTCAGCACCATCGCCCGCACGCCGGCGCCGATCGCTGCGCCCGCGCCGCCCGCGCCGTAGACGCCTGCCACGTCGGAAGCCCGCCGGATGTGGCGAACGCGGCCATGCAGCACCGTTTTCGAGCCGCCGAACACAAAGCCTGCGCTGACGCCGCCGACCGACAACGGATAGCGGCGTCCGTGAAAGTAGAGCGTGCCGTGGCCCGCCTCCCCGCCGATGAACCAGCCGCCCTTATAGACCGTGAGGCTGATGCGCCCGCTGTCGGCGCGTGCAGCGGTCGTGAAACTCATGCCGAGCAGAACGGCGAACGCGACGAGTACTCCCCGAATTCCAAACGATAGTCGCATGGTGTCATTCCTCCTTGCGCCCCCCTGGGCGGCGCTTTGATGCGATGAGTGTTCGGCCCTTTGTAGCCGGCGTTGTGGGCGGAACCGCTATGGCACAATTCCGACACAGCGTTCCAGCTCCATAAAACAGTACCTGAAGCATTAACCAGTACTGCACGGCTTGCATTGTCCTTGTGAGCTCCCTTCGCAGGAAGATTCCTGCGCGACGTCGGGCGCTCCCTAGCCGGCGCGCTGAAACCAACGCCCCTCTGGTTCGTTGCAAAAGCAGATGCGCGCCACCGCGCGCGCCCGTGATTATTGCATTCCGTTTCCTTGACGGTCATGCGAGCACAATCGAGAACGACCGCGCTGCCGCGCTTGGCAGCGGGCGGCAGCCTGTTGCTGGCAGCCGCCAAACGACGCCTTCTGCTCCGCGGCCGCCTGATGCTGGCGGCAGAGCTTGCCGCGCTCGCCGTCGGAATGCCGCTCGCCTTCGGCTACGCCGTTTATCATCTCGCGGTCCCCTTCACGGTGATGATGTTGGCGCCGCTTGCGGCTTGCATCCTCTACCTCTCCACCGATCGCAGCTTTTCCTTTCCGCGCGAATTTGCACGCGGCATCCGGCGGCGTGAGTTGATCTCCATCGCCGTCGTATTCGTCGGCGTCGGCAGTCTGCTGACTGCTTGGGTGCTGCTCGACGATCCGCGGCAATTTCTGGCGCTGCCGAGCGACAAGCCGACCGCATGGGCCAGTCTGGTGGTGCTTTATCCGCTCCTTTCGGCTCTGCCGCAGGAGCTCGCTTACCGCACCTTTTTTTTCCACCGTTACGCACCCTTATTCGCGCGCAGGCCCTGGCTCGCGGTTGCCGCCAACGGCGCGATGTTCGGCTTCGCCCATATCATTTACGGCAGTGCGGTGTCGGTCGGTCTCGCCGCCGTGCTTGGACTCGTACTGGCGTGGCGCTATTGGCGCACACGCTCGCTCTGGCTGGTGTGGCTCGAGCATGCGTTGTGGGGGAACTTCATTTTTACCATCGGGCTCGGTCACTATTTCTTGACGGCGCTCCCGTTGAAATAGCGGATTGGAACCGGGGTACCGCCAAACCGTTTCCGAAGCGTAGCGCGCTTCAGCTGGATAAGGGCGGGATCATGCCGCGAATCGTTTATGAGATCGTCGAACATGACGGCGGCTGGGCCTACAAGGTCGATGATGTCTTCTCCGAGCCTTATCCTACCCACGCGGCGGCGGTGGCCGCGGCGCAAACGGCGGCGAGCGAGCAGCGCGTGCCCGGCAGCACTCACGTCATCGAATACGAAGACGCCGACGGCAACTGGCACACGGAAATGGCCAGCGGCAGCGACCGCCCTGCCACGGACGTGAAGGATGTCGAAGACTGATCACGCAAACGAGAACCGTTATTGCCACAAGCTGTAGGCGGCCCACTTCGACTGCGGAATCTCGGCGCCGATTTTGTACTTGAACGACAGCACTTTCATTTTGTCGGGCGAGGCCCTGCACGTATAGGAAAGCGCATACCATTTGCCGCGGCTGCGGAATGCACCGCCTTTTGCATGCACAGTATTCTTGTCGATGGTGACGTCGCTGCGAGCATCCGCCACGGCGCGGTCAGGACGATAATGACCCTTGGCATGGCGAATGCGCTGCATCGCCGTATAGTCGCAGAGCTGAACCACGCGTTCGTTCGGACTGAGCCGCCGCAGGCTACGCTCAAATCGGTTATCGGCCCCTGCTGCGCCCGTCGTCACGATCATGACCACACCGACCGCCAGTGCAAGCTGCCGCATACCGAGTTTCCTGCATCTGAGTTATTGAATCCCCGAGCGGGTTTTGCACCGGAGGCCGCAGCGTGCAAGCTAAAGCGGTCTGATTATCCAAGAGAAATGGCCGGCCGGAGACAAATCGCCGCGGAGCCGCCTCACACAAATTGTGGGCCGCGCTCCAAGAGCTCGATCGAGATGCCCTGCGGGCCACGCAGAAAGCAGATACGGATGCCGGAGCGCGGCGTGTGGAGCTCCTTGGTGAATTCCGCGCCCTTTGCCTTCAGTTCGGAAACCAACTTGTCGAGATCGGCGACGAAGAATGCGAAATGGTCGAGACCCTGATGCGGTGTCAGCGGCGGCGGGTGGACTCCATCACCCGGTGTTACTTGGGCAAGAAATATCTTAGAGCCGCCGAGCGCGAGATCGATACGCGGCTTACCGTCTTGCATGCTGCGGATCACCTCAGCTCCAAGCATTCGCTCGAACCATTGGGCCGTCGCTTCGATATCGGGACTACGCAGATGAACGTGGTCCCAGGTCAGCTTCGGCATGATGTACCCTCCCCCGCAATCTCCACATCGACACGCTGCCATTTAGGCGACAGCAACCGGCGTTAGCAATTGCGCGACAGCTGAGATCAGCGCTGGCCGCCCATATTATAAGGCCTATTGCCCTATTGCCGCCTTAAACTTTGCAAGAACTTAATGCACTCAAGGACTTCGGGGGCCAATATCCAAATGTGCCGTTCAGCCTCCGTTCACGCAGAACGCGCGAAACTGGCGTATACTGAAACGTGGAGCGTTGATCGCGGCGCTCCGAATCGCAGGAAATCGGCTCAACGGTCGTTTAATCGGACGGCCCCAGAAGGCGAAGCGAAGGAACGTTCGTCATGACAAAGACCCTGACAGCTATCGCAGTGGCGGCGACACTTGGATTCGCAAGTATCGCCGTCCCGCAACACGCGGAAGCCCGCGGCGGACGGATCGCCGCCGGCGTCATTGGCGGGTTGGCGGCCGGCGCTCTGCTCGGCGCAGCCGTCGCGCATGGCCCCTATTACTACGGTCCGCCCGGCTATTATTATGGCCCCGGCCCGGTTTATTACGGCCCACGATGCTGGTGGCATCGCGAGCGTTTCTGGGACGGCTACGGATGGCGCCTCCGCCGCGTCCGCGTGTGCGATTGATCGCGCAGGTTCGATTAATACGTGTTTAACCATTACGGGCCCGCCAGCGGCTATTGGCGGGCCCGCTCTGTTGCGCGTGATTGTCGTCGGGTGAGCTACCGCTTCATGTGCGCGAGCACGGCGGCGGTGGGCCAGCAATCCACCTTCAGCCCGTTCTTCTTCTGATAAGCGCCGAGCGCGGCACGCGTCAGCATGCCGGCCTTGCCGTCGATTTTGTCGTGGTAAAGGCCGAGCGCAGAGAGCCGCCGCTGCATCGCCTCCACGTCTTTACTGCGAAGCTGACGGTCCTTGCTCCAGGGCGTCTCGAAAGGCCGCCCGCCGCCGATCAGATCGCTCAACTGTCCGACAAAGAGCACGTAGAGATCGGAGTAGTTATAGTCCTTCAGCACGTAGTAATTCTTCGGCGTAAGAAAGGCCGGACCGTAGATGCCTTCGGGCAAGAGCAGGGATGCCTTGATCGCCCGCATTGCCGGGCTGACACGCTGGCCATAGGCGGGCCTGTAGCCGCGCGCGCCCCAGTCGCCGATCGGATGGACGACGGACGGCTCGGCCACCGTGCAGTCCACACTTTTCGGCGGGTGCACTTCGACGGCCCAAGGCTCGCCGGTCTGCCAGCCGCGCACTTTTAGCTGCTTCGCTGCCGAGGCGAGCGCGTCCGGCACCGAGCGCCAGATATCGACGCGGCCGTCGTTGTCGAAATCGACGCCGAACTTCTCGTAGTCGGCCGGCAAGAACTGCGTCAGCCCAAGCGCGCCGCCCCAGGACGAGCGCATAGTGGCGCGCGGCACGCCGTCTTGCAGCATCTTCAGGGCCTGGAGGAACTGATCGCGGAAAAAGTCCTTGCGCTTGCCGACATAAGCTTGCGTTGCCAGCACGCGGATGGCGTCGTGCGGCAGCTCGTAGCCGCCGTAGTCCGTCTCGCGCGCCCAGATCGCCAGCACAACATTCCCGGGCACACCGAATTCTTTTTCGATGCGGTGAAGCGTCTTGCGATATTTATCCGCGAGGCGCCGCCCCTTAACGGTGAGGCGCGCGAAAGTCGATTCGCGCAAGTATTGCGCCGGCGTCTGCACGAATTCCGGCTGCGCAGCCGGTTTTTCGGGCCGCCCGGGGATGGCGAGATCTGGGAGCGAATAGTCAGGCTCGAGCCCATGCGTCGCGGTGTCGAACGTCGCACGCGAGATACCGAGCGCTTGCGCTTGCGGCCATAACGAATGCAGCCACTGCGCGAAAGCAGCATCCGCTGCAGAGGCGTGATTCGTCAGCACCAAGAGGAGCAGTGCGACGGTCAATACCAGTCCTTGTGCCGTCCGCCGCACGCCAATCAAGATCGAGACCTCCTCCGAACAAGCATCGAACGTAACGCGACCAAAGACGAATCGGAAACAAACGGGGGGCGATTAAAAGAAGATTAACACCAGTCCCCGCTGTGTCTCAGGCGACAGTGGCGCGGCGCTCAGTGGCTTGCCTTTGCGTAGGCGGGCTGGCTCAACCGCTCGACATAAGCGATGCCGATTGCTGAGAAAACGAAAAGAGCATGGATGATCGCCTGCCACATCACGCCGGTCTCGGTGAGGGACGAGCTTTGCTGACCGAGCGAACCGGCATAGATGAACGTACGCAGGAGGTGGATGGACGAGATGCCGATGATCGCCATGGCGAGCTTGATCTTGAGCACGCTGGAGTTCACGTGCGACAGCCACTCGGGCTGGTCGGGGTGCCGCTGGAGTTGAAGCCGGGAGACGAACGTCTCGTAGCCGCCGACGATGACCATGATGAGCAGGTTGGAGATCATCACCACGTCGATGAGCCCGAGCACCATCAGCATGATTTCCTGCTCGGTGAAGGCCATGGCGCCGTGCACGAGATGCCAAAGCTCCTTCAGGAAGAGGACCACATACACGCATTGAGCGACGATAAGCCCGAGATAAAGCGGAAGCTGGAGCCAGCGCGAACTGAAGATGAGCTGCGGCAGCGGACGCAGTTCGTTCTTGAGTCGCCCGGAAGGTACAGGTCCGTCGGCAGCCATCGACATTTTAAGTCGCCCCCTTCTGCTCGCGCAAAACGTTGCGGCGTGGTGGAACCAAAAAAGTAAGGGGAAATGTTGGAGGGCACGCCGGCGCCTGCCACGCGGCCAGACGCCGCGGCGACCATCTGAATTTTGCCGAGTTTGTCCGAGCGCGCGTCTTGATCACTCAGGCCGGCGGTATTACATCCGCTCCCGGGTATTACCAGGAGGTGGTCATGGCCACGACCATGACCGTTAAAGGCCAAGTAACCATCCCGAAAGACGTGCGGGAAGCGGTCGGAATCAAGCCTGGCGACAGGCTCGAAGTGCGCGCGACCGCTTCCGGCGGAGTCTATATCGAGAAAGCGGGCACCGAAGACGATTACAAGGCGAGGCTCTATGCGTTGGGGAGAGAACGGCTCATCCGCGACGGAATGACGACTGACGAATTCATGAAAGAGATGCGCGGCGATCCTGACGAGGATCCGGGCTTCAATCCGGGCCTTAAGCGGAAATGACGCTCGTCGACACGAACGTTATCTCCGATACGCTGACACCGGGTTCTGAATGGCAGGAGTGGTCCATCGCTCGCCTGGACGAATGCCGCTGGAGCGGACCGCTATCCACCAATGAAATCGTTTTTGCTGAATTGTCCGCCCGACTAGACAGCGAAGCCGATGTACGCAACGTGCTGACGAGGCTCGACATTGTATTTCAGCGCATACCGACGGAGGGCCTCTTCACCGCGGGCCAAGCCTATCGAAAATATCGCGTTGCCGGCGGTGCGCGAATCAATGTGCTGCCTAACTTCTTCATTGGCGCACACGCACAGACGGCCGGATTGGCTATCCTTACGCGGGATGTGCGGCCATATCGGACATATTTTCCAGATGTGAGACTGATCGCACCGCGGATGTGAGCGCGGGGATTACTCCAGGGCTTGTCCCGCCTGCGGGACGGGACCTCTCTCTGGGGTTGGCAAACCCTTCGGCGGGCGCAAACCCGGTGATTTCGCTGACGAGCAATACGAACAATCCAAGGTCTATCGCGTGAACTTCTTGTACTTCAGCCGATGCGGGATCACCGAATCTTGCCCCAGCCGGCGCATTTTGTCCTTCTCGTAATCCTGGAAGTTGCCCTCGAACCATTCGACGTGGCTGTCGCCCTCGAACGAGAGAATATGCGTAGCGATGCGGTCGAGAAACCAGCGGTCGTGGCTGATAATGACGGCGCAGCCGGCGAAATCTTCCAGCGCTTCTTCCAGCGCGCGAAGCGTATCGACGTCGAGATCGTTGGTCGGTTCGTCGAGCAGAAGTAGGTTCGCGCCCGAGCGCAGCATCTTGGCGAGATGCACGCGGTTGCGTTCGCCGCCAGAGAGATTACCCACCTTTTTCTGCTGGTCGGCGCCCTTGAAGTTGAAGGCGGCGCAGTATGCGCGCGAATTCATCTCCTTTTTGCCGAGCAGGATGATGTCCTGCCCGTTGGAGATTTCCTCCCATACGGTCTTTTTGCCATCGAGCGTATCGCGCGATTGGTCGACGTAACCGAGATGCACCGTGTCGCCCACCGTTATGCTGCCTTTGTCCGGCTTTTCCTGGCCGGTGATCATACGGAAGAGTGTGGTCTTGCCAGCGCCGTTGGGCCCGATCACGCCGACGATGCCGCCTGCGGGCAACTTGAAGGTGAGATCGTCGATCAGCAGGTTGTCGCCGTAGCCTTTGCTCAGGTTCTCAACATCGACGACATTGTCGCCGAGGCGCTCGGCCACGGGAATAATAATCTGCGCCGTCTGCTGGCGCCCCTCGCCGGCCTGCTTAAGCAGATCCTCATAGCGCTGATAGCGCGCCTTCGATTTGGCCTGGCGGGCCTGCGGACTGGCGGCGATCCATTCCTGCTCGCGGGCGAGCGTGCGCTGGCGGGCAGCCTCTTCGCGGCCTTCCTGCTCGAGCCGCTTCTGCTTCTGCACCAGCCAGGATGAATAGTTGCCCTGATAGGGGATGCCGTGGCCACGGTCGAGCTCGAGAATCCAGCCGGTGACGTTGTCGAGGAAATAACGGTCGTGGGTGACGATCAGGATGGCGCCGGGATAATTGCGCAAGTGGCCCTCGAGCCAGGCGACGCTCTCGGCGTCAAGGTGATTGGTGGGCTCGTCGAGCAGCAGCAGGTCGGGTTGCTCAAGCAGGAGCTTGCAGAGCGCCACGCGGCGGCGCTCGCCGCCGGAGAGCTTGGCCACCACCGCGTCATCGGCCGGAACGCGCAATGCATCCATCGCCTGGCTCACCTTGGAATCGAGGTCCCACAGGTTCTGGCTATCGATGGCGTCCTGCAGCTTTGCCATCTCGTCGGCGGTTTCGTCGGAGTAATTCATCGCCAATTCGTTGTAGCGGTCGAGCAACGCACGCTGCGGCGCCACCCCTTCCTCCACGTTGCCGCGCACGGATTTTTCGGGATCGAGCTGCGGCTCCTGCGGCAGATAGCCCACGCCGGCGCCCTCGGCGGCCCACGCCTCACCGGTGAATTCGTTGTCGAGCCCCGCCATGATACGCAGCAGCGTCGACTTGCCGGCCCCGTTGACGCCGAGCACGCCGATCTTGGCGTCCGGATAAAAAGACAAATTGACATTTTCCAAGACCTTGCGCCCGCCCGGGTAAGACTTGGAGAGGCCGTGCATGTGATAGATGAACTGACGACCGTTCATTGCTCTTTGACCTTTGCGGAACCGGCTCGGCCGCGCCTAAACCCCGCCGTTGGCGCGGAACGCGGGACAGCCGAACGTGTCAGGGAAATCCGCCGCTGATGTAGCCACGGCGTCCGCAAAGGGCAAGCGTGGCTCGGCCCCGTTTTCCGGGGCCGGCGCGATTAACCGGCTGGAAAGATTGCAGCCAAATTTCGCTTCATTCGTCGCAAATCCGCTGTCGCATTCCGGGAATATTCATGTTCAATCATCATACTGTTCTTTAGGCTCCACGGTCGCGGAGAGCGGCGCGAGAGGCGGGCTATATGCCCATTGAAGTTTAGGGACGTGTCATGGCGCGTGCGATTGCGGCGTTCTCCGGTTCGGCGGCGGCGTGGCTGCCTCGCCCTGTTGCAGGAATGAGTTTACTCCTAACCGGCGTCTGGCGCGCGGTGACCCACGGCGCGGCCCGACCCTATCGGCCCGAGCGCCACTATATGCGCGGTCCGGGCCCTGCCTGGCGCGCCAAGCACGGCACCCCGCCGGTCGGTTGATCCAAATCGCTCGCGTCATTCCGGGGCGCGGCCGACAGACCGCGAGGCCGGAATCCAGCGCGGCATATGCTGCATTTCCGATCCTGGATTCCTTATTCACGCGCTTTGCGCCTGCCCCGGAATGACAAGGAAGAACTTAGGTCCTAACCTGCGGCCGCCGCGGAAGGCTCCGTCGGCCTGCAGATACAAGGGACGGATCACGCATAGTGCGAGCAGCAATTCTCGACGATTACCAAAACGTGGCGATGAAATTCGCTGACTGGTCTTCCATCACCAAGGACGTCGACGTCCAGGTGTTCAAGAAACACCTCGGGGGACCCGAGGCGGTCATAAAGACGCTGCAAGGGTTCGCCATCATCAATATGATGCGCGAGCGCACGCCCTTCCCGCGCCAGGTGATCGAAGCGCTACCCGACCTGAAACTGCTGATCACCACCGGCGCCCGCAACAACTCCATCGATCTGAAAGCCTGCGCCGAGCGCGGCGTCACCGTCTGCGGCACCGGCGCGGTCGGCAGCCCAACCACCGGCATTGCCTTCGGTTTAATGCTCGAACTGACACGCCACATCGGCTACGAGAACGCGCGCATGAAGGCCGGCGCAGCTTTGCAATCGACCGTTGGCAAGGACCTCTCCGGCCTGACGCTCGGCATCGTCGGACTCGGCAAGCTCG
>DASTWX010000089.1:0-20452 GCA_035765795.1 Pseudolabrys sp. | reverse complement strand
CACAGCGTCGCCGTTCAGCAAGCCCCGGCAGAGCATGGCCGCGTTGAAGCGGTCCGCCTTTCTGGCAGTCCTGTCTGCCTATACGACACGCTTATTCCTATAGAGCGACGGCCGGCAAGCCATCGAAGCGCGCCTATGTGTATTGGGCGCTTAGCCGCCGCGGCTCCGATCCCGCAAAGGAACTGGACATGACGACTTTCGTGCTCATTCACGGCGCTTGGCACGGCGCTTGGTGCTGGGAAAAGGTGACGCCTCTCCTCGAAGATCAAGGGCACAGGGTGATCGCGCCCGATCTGCCGGGGATGGGCGAAGACAGGGCGCCGCTGGCGGAAGTCACGCTCGAGGGCTGGGCCCGGTTCGTCGCCGATACGGTCACGGCGCAGGGCGAGCCGGTTATCCTCATCGGGCACAGCCGGGCCGGCATCGTGATCAGCGAGGCTGCCGAACTCGTGCCGGACCGGATCCGCGTACTTGTCTACCTGGCAGCTTTTCTCGTGCCCAACGGGGCGACGCTCCTTCAAACCATGCGGCGGGTCCCGCCGAGACCGGAGTCGGAAGGCTCGCTCGTCTTCTCTCCGGATGCCGCCATCTCCACCATTGCGCCGGACGCGGTGGAGCGCGTCTTCTATAACACGACGCCGGCACCGCTCGTGGCGCGGGCCGCGCGCTTGGTCGGGCCTGAGCCGATGATGAGCTTCACGACGCCGTTGCGTGTTACTGAAGAGCGCTTTGGCCTCGTGCCGAGGATCTACATCGAATGCGCCAAGGACCGGGCCATTGCGCCGACGTTACAAGCCATGATGGTCGAGGAGACGCCCTGCCGAGAGGTTATCCGCATGGAATCGGACCACTCGCCCTTCTATTCGGCCGCGGTGGAGCTTGCGGACCATCTCTCCGGCATCGCGAGCAGGGCGGATGCCGAGACGGTCAGAACTGCGCAAGGTTGATCCGTGGCGGCACCGTACGTTCGAGCGATGCTCACGCGCGTGCGAGGCGCGCAAAGCTGAGGAGCAACAAGCCGACCGCCAGCGACGACAGCCCGACGTTGTAGAGAACGACACCGAAACAGGCGACCGACAATGCCAGCGCGAACAGGATCACCGACGGTCGCCAGAGGTTGATCGCAGCCAAAGCCAGCGCGCCAAACCCGAAGACTGAATTTTCGAACAGCGCGGCAGCGACGCGGCGGCTCAAGCAAAGCCAGGTCTCGAGCCCGGCGGCGCAAGCGAGCCCGACGCTCGACTGCTCGATTGCGAGATAGCGTAAATACATCGCATAGCCGAGCGAGCCGAAACCTACGACGAGCAATAGATTCGTCGCGCGCGCGGTGGGCAGGAACAGCTTCATAAAGCCATCAATGACCGCGATTGTGGCGCGCGCGGGACGAACCGACTTACCGCTGGACCAGCGTTTGGCTCTCTAGCTCCACCGGCCTGCAGGCAACTTGGCCGATAGCGAATTGCGCGCAGAGCCTGTGAGCCGCCTCGATGTTCGGCAGGGGGCCGACGACCAAGCGGTATGGGTCTTGGCCCGGCCGGGAATCGTGCGTCGGTACGGAATCCAGGCCGGTGAGAATGGGACCGAAGTTGGCCTTGATGGCTGCCCATTGCGCCTTCACCTCGTCGACCGAGACGGCACTACCGAGATCGACCCCGAACGAAGCGCGGCTTGCCGCCCGGTGCATCGGCGCGCGCCGGGGCGGCAAGCGAACGAGCGTCGGCAATTTGATCTCCGCCTCATGATGTCCTTCCGTCTCAGTTCGCTTGCTCGCACTCTTTGGGGCCGCAGCCACGGGCGGTGGCGTCACGGCTGGTGCAATACTGATTGGCGTGGCCGACACCACGCCGATCGGTTTCTGCGCGTCAACTGCATGTTGTGGAGCCGGTGCCGTGCGGGTTTCCGGCGGAGGACGGACCGGTGCGTCCGACGGAGCAATGCTCGCTATCGGGTCAGCGAGCGATGGGACCGGCTCCTGTTTCGGCGATGCGACGGCCATCGGGGCCGATCGGTGCTCAATGGAGCTGGTCACCTTTTGCAATTGGAGCTCCAGAGTTGTGACGCGCTGGGCGAGACGGTCACGATCGGAGGATAAGGCGTCCACCTTCTCAGCGATGCGCTGAGTTTCGCCGAGCGCCGGTGTTATCCGCGATTCCGTTTCGGTTCTTACGGATGCCTGTCCGCCGGCGCCTGCTTTCACCGGTGCGGCGGTGGCGGCGAAAGCGTGCCGGAGCCGTTCCTTGCCGGGTTCACTCTGCGCGACGAGAACTGCGACAGCGAGCGACAACGCGGCGGCAGCGCCCCAGGCTCCCAGCCGCCAAGGTGATTGCATATTACGACCGAGCCGCAAATTGTCCGGCAATTCGGCGCGTTCCGGCGGCATCTCGCGCGCCATGTTTCCCCCGTCGCGAATCATAGGCTTGAAAGCGTTAGCAGAATCCGGCGATTCGTACCTCCGCCACATTTCGGGAACTGAAGCCGCGCCCCTTTCACGCCGTGATGAGGTCCGCTATGGGTTCGCCCGCCGCGCTATCAGCGCATTCGAAACTCACGAGCCAAGAACGGATGGTCAACAGATCGTGCCTTGCTATTGTGCTCGCCGCCGGCGAAGGCACGCGCATGCGCGGCAGCCTGCCGAAGGCGCTACACGAGATCGGGGGCTGGCCGCTGATCGCGCATGTGCTGGCGGCGGCTGGCGAAGCCGGCTGCACTGAGACAGCGGTGGTGGTCGGGCCCGACCACGCTGCGGTTACGGTACTCGTGGGCAGGGTCGCGCCGGAGGCGCGGGCATTCAAGCAGAACGAGCGGCTTGGCACGGCCCACGCGGTATTGGCCGCGCGCCAAGCAATTGAGGGCGTGGACGACATCCTGGTGATGTTTGCCGATACGCCCCTGGTGCGCGCGGAAACGTTATCCGCGTTGCGCGCTGCCTTGGCCGATGGCGCCGCGGTCGCGGTGCTTGGTTTCCGCGCAGCCGACCCCGCCGGCTATGGCCGGTTACTGATGCAGGACAATGCGCTCGTCGCCATTCGTGAGGAGCGCGATGCCTCTCCGCAGGAGAAGGCCGTCGATTTCTGCAACGCGGGACTGATGGCGCTCGACGGCACGACGGCGCTCGCCATTCTCGACAAGATCGGCACCAGCAACGCCAAAGGCGAATATTATTTGACCGAGGCGGTCGCGGTTGCTCGCGCGATGGGCTTGAAAGCAGTCGCTATCGAAACCTCGGAGGATGATGTGCGCGGGATCAACACCAAGGCGCAGCTCGCCGAAGCCGAAGCTGTCTTGCAGCAGCGCATGCGCGCCGCCGCCATGCAGGCGGGCGTCACCTTGGTCGCGCCCGAGACGGTGTTCTTCTCGGCCGACACGAAGCTCGGGAAGGATGTCACCGTTGAGCCCAATGTGGTCTTCGGGCCGGGTGTGGTGGTGGAGGAGGGCGCAACCATTCGCGCTTTCTCGCACTTGGAAGGCGCTCGTGTCGGCAAGGGCGCGCGCGTTGGACCGTTTGCGCGATTGCGGCCGGGCGCCGATCTTGGCCCGGATGTTCACATCGGCAACTTCGTCGAGGTGAAGGCGGCGACCGTCGAGGCCGGCGCCAAGGCCAACCACCTGACCTACATCGGCGATGCGCGGGTGGGCGAAGGCGCGAATGTGGGGGCAGGAACCATCACCTGCAATTACGACGGTATCGCCAAGCACCGAACCGATATCGGCAAGGGCGCCTTCATCGGGTCGAACTCGGCGCTGGTGGCGCCGGTTAAGATCGGCGACGGCGCCTATGTCGGTTCCGGCTCGGTGGTGACCAAGGACGTGCCGGCTGACGCACTCGCCGTCTCGCGCGCCCAGCAAACGGTAAAAGAAGGTTGGGCCAAACGCCTGCGGCAAGTCAAAAGCTTGAGCAAGAAAGCCGCCAGGGAAGCGGAGCAACGGTAAGAGCCCGCGGTAAGCTTGATACACGACGAAATGCGTTTTGATTTCATCGTCCCGTGACCGCCAGCTAAACCATATTGTGAAAATCAGGGGCGAGTCGTCAGATGTGCGGAATCGTCGGAATTCTTGGCCGCGAGCCGGTTGCCGAACATCTCGTCGGCGCGCTCCGGCGTCTTGAATATCGCGGCTACGACTCCGCCGGCGTAGCAACGCTGGAGCAGGGGGTGCTCGCTCGCCGCCGCGCCGAAGGCAAGCTGCGCGGCTTGGAAAAGAGGCTCGCGCAAGAGCCGCTGATGGGTACCGCCGGTATCGGCCACACGCGTTGGGCGACCCACGGCAAGCCGAGCGAGAGCAATGCTCATCCGCACGTTACCGACCGGGTGGCTGTCGTACACAACGGCATCATCGAAAACTTCCGCGAACTGCGCGAGCGGCTCATCGAGGGCGGCGCCGTGTTCGACAGTGAGACCGACTCCGAGGTCGTCGCCCATTTGGTGACGCAGTTCATGGCGCAGGGCAAATCGCCGGCCGATGCGGTCGCCGCCGCGTTGGCGGAACTGCGCGGGGCTTTCGCGCTCGCGTTCCTGTTCGCGGGCGAAGAAGACCTGATGATCGGCGCGCGCAAAGGCTCTCCGCTGGCCGTCGGCTATGGCGAAGGCGAGATGTATCTCGGCTCGGATGCCATTGCGCTCGCGCCTTTCACCGACACTGTCAGTTATCTCGAAGACGGCGATTGGGCCGTCATCACCCGCAACGGTGTCGTGATCTGCAACGCGCGCGGTGATCGCGTGGAACGGCCGGGGATCAAATCGACCGCATCGGCCATGCTGGTGGACAAAGGCAATTTCAAGCACTTCATGGCCAAGGAGATACACGAGCAGCCGGAAGTGGTCGGCCATACGCTTGCGCGCTACATCGACATGACGACCGAGCGGGTGAGCCTGCCCGGCGAACTGCCCTTTAAGTGGGACAATCTCAAACGGTTGTCCATCTCCGCTTGCGGTACCGCTTATTACGCGGGGCTGGTGGCGAAGTATTGGTTCGAGCGCTTCGCCAACCTGCCGGTGGAAATCGATATTGCGTCGGAATTCCGCTATCGCGAGGCGCCGCTCGATGAAGGTGACCTTGCGATCTTCATCTCGCAATCGGGCGAAACCGCCGATACGCTGGCCTCGCTGCGATATGCCAAGGAGCAGCGGCAGCACGTTCTTTCGGTGGTCAATGTGCCGACGTCGACCATCGCGCGGGAAAGCGACGTGGTGATGCCGACGCTGGCCGGGCCGGAAATCGGGGTCGCCTCGACGAAGGCCTTCACCTGCCAGCTGAGCGTGCTCGCTTGCCTTGCCATCGCAGCGGGCCGCGCGCGCGCGGTGCTGTCGGAAATCGACGAGCAGCGCCTGGTCCATGCGCTCATCGAAACGCCGCGCTTGATGACGCAGGCGCTGGCGCTCGAGCCGCAGATCGAAAAGCTCGCGCACGATCTCGCCAAGGTGCGCGACGTGCTTTATCTCGGCCGTGGCACCAGCTTTCCCATTGCGCTCGAAGGTGCGCTCAAGCTCAAGGAGATTTCCTATATTCACGCCGAGGGCTATGCCGCCGGTGAGCTCAAGCACGGGCCTATCGCGCTGATCGACGAGACGATGCCGGTCATTGTGATCGCGCCGTTTGATCGGATTTTTGAAAAGACTGTCTCCAATATGGAGGAGGTGGCGGCGCGCGGCGGCAACATCATTCTGGTGACCGATCCGAAAGGCGCGCAGGAGGCCCGGAGCGAGTTGCACGGCGCGCTTGTTCTGCCCGACATGCCGGCAACCGTAACCCCCTTGGTCTATGCCGTGCCGGTGCAGCTCATCGCGTATCATACGGCCGCCGCGATCGGCACCGATGTCGACCAGCCGCGCAACCTCGCAAAATCGGTCACGGTGGAATAAGTACACCGCCCATGAGCGATTTCGAACCGAAGCCAGGCGAGGAACTCGCCGGACTGGCAAAAAATCCGGCTACACCGTCGCAGACCGGCATCATGGGCCGCGTCCGCAATTGGTTCTTGACCGGTCTCGTCGTCGCCGGACCGCTGGCCGTTACGGTCTGGCTGATCTGGTCGTTCGTGAACTGGGTCGACAACGCGGTACAGCCGCTTATCCCGCCGCTCTACCGGCCGGAGTCGTATTTGCCGTGGCCTATCCCCGGCACTGGTCTGGTTATTGCAGTTGTCGTGCTGACGCTGCTTGGGTTCCTTACCGCGAACCTCGTCGGTCGCACGCTCGTCGGATGGGGTGAGAGCCTGCTGAGCCGCATGCCGATCGTGCGGCCGATCTACAAGACCATGAAGCAGATCTTCGAGACGCTGTTCTCGAAGAACGGTTCGAGCTTCCGCAAGGTAGCGTTGGTCGAATTTCCCGCCCCAGGCATGTGGTCGCTGGTGTTCATCTCGCAGCCGCCAAGCGGCGAGATAGCGAGCAAGTTACCGGCGGCAGAAAGTGATTATGTCTCGGTGTTTCTCGCCTGCACGCCGAACCCGACCACCGGGTTCTTCTTCTTCGTGCAACGCAAGGACCTGATCGAGCTCGACCTCTCGGTCGAGAATGCGATGGCGCTTCTGATCTCGGCCGGCATGGTGCAACCGGACGATTCTCAAAAGAAGCTTGCCGCCATCGCCTCAACCGCGCGGGCGGCCCAGCTTGCAAAAAAGGACGAAGCACTCTTGTGAGGCGCTTGCGCGCCTCACTCTTGGATGCGAGCGGTCAAGCCGCTCATCTCGTCAACCTTTCAGGTGCTTGTTGCACTCGCTGTAGTAACCGCCGCCCTTCTGAATCCATTTCAGGCCGCCGTTGGCATTGGAAGTTTTGTTGGCATTGTACTGATCGAGGCAGGTGTGCATACGCGCCTTACCGGCCGACTCTTTCGAGTATTTCGGGGAGACGGCGCTTGGAAAGACGGCGTTGGTGTGCGTTGTCGTCGCGGCGCGAGAGCGAGTGGGCGCTGTTGCCGCGCTGCGCGCTGCGGGCTCGGCAGGGGTGGAAGTCGGCGTGGCCGCCGCGCTCGAGCCGCACTCGGCCTTACGGAAGTCGTTCCATTTCATTCCATGAAGCGTGCCTGCGGATTTTGCCGCGTTATACTTGGCGCTGCATTCCTTCATGGTCAGTGCCTGGGCGGATGTGCTCGCCAGGGTTATGGTCCCAAGAAGCGCAGCGCCGATGGTCAGATATCGCGTTTTCATGTTCCTGCTCCTCTTAATTGTTGCTCAGATGGATACTTCCTGTTCGGTTGGCACGCGGCCCTGTGGCGTCAACTGATTGACCACCTCCGGTAGATGCTGGCTAAGCCCTGCCAGCAACTCGTCGCGCGACAAGCCTGTTTGCGCCGTGAGTGTGTTGATTTTTTCTTCGCCGAGCGCACTCGCCAGATCGTTCGGCGCGATGGCCTTGTTGTCACCGTGGCCGACCCAGGAATTGGCGATATCGCCTTGACCGCTCTGGTGGAGTTGGTTCAACAGATCGCTCAGGCCGCCGCTGATCACGTTGCCCGCCGCAGCGCCCCCCAGGAGCCCGCCCAAGCTCCCTAGAAGCCCGCCGCTTCCGCCGGCGCTTTGACCCGAAAACAAGCCGCCGAGCCCGCTGTTGAGGAGACCTCCGAATCCGCCGCCACCCGTATTCTGATTAGGAGCCGTTGCAGCGCCCGGTGCGGCAGGATTCGCGGCGGGCTCGCTGGTAAAGTGCTTTATCGCTTTGTATGCCAGCAACCCGAGCACGGCCATGGTGATTGGCGACATACCACCGCCACTGGAATTCTGGCCCTGCTGACCGTGAGGACCGTTTTGCATTCCGTTGAGCACGTCCATTAGACCCATCATTACCTCCCGTAGGATGTCGGCGATGGAGGAGTTCGTGGGAAGATTAGTCCACCGCAATTCCGTATCGCAGCAAGAGTTCCACTTTCAAAAATACGAAGCAAACAATTTTCGTTATGCCGGAACCTGGCGCAGAGGTTGTACGTTTGGAGTGCCAGCGGATTCCGCCCCGATGAGGGCGCGGCTCCAGCAGAAATGGGGGTAAGCATGCACATTCTCTGGATTATCCTCATCGGGTTCGTCGCAGGACTTGTTGCCAAGTGGCTTTCGCCGGGCCCCAACAACCCCAGCGGATTTATACTCACCGTGGTCCTTGGCATCATCGGCGCATTCGTCGCCACCTTCATCGGTCAGGCGATCGGCTGGTACCGCCCTGATCAAGGCGCGGGCTTCATAGGAGCCATTGTCGGCGCGGTGATCGTGCTGTTCATTTGGCATCGCCTCGCCAATCAGCGTGCGATTTGATGATCTTTTCGGTAAAACGGAGTTAGCCAGCTCTGATGAGACGAATCGCTTCGTCTTTCTCAAACAGATACAGCAAATGACGCAGGGCCTGGCCCCGCTCGCTTTGAAGTGATGGATCGCGGGCGAGGATGAGTGCGGCATCGTCGCGCGCAGCGCCGAGATATTTTCCGTGCACTTCGAGACGGGCGACACGGAAAGCGGGGAGGCCGCTCTGCCGGGTGCCCAGCACGTCGCCTTCGCCGCGCAGGCGCAAGTCTTGCTCGGCGATACGAAAGCCGTCTTCGGTCTCGCGCAAAATCGCGAGCCGCGCCTTCGCCGTTTCGCCGAGTGGGCTCTTGTAGAGAAGAAGACAGGTCGAGCGGCCGGCGCCGCGGCCGACGCGGCCGCGCAATTGGTGGATTTGCGCGAGTCCAAAGCGTTCGGCGTGTTCGATGACCATGATGGTCGCTTCCGGCACGTCGACGCCGACCTCGATCACGGTGGTGGCGACAAGAAGGCGTGTCTCACCCGCGGCGAAGCGAGCCATGGCCGCGTCTTTATCTGCCCCCTTCATGCGTCCATGCACCAGATCGACCGCCGGGCCGAAGCGGTCGCGCAATTCATCGAAGCGCTCCTGCGCGGCGGCGAGATCACTCTTTCCGGATTCCTCGACGAGCGGACAAACCCAATATGCCCGGCTACCGGCGGCAATCGCGCGGCCGACGGCGGACTCGACTTCCGCAAGCCGCGATAGCGGTACCGTACGCGTATCGATCGGCTGCCGTCCGGCGGGCTTCTCGCGCAGTTCTGAAATGTCCATGTCGCCGAAATAGGTCAGCACCAGCGTACGCGGGATCGGGGTGGCCGTGAGCACGAGCATGTCGACGGCTTGTCCTTTCCGCGCCAGGGCCAATCGTTGATGCACGCCGAAGCGGTGCTGCTCGTCGACGATCGCCAAGGCCAGATCATGGAAGACGACCTCCTCCTGAAAGATCGCATGCGTGCCGACGATCAGGTCGATATCGCCGAGCGCAAGCCGGTCGAGAATCATCTTGCGCTCGCCGCCGCGTTCACGTCCGGTAAGTATCGCGACGCGAATGTCGGCAGCTTCCGCCAACGGCGCGATCGTGCTGAGATGCTGGCGGGCAAGGATTTCGGTCGGAGCCATCAGCGCCGCCTGCCGCCCCGCTTCCATTACCGTCGCTGACGCGCACAGCGCCACCACCGTCTTTCCCGACCCTACATCACCTTGCAGCAGCCGCAACATGCGCTGTGGCTTGCCGAGGTCCGCGATGATGTCGTCGATGGCCTGCTGTTGCGAATGCGTCAGCACGTAAGGTAGCGACTTCAGAACGCGCGCCCGCAGGCGGCCCTCACTGACGGTGCCGCGGCCCGCCTGCCGACGCAGGTGGGCACGCAAGAGAGCGAGCGCCAGTTGCCCGGCGAGCAGTTCGTCATAGGCAAGACGGGTCCAGGCGGAATTTTCAGGCGCGACGTCGTGCGGCTGAGCGGGCTGGTGCAGATGGCGCAACGCGTCGCCGAAGGAAGGAAACCGCTCGCGCGAAAGCCAGGCTTGATCTTGCCATTCGGGAAGGGCGGGCAGACGAGCAAGGGCGGCATCCATCGCGCGGCGCAGATTGCCCTGACCCAATCCCTCCGTGAGCGGGTAGACGGGCTCGACGAGCGGCAGGCCGGCGAAGCCTTTCTCATCCACCACTCGGTCGGGATGCACCATCTGCAACATGCCGTCGTAGAACTCGGCCGTGCCGGAGACGTAGCGCAGCGCGCCTTCAGGCAGGATATCCCGCAGGTAATCACGGTGCGCGTTGAAATAGGTAAGCGTGAGCGTGCCGGTCTCGTCGCTGGTGTAAATCTGGTAAGGCGCGCGCGGACGGCGCGGCGGCGGCGGCCGGTGTTGATCTACCATCACCGCCACGGTGACCCCTTGACCGGCTTGAACGTCGCGCAGCTTGGGGCGCGCGCGGCGGTCGATCACATCCGATGGCAGGTGGAACAATAGGTCGACCACGTGTGGCGCGTCGCAGTCGAGCATGCGCGCGTAGAGCTTCTCCAATCTTGGCCCAATGCGGGGCAGGCTGGTCAATGCGGCGAATAACGGGTTGAGCAACGGCGGGCGCATGGGCGGATCATTGCAGAATTTCCGCCGTCACGCCCGCGCTTGCCCGCCTTCGCGCTAACGCGCTTCGGCGCGCCTGACTAAGCCCGCTCGCGCAGCGAGCGAGCGGGTCGTGGGCATCCATGCCTTGCCCGGCCATGACGACCGAGAGGCCACGCTGTGCGACTCCAAGCGGTGACATCCTTGCTACTGCCCTCTATATACGCCGCACCCGGCCGCGTCCGGGCTTTCGGCGTTGGAGACGGGCATTGACGACGGAGCTTTCGAGCAACGGATTGGATGGGCGGCGGCGGCGGCTCCTGTTCCGCTCATGGCATCGCGGCATCAAGGAAATGGATTTGGTGATGGGACGCTTCGCAGACGCGCATCTGCGCGCTTTCAGCGACGATGACCTCGAAGCCTTCGAGGTTCTGCTCACCATTCCGGACCAGCAAATGCTCGCCTGGGTGCTCGGCGCCGAGCCTCCCGATCCGCAATTCGACACGCCCATGTTCCGCCGCCTCCGCACCTTCCACATGTCCGACACCCTCTCATGAACGTTTTGATAAAATCTCCTGCGGCCCTGCTGAAGCCGGGGCAGCCCTTGACGCTGAGCGAAGTCGCCGATGGCGCCGAAGGGTTGGTTCTTGCCGATCTCGCGCGTTCGATTGCCGGCACTGAGAACGCACCGGCTGTTTCACTGCTCGTCATTTGCCGGGACGGCCCGCGTATGGCGCAGCTTGCACGGGCTCTCTTGTTCTTCGGTCCCGACCTCCAGGTGATGGAATTTCCGGCCTGGGATTGCCTGCCTTACGACCGAGTCTCGCCCAATGCCGCCGTGGTGGCGCAGCGGATGACCGCGCTGTCGCGGCTCGCGCGCGTGAAAGGCCGAGATCGGCCCTCGGTGCTGCTGACCACCGTCAACGCCGCGCTTCAGCGGGTGCCCTCGCGTGAATTCGTGGCCTCCCACGCGCTCTCAGTCGCGTCGGGCAATGTCATCGGCATGCAAGGTGTGATCGATTGGCTCGAGCTCAACGGATTCGTGCGCGCTTCCACCGTGCGCGAGCCGGGCGAGTACGCGGTGCGCGGCGGCATCCTCGATCTGTTTCCGCCCGGCATGGACATGCCGGCGCGGCTCGATTTCTTCGGCGATGCGCTCGAGACCATTCGCACCTTCGATCCCGAAACGCAGCGCAGCGAAATGAGCATGCGCGGGCTCGATCTCGTGCCGGTTGCCGAGTTCCAACTCATCACCGAAACCATCCGTCGCTTCCGCACCGGCTACGTTGCCGAATTCGGCGCCACTGCGCCGGACGACCTGCTCTATGAAGCGGTCAGTGAGGGCCGCCGCTATCCGGGAATGGAGCACTGGCTGCCGTTGTTTCACACCGGCCTGGAGACGCTGTTTGATTACGTGCCCGGCACGGTGCTTGCCATGGAACCGCTGGCGGAGGACGCCGCGCGCGAGCGCATCGCCCAGATTGCCGACTATTACGAAGCGCGAAAGCACGCGCTGAGCCAGGGCGCGCAGCCGGTATATAAGCCGCTGCCGCCGGAGCGCCTCTATCTCGGTGAGCGCGATTGGGGCGAACGGCTTGAGCAATCGAAACTCGCGCGCTTTACGCCGTTTGCGGTGCCGGATGCGCAACGGGTAATCGAGATCGGTGCCCACGGCGGGCGCAATTTCGCCGCCGAGCGTGCGGAGCCCGGGGTAAACGTGTTCGAGGCGGTGAGCGCGCACGTGATGGGGCGGCAAGCCGGCGGCAAACGCGTCGTCATCGCACTTTGGAGCGAGGGCGCGCGCGAGCGCATGAGCCATGTCCTCGCCGATCACAAGCTGCACAACCTGATGCCGGTGGCTAATTGGCCCACGGCTCTGGGGCTGCCGAAATCGACCATCGGCCTCGCCGTGCTCGGCATCGAATCAGGCTTCGAGACCGGCGACGTCGCGGTCATCAGCGAGCAGGATATTCTCGGCGATCGGCTGGTGCGGCCGCGCCGCGCCGCCAAACGCGCCGAGAATTTCATCCAGGAGGCGACGAGCCTTGCACCAGGCGACCTCGTCGTCCACGTCGACCACGGCATCGGCCGTTTCACCGGCTTACAGGCGATCGAAGCCGCCGGCGCGCCGCATGATTGTCTGGAAATCCACTACGCCGGCGGCGATAAGCTGTTCTTGCCGGTCGAGAACGTCGAATTGTTATCCCGCTACGGCTCGGAAGACGCGAACGTCGATCTCGACCGGCTCGGCGGCGGCAACTGGCAGGCGCGCAAAGCGCGCATGAAGAGCCGCATTCAGGAGATCGCAGGCGAACTGATCAAGATCGCCGCGGAACGGCAATTGCGCGAGGCTCCGAAGCTGACGGTGGCGACCGGAGCTTATGATGAGTTCTGCGCCGGCTTTCCTTACGAGGAGACCGACGATCAGCTCGCCGCGATCGAGAGCACGATCGACGATCTGGGCACAGGCCGACCCATGGACCGGCTGATCTGCGGCGACGTCGGATTCGGCAAAACCGAAGTGGCGCTGCGCGCCGCCTTCGTCGCTGCGCTGAGCGGCAAGCAGGTGGCGGTGATCGTGCCGACTACGCTGCTCGCGCGGCAGCACTACAAGACATTTTCCGAGCGTTTCCGCGGGTTTCCTGTGAATGTCGCGCAAGCCTCGCGGCTGGTGAGTTCGGCTCAGTTGGCGGCGACCAAGGCCGGGTTAGCGGACGGCACCGTGGATATCGTCATCGGCACCCATGCGCTGCTCGGCCGCGGCATCAAGTTCAAGGACCTCGGCCTTTTGGTCGTCGACGAAGAACAGCATTTCGGCGTTGCCCACAAAGAGAAGTTGAAGAAGTTGCGCGCGGAGGTGCACGTGCTGACGCTCACCGCAACCCCAATCCCGCGCACCTTGCAGCTCGCGCTCACGGGGGTACGCGACCTCTCGATCATCGCATCGCCGCCGGTCGACCGCCTGGCGGTGCGCACGTTCGTCTCCCCCTTCGATCCGCTGGTGGTGCGCGAGGCGCTCTTACGTGAGAAATATCGCGGCGGCCAAGCATTCTATGTCTGCCCGCGCATCGAAGATATCGCCGGCGCCAAAGACTTCCTCGACAAGAACGTGCCGGAATTGCGCACGACCGTGGCCCATGGGCAGATGCCGCCGGCGGTGCTCGACGACATTATGTCGGCATTCTACGACAGCAAATTCGACGTGCTGCTGTCGACCACCATCGTCGAATCCGGTCTCGACGTTCCGACGGCGAATACGCTCATCGTGCATCGCGCCGACCGCTTTGGCCTGTCGCAGCTCTATCAATTGCGCGGCCGGGTAGGGCGCTCGAAGCTGCGCGCCTACGCGCTGCTCACGTTACCGGTCAACCGCACCATCACGCCGCAGGCCGAACGGCGGCTCAAGGTGCTGCAATCGCTCGACACGCTCGGCGCCGGTTTTCAGATCGCCAGTCACGATCTCGATATTCGCGGCGCCGGCAACCTGCTCGGCGAAGAGCAATCCGGTCATATCAAGGAGGTCGGTTTCGAGCTCTACCAGCAGATGCTGGAAGAGGCGGTGACGAGCCTGAAGGCCGGCATCACGGGACCGGTCGAGGACCGCTGGTCGCCGCAGATCACCATCGGCATGCCGGTGCTCATTCCCGACGAATATGTCGCCGATCTGTCGGTGCGGCTCGCCCTCTATCGCCGGCTGGCCGAGATCGACGAAGAGAGCGAAGTCGAGCCCTTCGCCGCCGAACTGGTGGATCGCTTCGGCAAGTTGCCGAAGGAGGTCGATCATTTGTTGCAGATCGTTGCTATCAAAGCGATGTGCCGCCGCGCCAACGTAGAGAAGGTTGACGCCGGTCCAAAAGGCGTGGTGCTCGCCTTCCGCGACAACACCTTCCCCAATCCGGAGGGTCTCATCGCCCTCATCCGCGCGCAAGGCGCGAATGTACGCATCCGTCCCGACCAGCGTGTGGTGTTCTTCGAGGACTGGCCGCGCGCCGAGGCGCGGCTCAAGGGCACGGCGGCCATTTTGCGCAAGCTCGCCGGTATCGCCGAGCAGGCCAAGGCGGCGTAGCTCGACCTCGCCCTGAGGAGCCCGCGTAGCGGGCGTCTCGAAGGGCGAGGGCACCAGTCCTCATCCTTCGATCACGCCGCCTTCGGCGGCTCCTCAGGATCAGGGTGAACTATCTTGCCATCCGCAGCACCGGTTTGATGGCTTTCCCGGCGCTCGACTCCGCCGCGGCGCGGTTGATTTCGGCGAAGTCGTAGAAGGTGACGATCCGGTCGAGCGGAAAGCGGCCGGCCATCAGGTGATCGACCAATTCGGGGATGAAGGTCTTCGGTTCGCTGTCCCCTTGAATGACGCCGCGCACTTCGCGCCCGTTCTGGATGAATGGCATTTCGATCGCGACCTCGGTGCCGGCGCGCGCGGTGCCGACCAAGACGCATAATCCCGTCGGCATCAGCGCCTCGATCGCTTCGCGCAAGACTTGCGGCAGGGCCGACGTTTCGAGAGAAAAGCGGACGCCAAAGCCCGTGAGCCTGCGGATTTCCGCGACGACATCGGTGCGTCCGCCGTGGTTGATGACGTGGGTTGCGCCCAGTTTGCGCGCCAGCGCCAGCCGGTGCTCATGCACGTCGACAGCGATGACCGGATCGCAGCCGGCGATTTTTGCCGCCATTAGCCCCGACAGGCCGACGCCGCCCACGCCGAACACCACAAACGCCTCACCCGCGCGCGGCTTCATAACGTTGAGCACGGCACCGGCGCCGGTCTGCCCGCCGCACGCCAGCGGTCCCAGCATTTCAATCGGCGCGTCATGACGCACTTTCACCGCATAGCGTGCGTCGCCGACGAGGTGGGTGCCGAACGAGGACTGCTGAAAGAACGCCGCGTAAACCGGCTTTCCGTCCTTTTCGTGTAGGGTCGAGCCGTCGCGGCGCGTGCCGTTATGTTTGAGCTTGCGAGCGTCGAGACAGTAACTCGAGCGCCGGCTGCGGCAGTTCGGGCATTCGCCGCACCACGGAAAGGACATCACAACGTGATCGCCTACTTTCAATTCGCTGACGCGAGCGCCAACTGCCTGTACGACGCCGGCGCCTTCATGGCCGAAGATGGCCGGATAGCGCATGCTCGGATAAAAGCCGTCGCGTGCATGCAGATCGGTCTGACACATGCCGGATGCCGCGACCTCGACCAGAATTTCGCCGTCGCGCGGTTCGCACAGTTCGACATCTTCGAGATTGAAAGGACCCGCGCATTCGCGCACCACCGCGGCGGTGATTTGCATCACACGGCTCCGCCTATTGCGCGGCCTTACCGGCGGGCAATTCCCGCGCCACCCGCTCGATCATTTGCGCGAGGTATTCCGGCGCCTGCGCCCCCGATACCGCATAGTGGCGATCGAAGATGAAGCACGGCACGCCTTCGATGCCGGCCTCCTTGGCGGAGTGCGCAGCGCGCTCGACCTCGGCAATGTCCTCATCGCTTGTCAGCCGCGCGCGAACCTCGTCGGCATCGAGCCCGATCGCGGCAGCGGCGTCGACCAGCGTCTCGCGATCGGTGAGGTCGCCGCCTTCGGTGAAATAGAGGTTCATCAGTTTTTGCTTCATCGCCGGCGCGCATCCACGTGCTTCGGCCCAGCGGATGAGACGATGACTGTCGAGCGTGTTCGGTTGGCGCTTTATTTTGCCGGCGTCATAGACGAGGCCCTCCGCCGCCGCCGCGGCTGAAACGCGACGGGCAATGCCATCATAGCGCTCCGGCGAGCCGAATTTGGTGGTCAAGTACTCCTGGCGAGAGATGCCCTCGCGCGGGATCCAATCGTTGAGGAAATAGGGTTGCCAGTGAACTTCCACCGCCACGTCGGGCACGAGCGCTAGCGCTTTCTCCAGCCGGCGTTTGCCGATGAAGCACCAAGGGCAGACCACGTCGGAAACGACATCGATGCGCAAAGGCGGCTGGTCGGGCATGGCCGGACTCTTCATTTCTCTCGAGGTCATTCCGGGCGCGAGCAACGCGAGCGAGCGAGCCGGAGTCCAGACGCCAAATGGCAGGGGCGCATCTGGATTCCGGGCCCGGCCCTGACGGGCCGTCCCGGAATGACGGGGCAATAAGCCTAGGCGCTCGGCTACTCGGCGGCAACCACCTGATGGCCCATGACGCGCATCAGCAGGCTGTCGATAGTATCGCCGTTCTTCAACGTCGCGAGCGTTATATTGGCCGTGATCTTTTCCTGCGGGCGATACGCAGCGAGCATGTGGTTGCGCAACGCGCCGGCAATGCGGCGCACGACGACGTGGGCGTGGCGCAGATCGGTTTGCGTAAAGACGATGAAGATGGCGCCGTCCTCGTCACGGGTGGCGAAGTCGATATCGCGGACAAGCCGCGTCACCAAGCGTGCGGCGTCGAAGCTCGCGCGCGCGTCGTAGCCGCCGTCAAATGAAAAGCGTGCGATCGAAAGCGGCAGGCTGCGCTCGGCGGCTTGTGCGATCGCCGTGGTGAGATCGCGGCCGAAAGCATCGTGGGTGAGCAGGCCCGTGTCGGGATCGAACATGCCGTTCGCATCGAGCGATTTCAGCATGCGCTTGAGCCGGACTTCGAAAGCATGCATGCGCACAAGCGGCAACATGCGCGGCACAAGCCGCACGGGATCGCCGTCGATGTGGTCGATATTGCTCAAGGTCTCGGCGAAATCCGGCGTTCCTTCGCCGACGACGGCCACGGGGATATCCCGAAAGCGCGGCTCTTCGGCGAGGCACGTGAGAAAGGCTTCCACCCGGCGCGGCGAAAAGCCGTCGCCGACGACCACGCCATCGATGTCGCGCGCGTCGAGATGGGTCGCCGCCGCCTCGACGCTGAACGCGCCGACCATGCTGACCCGTTCACCGATAGCAACGCTCAGCGTCGGATAAAGGGGTCCTCGGCCGAGGATGAGAACGGTGGCGTCCTTCAGCGCGTCATGCGTCGGCAGTTCCGGCAGGGCGCCGCCTTGCGCGGCGAACGTCTCAATCCGGCGGAGAACGGTCGCATGCAGCGCACGCACGCGTAGCGCCGAATGCAGGCGCCCGACCAGCCGCGCCATCGGCAGCCTTGCGTCAACGGGCAAGGCAACCGGAACGGCAGAGTCCTGTCCGCTTTCGGCACGCGCGATCACTGGCACGATCGGCCCGCTCGCCGTGGCAATCTGGAGGTCGAGCATGCGAGCGGATTCGCTCTCCGGTGCGTGAAAGTCTGCGATGACCACGGCGGCCGGATTTACCGAGACGAACGCGTTCGGTGCGTCCGACCACGTAGTTTCGATCATGGGAAAAGCACCGGCCGCGCTCAGCGCGTCGGTTACGTCAGCCGCCGGACCATCGGCGACGACGACAATCGGACCTTGCAGCGACATGGGAGCACGCGACGGCTACTATGACGGGACGTGCAACCTTAAAACACAGGCTATTAACGCCCGGTCAATGGCGTGGACGGGCTAGCCGCGCTGCGCAGCCGGATGCGGCCGAAAAGCACGAGCGACCAGCGGATTCGCGCCACGTGTCGTAAGCACCGAAGTCAGTTCGCCGATATTCCGCGTGCAGCCGGCGAGCCGCTGCCCAAGCGCTGCCTCCGGGAGGGCGGCAATCGTCGCCTCGGGGTCGATTGTGGCGACCGCGTCTTCAATAACCTGCTCGCAAAAGCGATAGCCGCCGACGCTGACGATACCGGCTGGCGGGGCGGTGATGACGAGTGCGGCGCGCTCGGGATCGTGCCGGCAGGCAAAGCCGCTGTCGATGAATCCCTCGCTATCCATTGCAAACGGTCGGGCATCACCCGGTTCCGGTCGGGCCGGAAAATTGGCCGCCGGCAGCATGGGGCCACGGAGCAGCAGCGTGCCGCCGGCGCTTCGGCGCGTCTCGATCGCGACCGGCGCGTCTGCGTCAGGGAGGGATGCCGTTCCGGCGCCATATGGCAGCGGCGCAGGATGTCCGTCAATGCCGCGACGCCGGGCGACAAAGCCCAGTTCGCCGAAAGCGGCAATGTCGATAAGCGGGGCCTTGTGTTCCCACGGCGCAACCGAACCGATGCGCTCTGGAGCACGCCATAAAGCGGTAACGGTGATACCGGCGTGGTCGAGCGCGCCTGTCGCGCCCAGGCCCACCAGCGCCGGACCCGGTGCCACAATCATGCCGACGTCGATGGCGACGCATTGTTGCGCAAATACTTCGGCATCGAGTGGGTGATGCAGATGCAATGTGCCGCTGCCCAGCAGCCAGGGCACGACCGAGAGCGCTATTGCGGCAAAGGAGCCAGGCAGGATCGTCGAAAGAATGGCCGCTTCCGGTTCGCCTGCGGCTTCCTGCGTGATTGCGAAACCGCCGGCGAGGAGTGCGCCATGATGGCGCGCGACCGGCTCGAGCCCTTGTGCGGTGGTGTCGAATGTGACCAACGCGACATGCGCCGACGGATTGCCCGGCCGGGCCGGGGGATGCACGAACGGCCCTTGGCCGTTTGCAAAGATATCGTCGAGCGGCGCCACGCCGTCAGGCACATCAGCACCAAAGGCGCAGACGTGCCGGATGCAGAAAAGTTCGGCCGCCGCCCGCATCGCTATCTCGGCATGACGCTCTGCTCCAATGCGGCCGGCGGTGACGATCGCTTTGGCGCCGACGGAGCCGAGCGCGGCGACGATGTCCCGCTCGCGCCAGAGCAACGGCAATGGCGCGGCGATCATGCCGGCGCGCAAGACCGCGAGCAGCGAAATCACGCTCTCGATCGTGTTGCCGAGCTGAATGGCGACGATGGCATCGGTCTGCAGCTTGAATCCGCGCAGGCGGCCGGCGAGGGCGGAGATGGCCCGATCGGCTTCGGCGAAGGTGAGCGCACGCGGCGCGCCGTCAGCAATACGCTCGCGATCGGGCGGATCGACCAGCGCCAGGCGTTCGGGATTGCGCACCCCGGCACGGCGAAAGAGTCTGTCCAAGGTGACGCCGTTGCTGGCGCCCTCGCACTCGCCGACAATCATGATTTGAACTCCTCCTGCCACCAGGTCTCGGGCAGATAACCGAACAGCGACGTGCGAGCCGGATGATTGATCCTGCTCCAGCGCGCGACCCACTGCACCGGCGCGTGATAAAGCGGCACCACATAGAATCCCGACAGCAGCACACGGTCGAGCGCGCGCGTGGCGGCGACGAAATCGACTTCACTGACGGCGGATATCATCGCGCCGATCATCGCATCGACCGCCTTCGACCTCACCCCCATGTAATTGCGGCTGCCGTGTTGGTCGGCCGCGGCCGAACCCCAGTAAAAGAATTGCTCGTTGCCGGGCGAAAGCGATTGCTCCCAATGATATTGCATCATGTCGAAGTCGAAGCGCATACGGCGCTGCTCCAACTGGGTTGCATCGACGTTACGCACGCGCGCATCAATGCCGGCGCGTCTTAGGTTTTGCGAGAAGGCGAGCGCCAACCGCTGTTCTTGACGAGTCGAGGTGAGCAGCTCGAACGCCAACGGCCGGCCGGTCGCGCGATGGACGAGAGAGGTTCCGTGGATGCGATAGCCGGCCTCGGCAAAGAGCTTTAAAGCCCGGCCCAATGACCGGCGGTCGCGCCCCGAGCCGTCGCTTTTCGGCGGCGACCATGCACCTTCCAGGATATCCGGGCGAACCACGCCGGGGAAAGGCGCCAGCAATTCACGCTCGCGCGCACTCGCCGGCACGCCATGGCACGAGAGTGGGCAGTCGTCGAAGTAGCTGGCGGTGCGCCGATAGAGATCAAAGAAATACGTGTGGTTGATCCACTCGAAATCGAACAGCTGAAGGATCGCCTCCCGGACGCGTACGTCGGCGAACATTGACCGCCGCGTGTTGAAGACAAGGCCGAGCATGCCCTTCGGCAGGCCGTAGGGAAATTCTTCTTTGATGATCCGGCGCTCCCGCACCGCCGGGATGTCGTAAGCCTTTTGCCAGCGGCCAGGGTCCTTTTCCTCGCGAACATCATAGAGGCCCCTCTTGAACGCCTCGAAATGCGTGTTGCCGTCACGATAATAATCGAAGCGGATCGTATCGAAATTCCACAAACCGCGGTTGATCGGCAAATCGCGTCCCCAGTAATGCGGATCGCGCGTGAAGGTGACGCTA
>DASTWX010000088.1:0-13166 GCA_035765795.1 Pseudolabrys sp. | reverse complement strand
CATGTCCGCCCACCGCGTGCCGATGCCTTCCAGCCCAACCGGCTCCTGGAAGTGGGCCCGGATTTTTTCGAGCACATGCTGCGCCGCTTGGCGAGCAGCCGTTTCGACGTCATCTCCCTCGACGAGATGCACCGCCGCTTGCTTGCCGGCGATACCGATCGCCGCTTCCTCTGCATCACCTTCGACGACGGCTACAAAGACATCAAACAGTGGGCTTACCCGCTGCTCAAGAAGTACGCCTTGCCGTTCGCACTTTACATCCCGACCAGCTTTCCGGACCGGCTCGGCGAATTGTGGTGGCTCGCTCTGGAGGCGGTGATCGCGCACAACAATCGGGTTGTGCTCGCCATGGATGGCAAGGACCGCTGTTTCGAGTGCCTGACATCGGCGCAGAAGTGGGAAGCGTACGACGAAATTTACCGCTATTTGCGCCGCATGACGACCGAGGAAAAGCTCCGCCGTACGGTGCGCGATCTTTGTGCCCGCTATCACGTTGATATGGCGGCGTTCTGCCGCGACCTCTGCATGAGTTGGCCGGAAATCGCTGAGATGGCCGCCGATCCGCTCGTGACCATCGGCGCGCACACGGTCAGCCATTCGATGCTGATGAAGATCCCCGACGATGCGGCCGTATGTGCAGAGATGGAGCAGAGCCGCGCGGTGATCGACGCAGCGTTAAGCGCGCGTCCGCAGCATCTTGCCTATCCCGTCGGGGACCCGACCAGTGCCGGCCCGCGTGAATTCGGTATCGCCGCCGCGCTCGGGTTCAAGACCGCGGTGACGACGCGGCCCGGCGTTCTGTTCGAGGCGCACCGGGAGCATTTGACGGCGCTGCCGCGCATTTCGGTCAACGGCGAGTTCCAGCGCCGGCGCTACCTCGAGGTACTGATGTCGGGCGCCGCCACCGCGATGTGGAACGGATTCCGTCGGGTGAACGCGGCATGACGCCTGCGGTTTGTTGCCCTCATTGCCGGGCTTGAGCCGGCAATCGGTCCGGCACTCACGGCAACGTCTCGTTTACCATATCGGTTCTATCGTTACCCGCATGCGCCGTTGGCCGAACCATGTTGCTGCCGCCACCCACGATCTGGCGTTCGAAGCGCATGTGGTCGGCGCGGGCGCGGCATTCGCCTGCGCCTACGCGAACTCCGCCGAATTCGATGCTGCTTTGATCGCCGCGCGCCGTGCCGCCGGTATTTATGGACCGAAGCGCCGGCGCAAGCGGATACTGATCTCTGCTGCGGCCATCGCCGCCGGACTCTTCGCCGTCGTCTTGCTCATCGTCTGATTAATAGAGTTGGCAGCAGACGCGGCGCCGCAAGACCGATCGACAGCGGTCGAGTTCCTCGATTGAAAATTTGTATACGCGCGGCAATGCTCCCGGCAACGAGCGTCGGGCATTGCATAGAGAGAGACGCGGGTCCGCGTCGACAAATCTCAGGAGCTCAGAATGGCTAACATGCTCACGCGCTTACCCCTTGCCGCAGCCGTCGCCGGGTTGGCGATGGTCTCGGTTCCCGCACTGGCCGCGCATCATGGCGGCGCCTCGCGGCACGCTAAGATCAGCATGCACCAGGCACGGCAGATCGCGCTTAATGCCTATCCGGGCGGCAAGATCATGAAGGCGGAATTGGAGCACGAAGGCGGCGGCAGCGGGCTTCGCTATTCCTTGGACGTGAAGCAGGGCAAGCATTGGCGCGAAGTCGGTGTCGATGCGGTGACCGGCAAAATTCTCGAGAACACCGCCGAAGGCACCAATCCACCCAAGGACTGACCACACAGGCCCGGCCCGCGCGCCTCGCGTCGGCCGGGCTATTCCGACATTGCCGAACTGTATAGTTCCCGTAACTCCATGATGGATCGCGCGGTGTTATCAGACTCAGATCGGGACGCGTCGAGAATTGCCGATGAGAATACTGGTCATAGAAGACGATGACGAGACGGTCGAATACATCGCCGCCGCATTGTTCGCACAGGGACACACGGTGGACTGCGCCACAGATGGCCGCGAGGGCCTCTTGCAGGCCGTATCCGCGGCTTACGAGGTGACGATCGTCGACCGCATGCTGCCGGGCCTGGATGGCCTATCGCTGGTCAAAAGCCTGCGGCAACGGCGCAACCCGACCGCCATTTTGTTTCTCACCAATCTCGGCGGCATCGACGACCGCGTCGAAGGCTTCGAAGCCGGCGGTGACGATTACCTTGTCAAGCCTTTTGCGATCTCGGAGTTGCTGGCGCGCGTCAACGCGCTGGCGCGGCGCCCTCCGGCGGATGCCGCCGAAACCATACTGCGCGTCGGCGGCCTCGAGCTCGATCTGCTCAAGCGCAAGGTCAGCCGCGACGGGCGCAGCATCGATCTGCAGCCGCGCGAATTCAAATTGCTCGAATGCCTGATGCGGTACGCGGGGCGCGTCGTGACCCGCACGATGCTGCTCGAAATGGTATGGGATTTCCATTTCGATCCGAAAACGAACATCGTCGAGACTCACGTCAGCCGATTGCGCGCCAAGGTGGACCGCGATTTCGACAGCGATTTGATTCACACCGTGCGCGGCTCGGGATATTCCATCCGTGCGCCGGCATAGCGTATTTCAGACGACGGTCTTTAGGCTGGCGGTCATTTACGTCGCCGGCTTTGCGCTCGCCGTCGCTGCGCTCGGGGTTGCGACCTATCTCGTCACGGCCGGGGCCTTGGAGCGGCGGCTCGATGCGCGTATCTCCCGCGAGATGAAGTCGCTGCAAGCGGATTACCGAGCGGGCGGACTCCAGCGCCTGCTCGCGAGTGTCAGCAAGCACGAGGCTTTGCATCCGAACGGAGCGCTCGACTATGCCGTGCTTGTCGGTGGACAAAAACGTGGCGGCCATCTCAATGAGTGGCCGTCGTCTCCCGGTTGGTCCGATCTCGCCTATAACGAAGCGGAAGGAGATGTTGGACGTCGCCGGTTTTTGGTCGCCCACCTCGGCCAGAACCTTTCGCTTGTCGTCGCCGCCGATCCGGAAGATGTCGACGAGGTCACGCAGGCGATCTTCGACGGTTTTCTCTCCGCTTTCGGCGCGGTGCTGGTTCTCGGGATCGTCGGCGGCCTTGCGCTCAGCCTCGCTTTGCTCAAGCGGGTGGAGACGATCCGCCGAACGGCCGACGCCATTATCGCCGGCGACCTAACGCGCCGTATCCCCTTGCGTGGTGCTGGCGACGATTTCGATCGTCTGTCGCAGACGCTCAACCGGATGCTCGACCGCATTGCGGAATTGATGGAAAGCCTGCGCGAGGTCTCCGCCCATATCGCTCACGATCTGAAGACGCCGCTCGCCCATTTACGTCAACGATTGGAAACGGCGCGGGCGCAACCGCCCGGCCCACGTGATGCGGCGCTCGATGCGGCAGTGGCGGATGCGAACGATATTCTCGTTACCTTCGAAGCCTTGTTGCGGATCGCACAAATCGAATCCGGCACGCGGCGCGCTGGATTTGCGGCCGTAGACCTCAGCGGCCTCGTCAACACCGTGGTCGATGCCTTCACGCCGGCGGCCGAGGATTCGGGGCACATCCTTCAGACTGACATTGCGCCGGCCCTGACTGTTTTCGGCGACCGCGAACTGCTTACACAGACGTTTGCCAATCTGATCGAGAACGCCGTTCGCCACACACCTGCCGGTACGCGCATCGCGATCTCGTTAAAGGCTGAACATGGCGCCGTCAGCGCGACCGTGGCGGACAACGGCCCCGGCGTACCGGATGCGGAACGCGAGCGGATTTTCCATCGCTTCCACCGCTTGGAACGGAGCCATCCGGTCGCGGGAAGCGGCTTGGGACTGAGCCTGGTTAAGGCCGTGGCCGATATCCATTCCGCCGTGCTCACGGTCGAGGATGCAGAACCTGGGCTGCGCATCGCCTTACGATTTCCACCGGAGCCACAGTCGAAACGAATGCCGGGGGCGGCGCGAACGGCAGCAGGAAAATAGGTGATCGAAATGCATCAAGCGGTCCGCCAGGAGGCACTAGGAGAAGCGCTGAGCAAAGTCCCCGAAGTCACGCTCGTTTTCTGGATCATCAAGATCCTTTGCACGACGCTCGGCGAAACAGGCGGCGACGCAGTGACGATGAGTTGGTTGCACGCAGACCAGAATGCTAACAACGGGGGATATTTAGTCGGCATCGGTATATTTTTTGCTTTCTTCGTTGCGACCGTAGCCGCTCAAATCTCCGTAAAAAAGTTTAGCCCGTGGACCTATTGGCTGGCGATCGTGGGCTCGACGCTGGTGGGAACGGCCATAGCCGATTTCCTGGATCGCTCATTGGGCATCGGCTACCTGGGAGGCTCGTTGATTTTGTTCGCGTGCGTTCTGGGCTCGCTAGCAACTTGGTACCTAGTTCTCGGCTCCATAAATGTTCAGACGGTCGCAACGCCGAAAGTGGAACTATTTTATTGGGTGACGATCACGTTTTCGCAGACGCTGGGTACGGCGCTCGGCGATTGGCTCGCCGATTCCGGCGGACTGGGCTACGAATACGGTGCGCTCGTCTTTCTCGTCGGCTTGGGCATATGTGCCGCTCTTTATTACTGGACCAATGTCTCACACGTCTTTCTGTTCTGGGCGGCGTTCGTCTTGACGCGGCCGCTCGGCGCTACGCTCGGCGACCTGCTCGACAAGCCGGTGAGCCACGGGGGTCTTGCGATCAGCCGCCCGGTCATCTCAATCGCGCTCGCCGTGGTGATCCTGCTTTGTATTGCGCTTCTGCCGCAGCGGGCCGGAAGGCATCCGGGCGCGCAGGAGGCGTGACGTTCTCCTCGTATTTTCACAACTGGTTTGTTGACCCGTCCGGCATGATCCAGATCAGCAGAGCCAAAATCACGAGACTGGCGGCTGTGAAGCAAAGCGCCGAAGTGCGTCCGTCGACAAAGCGGTCGGGGAATTGGCGCAACACGAGAGGCGCTGAAAGAATCGAAAGCCCGCCGCCGATAATGGCGATATGCCAGGGGATCAGGCGCGAAGCCGCTAGAATGCCGCCGGCAAGGCAAAGAACCGTCACCACAATGGAGCCGAACAGGATCATCGGGCCGAAACCGACGACCATCGTCGGAGCGCGATGTTCGCGCGGGAAATGGCCGCTTGCCGCCAGCCCCTGCAGCGACACGGCGAGTATCAACGCAATGAACAGAATGATCGGCAGCAAGGCGCTGTTCGGCAACATCGGAGCTCCTTCACTCTGCGGGTTGACCTGTGACGGTCGCCGTTTCTAATATACGAGACATATATCAGCGGTTCCTGCAAGGCCGCACCGCACGAGGGGGGAGCGCATGCCAACGGCGATCGAGCAGGCCCGAGAGCCGAAATCACGCTCGGCCAGCGAGAAACCGGAGCAAAAAAAGACCAACGGTGAACGGAAAAAGCGCACGATCAGCGAAATCCGCGACTCCAAGAAGACCGGTGAAAAGATGGTCTATATGTCGGTCCCGGATTACACGTCGGCGAAATGGGCGGAGATGTCCGGCGTCGACGTGGCCGTTGTCGGCGACAGTCTGGCCATGATCGCCCATGGCCACGCGAACACAATTCCCGCTACCATGGACATGATGGTGATGCACGCGCAGGCCATCCGGCGCGGCGCCCCCAATACTTTTTCTCTCGGCTGCATGCCTTATCAGAGCTATCATACGATAGAACGTGCGCTGTCGAATGCCACGCGTTTCATGCAGGAAGCGCTGTGCGATGCGGTCAAGCCGCAGGGCGGAAAATCGCAGGCGCATATCCTCCGCGCGCTGGTCGACGCCGGAATTCCGACAGCTTCTCATATCGGCCTGACGCCGCATACCATTGCCATGTTCGGCGGCTTCAGGATCCAAGGCCGCACGGCGGAGGCGGCCATGAAGATACTGGAAGACGCCCTGGCGATCGAGGACGCGGGATGCTTCATGCTCGAATTTGAGGCGGTGCCGGCGAAAATCGCGAAGCTGATCTCCGAGCAACTCACGATCCCGACAATCGGCATCGGGGCCGGCGCTGGCTGCGATGGTCAAGTTCTGCTGTGCCACGATCTGCTTGGCGTGTTCACCGATTTCAAGCCGAAATTCACCAAGCGCTATGCGAAGCTGACGGAAGTGGCCGTAACGGGAATCGAGCAATATGTGAAAGAGGTCAAGGAGGGCTCGTTCCCGGACGATGAACATTCCTATACGGTCAATGAATCGGAATACGAGAAATTCGCTGCGATGGTGGCCAAACGAAAGCAAATCTGACGTGTCGCGGTCCCAAGGCAATGCGTTGCGTGGGCTCCGGTCCGGCGCTCGGCGCGCCTCGCGCGCCCCCGAGGCTCAAACGCTGACGGAGCAGGCGTACCGACTCATCGAGGAGCAGATCGTGACCTTACGACTCAAGCCGGGCGAGGTGCTGTCGGAGCAGATGCTGTCGGCGACGTTCAAGATCGGACGCACGCCGATTCGGGAAGCCCTGCAGCGTCTGTCGCGCCAAGGACTAGTGACCATTCTGCCGCGCAAGGGCATCCTGGTTTCGGACATCAATCCGCGCAGTCAATTGTTGGTGCTGGAGGTGCGGCGGGAGATCGAGCGCTTGCTGAGCCGGACCGGCGCCGATCGCGCAAACAAGGAACAGCGCGCGCAGTTGCTGCAGATCGCACGTGGCATGGATCGTGCAGCCAAGACCAATGACGATATCGCCTTCATGCGTCTTGATCGTGAACTCAACCGGCTCATGATCGAAGCCGCGCACAACGACTATGCGGCCCGTTCGATGAAGCTGCTGCAGGGCCTATCGCGGCGTTTCTGGTACATGCATTATCGCGAGGCGGCCGATCTGCCGCTCTGTGCGCGCTTGCATGCCAACCAGGCGCGCGCGATCGCCGAAGGGAATAGCGAGGCGGCGGCGCGGGCCAGCGATAAATTGATGGACTACGTCGAAAACTTCACGCGTGGAACGGTGGCGGTGTGACCGATGAAGGTTTATGAGGGAAAACGCAGCATGGACGGCCTCCTCGTGACGGTCGACGGCAAGAAGCTGTCCGAGCATTACGAGGTCAAACAGTTCACAAAGAACGGATTCGAATGGACTTATGAGGGAGAAAGCCCGCAGCAACTCGCGCTCGCCATCCTATTCGACTACCTTGGCGACAGCGAACGCGCGATCGCGCTTTCGGGGCCGTTCATGAAGGAAGTGACCGCCAATCTCGATAACGATTGGCGGCTCAGCGGCGACGAAATCGACGCTTATTTGCGTAAGAGCGTTTCAGCCTGAGTAAACTCGCTCGATTTTGCACTCCTCGAGTAAAAAAGGAGCGTGGAAATCCAAGGAGGATGGGAGCGGGGGGTCCAACCTTTGCTCTTGTTGCTGACATGCGTCTGATATATCATTAAACTAAAGGCAAAATCTAAAACGAAACGAGAGGGAGGAAGTCCATGGCTATTTCGCGTCGTACGCTACTTGCGTCCGCCGCCGCGGTCGGCGCTCTGGGCGTGTCAGGGCAAGTCTTCGCCCCGGCAATCGCCGAAAACAAACCGCTACGCATCGGCATCTTGGCAGCGCGTTCCGGCATTGCCGCGGCCCCCGGCCAAAACGGGATCCGGGCCACCGAATGGGCGGTCGAGCGCGTCAACGCCAAGGGCGGCATCGGCGGGCGCAAGGTCGCGTTGGTGATCGAGGAAGAAGCTTCCCCCAAGAGTACGATCGAGCACTTCAACAAGCTGGTCCAGCAGGACAAGGTCGATTGCGTGCAGGGGATCGTTTCGAGCGGCACCGGCCTCGCGCTCGGTCCGGTTGTAGAAGAGGCGCGCGCCCTGACGATCTATTGGGATGGCACCACGCAGAATGGAGTGGATGAGACGATCCCAAATCCGCGTTACCTGTTCCGCTCGACCGATAATGAGTGCGAGGCGATCATGTCCTCGCTCCTCGCAATCAAATACTGGAAGGGAAAGTTCGTCAAAATCGCCGGCATTAATCCGGACTATTCCTACGGCCGCAATAACATGGCCGCCTTCATTGCGTTGCTCAAGCGCTTCAACATAGAGCATCAGGTGGTGACGGAGCAGTGGCCGAAGGTCGGCACCTTCGATTTCACCAGCCATGTGGCGGCGCTCAAGGCGGCCAAGCCGGATTTGATCTTTTCCTCACTGCTGTTTGCCGGTCTTCCCGTCTTCATGAAGCAGGCGCATGCCGCCGGCTTGACGGAAGGTACCAAGCTCGTCTTCCCGGCAGCCGGATGGCAAACGCCGCTGATGAAGAAGGCATTTACGCCCGAGGACATGCTGTTCGGCGAAAATACTTTGTACTTCGATAACCCGAATGCTTCGCCGTTGGCCAAGGCGTTCGTGGGCTGGTACGAGGACAAGTACAAAGATTACCCGGAATGGGAAGCCGATCGCGCCTATTTTGCCTTTATTTCCTATAAGGAGGCGGTCGAGAAAGCGATGAAGGCCAAAGGCGGAAGCTGGCCATCGCAGGACGACATCATCGATGCCATGGTTGGCCTGGAAGTCGAGAGCCTCGGCGGCAAGAGCGGCTGGCGCAAGGACCATATCGCCGAACAGACTTTCGTCCAGGGACTCACGACGCATAAGAACAAATATGACTTCGTGACCCTCGGCAAGTTCGACACGATGTATTCCACGCAACTGCAAAAGCCGCCGGGAGGAAATTTCTGGGAGTGGATCAAGACATTCGAGTTCAAGCTGTAGCTTTAGAACGTCCCGAATGTCCGCATTCGCAAACATCATTGTCGGCGGCGTGTTTCACGCCGCCGTCTTGTTCTTGGTCGCCGCGGGACTGCAACTCGTATTCGGCGTACAGAAGATCGTCAATTTGGCTTGCGGGTCATTTTACGCGCTCGGCGCCTATTTCGGCGTCACCTTCATCGGATTCGCAACCGCCTACGGCTTGTCTCCGTGGCTGCTGCTTCCGGCGCTGATCCTTGCCGGCCTGTTGCTCGCTTTCATCGGGCCGCCGATCGAGCGATTGCTGCGCAGTGTCTACGACCACGACGAGAGTCTTCAGCTTCTCCTGACGTTTGCGCTCGTCCTGATGTTTCAGGACGTCTTTCGATTCATTTGGGGAGCCAATCCGCGCGCGCTCAGCATCGGCTATCTCATCTATGGAACGGTCAGAGCCGGCGATTTCAGCGTTCCCGTCTATAATCTTTTGGTGATCGCGGCAGCCATTATGACGGCGGCCGGACTAGGCGCATTTTTGCAACGGACAAACTACGGCCGCATCCTGCGAGCCACCGCCGAAAATCGCGCCATGGCCGAAGCTTTGGGCGTCAATGTGCGCAGAGTCTATTCGGTGGTGTTCACGCTCGGCGCCGTGCTCGGCACGACTGCGGGCGCGCTCGTGGTGCCGACCGCTGCGGCGTCGCTGGACATGGCGGTAGAATTCGTAATCGAGGCTTTTGCGGTCGTCGTCATCGGCGGGTTGGGCTCAATGCGCGGCGCCCTGGTCGGCGCCCTGATCGTCGGACTAATCCGTGCCCTTTCCATCTTGCTCTTCCCCGAAGTGGAAGTGCTTGCGATTTACATGATCGTGATCGGGGTGCTGATTTTTCGTCCCGCCGGATTGTTCGGAAGAAGGGCGGCATGAAACTCTCTTCCGCGGGAATCGTCGCGGTCTGCGGGGCGGTCGCCCTGGCCCTGCTGCCGTTTGTGGTGTCGTCCTATTACGTCGGGCTGATGATCCCGTTTTACGGCTACGCGATCGCGCTGCTCGGATTTAATCTTTTGTTCGGATACACGGGCCTCCTCTCCTTCGGCCACGCGATGTTTCTCGGCATCGGCGCCTATGGCGCCGCGGTCGCTTCCGGGTTGCTTGGAGTTAAATCGTTTGAGCTTGTCCTGCTCACGGTCATGCTGGCTGCGGCAGTATTCTCATTGCCGATAGGGCTACTGTGCGTCCGCTATGTCGGCATTTTTTTCGGCATGCTGACGCTTGCTTTCGGCATGCTGTTCTATTCGTTTATTTTCAAGTTTTACCATATCACCGGCGGCGACAGCGGCATGCGCGTGCCGCGGATGAGTATTTTGGGTCTCGATTTCAACCAGTACAACAAATTCGATTTTCTTGCCGGACCCTTTTATTACTATTGCTTGGCGTTGCTGATCATCGCCGGCTTGCTGATGTGGCGGATCGTCCACTCGCCCTTCGGTCTTCATCTGAGGACCATTCGCGACAACCCGCGCAAGGCGGAATATCTGGGCGTGCGAGTTTTGAGGTTCAGGCTGGCGGCTTTTGTCATTTCAGCGATTTTTTGCGCAGTTGGCGGTGCGATCATCGGTTTCCGCGTCGGGCTCGCCGATCCCGAGCTGGTTTACTGGACGCAGTCGGGCGGGCTGGTTTTCATGGCGGTGCTGGGCGGCTTCTCGAATTTCTTCGGGCCGATCATTGGCGCCTTTGCCTACACGCTGCTACAGGATCAGCTCCAGTCATTGACCGAATATTGGCGGTTCGTGCTTGGCGCCTTGCTGGCTGTCATCGTTATCGGCTTCCCGGCCGGTATTGCGGGGATTGCGGACGGACTGCGCCAGCGCAAGGCGCGGAAGACAACATGAACATGCTCGTGGAGACCCGCACCGTCAGTAAGCTGTATGGCGAGTTTCGCGCGCTGGCAGACGTTAGCATCGCCTTGCGTGAAGGCGAGTTGGTTTCCATTGTCGGGCCGAACGGGGCGGGCAAGACAACGCTGGTCAATTTGCTTACGGGTTTGCTCAAGCCGACGTCCGGCGAAGTGTTGTTCAGGGGCGAGGACATCGCCGGCATCGGCCCGGTCGAGCTTGCCAATCGTGGCGTCGCGCGCGCGTTCCAGCTGATCGAGATTTTCCCCAAGCTGACGGTGGCCGAGACCATCGGCGCGGCCGTGATTTCGCGGCAGAAAAAGCACTGGCGGCTGTTCTCGCGGCTTTCAGCGGATGATAAAATCGGCGCCCGTGTCTTGATGGTGGCGGATATTTTCGGGCTCACTCATCGGCTCGCAACCCCTGCGGCCGCGCTGTCGCAAGGCGAAAAAAAGTTGCTCGATGTCGCCTCCGCTTTTGCGCTCGAGCCGGAGCTCATCCTGCTCGACGAGCCGACGTCAGGCGTCGCGACAAGCGATAAGCACGCGATCATGAAGACGCTTATTGCCGCGGCCAGGCAGGCCGGGATCAAGGGGATCGTCCTGATCGAACACGACATGGATTTGGTGTCGGCCTATTCGCACCGCATCATCGCGCTGGCGGAAGGCAAGGTGATCGCCGACTTGCCGCCCGATCGCTTCTTTACCGATTCCTATTTGGTCGAAACCGTTGTCGGCACACGGAAGGCGCGTTGATGCTCGTCGCCCGGGACCTTGCCGTGGATATCGAAGGCAGCCGCGTGTTGCGCGGCGTGTCCTTCGAGGTCGCCGCGGGCGAGCTTGTCTGTTTGGTGGGACGCAATGGGGCGGGCAAGACCACGACGTTTCGAACCATTATGGGATTCCGCAAGCCGGTGGCGGGCTCGATTGCATTCAATGGTGCGGAGATCGTCGGTCGGCGCCCGTACGAGATGGCGCGCAGCGGCATCGGCTTTGCGCCGGAGGAGAGCGAGGTGTTCAGTGAGCTCACCGTAGCGGAGAACATAGCGATGCCAACATGGACCTTCCCTCATGAGAGGCCGGCCGAGGAGCGCATCGCCGAGGCCTATGAGGTATTTCCCAAGCTGCGGCGCTATGCCGAACGCGGAGGCCAGGCACTGTCCGGCGGCGAGCGCAAGATGGTTTCGATAGCGCGGGCGCTGGCGTTGGGGCCGAAGCTGCTGTTGTTGGACGAGCCGACCGAAGGCTTGTCGCCAGCAATCGTGCCCTCGATCGTCGACGGCTTAGCCAAGATCAGCGCCCGTGGCCATGCTGTTTTCATCGCAGAATCGAATATCCAGCACGTGCCGGACTTCACCGACCGGCTCTATGTGATCGAAAGGGGGGAAATTGTCTTCGCGGGCAAGCCGGCGGAGGCGCTTCGGCACCCTTCGCTCGTCCCCGGGGGCGACCAGAGCCGTCAGATTGCGCCGGCGGAGAGTGATTGAACCATCCGGCAGCTTGTGATAGATGTGTGATATATCAGTGACGAAAGAAGCCGGTCCGCCGTCCGCGCCGGCAGCGCCTCCAAGTGGAGACGAGTTAGAGAAGGAGCGCGACGATGATCGGTCAGCGTCAGATCAATTTCCGCCAGGAATACCGTTCCCGCATCATGGGCTGGTATGACGGCTATTTGCACATCGCCATCATCTACCTGATGGGCGGCGCGGCTTTTTATATCTACGTCGGGAACATTCATAATGTGACCGCGCTGGAGTGGCTGACGGTGCCGCTAACTTTTCTGTTCACGAATCTTTTCGAATGGGCCGTGCACAAGTACCTCATGCATCGGCCGGTCAATATCAAAGGCCTTCGCTCTATTTACGAGCGGCACACCCTCAATCATCATCAGTTCTTCTCAGACGAAGAAATGCGATTTCGCGATCACAAGGATTGGCGCGTGACGGTATTTCCGCCGTTTGCGCTGGTGGTCTTTATCCTTATGTCGCTCCCGCTTGCGATCATTCTTGGCTTGATCCTCACCGCCAATGTCGGCTGGCTGTTCATGGCGACGACGACAGGCATGTACCTCATTTACGAGTTCATGCATTTCTGCTGTCACGTCGACGAAAACTGGTTCGTACGCCATTGTCCCTTCGTCAATTCGCTGCGCAGGCACCATACCGCGCACCACAATGCGAAATTGATGATGGAGTTCAATATGAACCTGACCTTCCCGATCGCCGATTGGCTCTTCGGGACGTCCGATCTTGATCGCGGGCTCGTCGGCACGCTGCTCAACGGCTATGAGACTCGCTACCTCAAGAAGAATTTGCGTAGCATTCCGCGCCGTCCCGATGAGAGCTGTGTGACGCCCGTGGGGGCGAACTAATTGATCGCGCAAACGGCGCCATCGGACGCTGGCAATTTGCGGCTAACTGGAAGCGAGCGATCCCATGCCGAATGATGTCAAGGCGGCTTTATCTGTCATTGCGCTGATTGTTACGATAATTCTGGCCTTTTGGAGCGAATCGCCGATCCGCAGTGATTTCTCGATCTTCGTTATGGTCACCGGAGTTTGCATGATCGCGGCCATGTGGATTTTTCCAGAGGCCGGCGTGAAAAAAGGCGA
>DASTWX010000087.1:0-17165 GCA_035765795.1 Pseudolabrys sp. | reverse complement strand
AGGCGCAACGCATAGGGGCCCTTATCGTGCCCGACAGGCGCGAACGAGTTGAGTTCAAGTAAATCGTAAATCGCCACGCGCCGTTCGTGCTCGACATCCGGATTGGAGCGGCCGATCGTTTCTTCGTCGAGCGTGACGGCGACCAGGCGCTGCTTGGCAGCGGATGTCTTGGCGGCGTTCATCGCCTGTTGAGGCGGATGGCGACCGAGCGGGCGTGTGCCGACAAGCCTTCTGCCTCGCCCAAGACGATCGCGGCAGGGCCGAGCGCACGCAACTGCTCAGGCCCGCACTTGAGCAGCGACGTGCGTTTCATGAAATCGAGCACGCCAAGACCGGAGGAAAAACGGGCCGAGCGCGCGGTGGGCAGGACGTGGTTGGAGCCTCCGACGTAATCGCCGATCGCCTCGGGGGTGTAACTCCCGATGAATATGGCTCCCGCGTTGCGGATGCGCGGCACCAGCACCTCGGCATCTTGCGCAATGATCTCCAGATGCTCGGGCGCAAGCCGATCGACCAGCAGAATCGCCTCCCCGAGCGAGCCGACCTTGATGATAGCGCCAAAGTCACGCCATGAGGGGGCTGCCACAGCGGCGCGCGGCAGCATCTTGAGTTGTGATTCCACCGCCCGTTCCACCTCATCGGCGAGCGAAGAATCGTCGGTGATGAGCATTGATTGTGCGCTAACATCGTGCTCGGCCTGAGCTAGGAGATCGGCGGCGATCCAATCGGCATTGCCGGTGCGATCGGCAACGATCAGGACTTCCGAAGGCCCTGCGATCATATCGATACCGACGGTGCCGAAGACCAAGCGCTTCGCCGCCGCGACGTAAGCGTTGCCGGGGCCGACAATTTTATGGACCGGCGCGATGGTCTCGGTGCCGTAGGCGAGCGCGGCCACGGCTTGGCCCCCCCCGATGCGGTAGATTTCATCAACACCGGCGAGCTTCGCCGCCGCCAGCACCAGCGGATTGAGCTTGCCTTCCGGCGACGGCACGACCATCACCAGGCGCTCGCAGCCCGCGACCTTGGCCGGCACCGCATTCATCAGCACCGATGACGGATACGCCGCCGTGCCACCGGGCACGTAAAGCCCGACCGCCTCGATCGCCGTCCAGCGCGACCCCAGTTCGACGCCCAATGGATCGGTGAATCGTTCGTCGCGCGGCTTTTGGCGCACGTGATACGCCTCGATGCGGTCGCGTGCGAGCGTGAGCGCATCGAGCGCCGCCCGCTCGCACGACTGCTCGGCGGCATCGATCTCCGCCGCGGTCACACGCATGGCCGCTTGGGTGAGATCGACGCGATCGAATTTCAGCGTGTAGTCGTAAAGCGCCGCGTCGCCGCGCGTGCGCACATCGGCGATGATGCGTCGCACGGCTTGTTCGACATCCTGCGCCGCCTCGCGCTTGACGCCGAGAAAGGCGTGAAACTGGACGGCGAAATCAGGATCTTGGCTGTTGAGACGGAGCGGCATCGGGACCACGAAAGCCTGTGGGCAGGCACTTGTAAGGTCAATGAGTGATAGGCCCGATGGCGTCAACCCTGGAGGGATGTCGAACGCGAAAGGCCCGCCGCGAGACGAGGCTCATGGCCCGCTCACAGGATGTCCCGCTCAAGCGAGCTCGGCCTTGGGTTCTTGATCGACGGGATGGGCCGGACAGGCAACTGTGGTCCAGGTGGGGCCAAGATCGGCCAACTCCGCCTCCAGACATTCGACCGTCAGGCGCAAGGCTCCACCCCCAGAGAAGATCAGGGTCACGACCCCGCCGGGAGCATCGGTCGGCTCGAATTCCACATCGAGGAGATTGAGTACCGCATCCTTGCCGGCCGGATTGACCTCGCGGCATTTGCAGGAGAGGACGCGTTCGAAACGCAGGGCTGAACGGCGACGGCGGAATTGGGGGTGGGCGTTCTGCGCGGCTTCCCAGTCAAAGCGGTTGAGGCCCACCACCAATCTTTTTTCCTGGGGCCGCCAAATGACATCGGCAACCTTGACCACCGCATCCTGGACGTGGGTGGCGACAACTTGGAGGTCCTCTTCGTCAAGGACGAGAAATTTGAGTTGGTCCATGGCCTCTCGCTCCCCTCATGCTCCCTAGCTAGGCAAGGCTCGGCAGCACCGCAAGCCTCGTACCGAGACTGATGGAAAGTCACGGCCGTACGGGCAACCACAAGGGTTGCCCGTACTTGGCCGCAGTCCGCCATGGTAGGGGCGACCCTTGTGGCCGCCCATAGATTCAATCTCGTATCACCACCAACCGGTCGGTGCCGGATTCGGCGCCCCACACTTCGCCGGGCCGGCCAAGCAGTTGGCGCACCGCCGCGCCGGGATGGTTGCTCGGAAAGCTATCAAAGCGTTGGCTGACCGGATCGAAGCGAAGAATGGCGTTGGTTTCGAAATCACTGACCCAGACTTTGTCCTTGCCATCGACGTAAACCGCATAGCAGCCGGACGTGGTTTTGGGCAGCCGCCACATCGTCCACCGTTTCTCAGCCGGGTTGAAACGGGCGAGTTCGCCGGTTGCCCAAAAGCTGACCCACAAGAGCCCTTTCGAATCCGACCAGATGCGGCGCGGACCGACATTCGGCTTGGGCGGCGATACCACCATCGCTTCGCCGCTCACGGTATCGATCTTGGCGATGTAATCGCCGGCGAGCGACGCGTACCAAACGTCGCCGCCAGGCGTCGTCGTGATGCCGTAGGGGCCGACGCCCTTGGGCGCTTTCCAGGCATCGACATTGCCGGTTGAAGGATCGACTCGGCCGTAAATGCCACTCTGGCCGGTGAACCACAAAATGCCCTTGCGGTCGAAAGTAGCCGTATTGAGGTTAGCGTCGACGAATCCTGGCGGCAACGGAAAGCGCTTGATCGCATGGGTCTTCGGATTGAACCGCACGATCGCGTTCTGGCCGCCATCAGTGATCCAGGCGGCACGGTCGGGTCCGACGATAACCCCATGGGGAGCGGAATCGGGGCCGAGTGGAATTTGCGTCGTGCCGCCGGTTTTCGGATCGAGCAGGCCGAGGGTGCCTTGCGCTTGGGCGGTGTACCAAACCTTGCCTTCGAGTGTCGGGGCGACATCGTGAGGATGCGCACCTTCCGGCACCGGATAATACGTAACGGTGGCGGCATCAGCCGGCGCGAACGCCAGCATCGATACAGCTGTGATTGCGACCAACAGGCGGATCATGGCAAGCCTCTCGGGCTGTCGGCGCTACTCCGCGGCTTCGTCCTCCCGCACGGCGCGCCAGCGTTCGGCCGCGGTATCGTCGATGGTCTTGGCGGCAATCCAAGTATTGCCGCCCGGCTTTTCCACTTGCTTCCAGAATGGCGCACGCGTCTTCAGATAATCCATGAGAAACTCGGCGCCGGCAAACGCGGCTCGGCGGTGCGAGGAAGCGGTGACGACCAGCACGATGTCTTCGCCCGGCATGATGCGGCCATGCCGATGGACGACGGTGACGCCGATAAGCGGCCAGCGCTCACAGGCTTCTGCAATATGCCGCCCGATCTCGGTTTCCGCCATGCCGGGATAGTACTCGAGCGTGAGCGCAGCGATTGGCTCGCCGGCTTCGTCGCCGCGGCAGATGCCCGTGAAGCTGACCACGGCGCCGACATCGGTGCGGCCGCGGGCAACTGCCGCAGCCTCGGCAGCGGCGTCAAACGGCTCGCGCTGAATGCGTAAGGTGACGCGGGTCATATACGCAATGTAGTGCAGAAAGCTGCCACCGTCATTCCGGTTCGCCCCCGAAACCAGGCCTGAGAATCACCCGCCCGTCATCGGCGGAAAGAAAGCAATCTCCGACGCAGTGCCGATCAGCGTCTCTGGGCGCACATGGACGTGGTCAATGGCTGCTCGGATGACCTTTCGATTCTCGAAAGCATACGCGTATTCGTCGCCGCGAGCGGCCAGCCAATCCATCAATTCGCCGATGGTGGCAATGCTCGACGGAACCTCAATCACCTCGTCGGTCTTGCCGACGCGTTCCCGCACCCAGGCGAAGTAGCGCAGGGTAACTTTCATAGAACTCGTCCATCAGCAGTCTTTGGCACGCTGACTGGCGCATGATCCGATCTCGTCGGAGGGTCACCAGCCCTTCCCCGTCATCGCCCGCGAAAGCGGGCGATCCAGTAACCACAAGCTGCTCACTTTACTGGATGCCCCGCTTTCGTGGGGCATGACACGGAACCTTGCATGTCATTCCGTCTCAACGAAGCTCAGTCTAATCTATCATGTACCGTAGGCCGGCGCGAAAGTAGTCCCAGCCTGTGTAGAGCGTGACAATGGCCGAGGCCCAGAGCAGGACGATGCCGACTTGTGTTACCACCGGCACAACGGTATCGCCGGCTTCGCCCGCGATCAGGAACCCGACCGCCACCATCTGGCCGATGGTCTTCCATTTCGCAAGCCGGGTCACCGGCACGCCGACCCGCAATTCGGCCAGATATTCTCGCAAGCCGGAAACCAGGATCTCCCGACAGAGAATGATTACGGCCGCGAGCAGCGACCAGCCGCGGATGGTGCCTTCGGCTGCGAGCATCAGCAAGCTGGCGGAAACGAGCAGCTTGTCAGCGATCGGATCGAGCATGCGGCCGAGCGAAGACTGCTGGCCCCACATGCGGGCCAGATAGCCGTCGAGGAAATCGGTGACGCCGGCGGCCACGAAGACGATTAGGGCCAGCCACCGCAGCCATAGTCCGGCGCCGGCGATCCCCTGCCAATACATCAGACCCACCACCACCGGCACGGCGGCGATGCGCGCATAGGTCAGCAGATTCGGCAACGCAAAGGGGCGCGCCGGCAAGGGTCTCGAACTTACGGCATTCATCTCAGCCAAGGAACACCCCTCACCGGAGAAGGTCAACTTCGCCGTCCTCACCGTCCCCCGAGAGAAAGGTGAAAACGGTGTGCTTCACTGGATCGGCGGCTTGGGTAGACGGCTCTTGCCCGGTTCCATGACGAAGGTTTGATCGAGCGAATACCATTCGCCGCTCACGTCCGCCGCCGGCGCGTTGCCGTCATGACGCACATAATTGCCGACCAGAGCGCGGGTAACCCCGAACTGCACATCCGTCTCCAGTCGCGAGTCGTCATTGACGTACACTTGGGAAATAAGCGTCTTGAAGCCTTGCTTGAAGATCAGGAAATGCAGGTGCGCCGGCCGGTAATGATGGCGCCCGGCCACCCTGATGAGGTCTCCAACAGGCCCGTCGATAGGAATGGGGTAGCCGGCGGGCTTCACGCTGCGGAAAGCGAAATGACCGTCCCTGTCGGTCAAGAATTTGCCCCGCAGATTCATGTCGGCCTGTTTGGGATCCTGTTGCTCGTAAAAGCCTTCCGGCGAGGAGTGCCAGACATCGACCTCCGCGCCTTCGACGGGTCTGCCGTTCTGGTCCTTGATCCAGCAATTGACGAACAGCGCCGGACCCGGCGTCGGCGAGCGGATGATGCTGCCGCCGCTCTCGGTACGCGGAGAGTTCATGCGCCAAAAAGGACCGAGCAGGTTGGCGGTGGTTTCGGTCTGGCCTTTATTGCCATTGTTGAGCAGGCAGATCAGCGTCGAAAATCCGAGCGAGCCTGACATCAGCACAACCTCATTGTGGTTGGACGTGGTGAGCTGGCCCAGCCTGGCAAGGATTTGCACGCCCTTCTCGAATTCCTCCTCCGTGAGGTGCACCTCGCGCGCGAAGGCGTGCAGGTGCTTAACCAGCGCGCCAACAACCTCACGAAGTCGCGGATCGGAGATGTTCCTGTAGGCCTCGACCACCGCCGTGGTGACGTCTTCCTGCCGCTGGATGATCATTACGAATTTTCCTCTTACTCTCGGCGTCATGCGCGGGCTTGACCCGCGCATCCATAAAGCCTCTCAGATCAGCACACCAATACGTATTGCTTCGATTTGTTGACCTTCATCGTGGATTGCCGGGTCAAGCCCGGCACTGACCGGCGAAAGGTTGCGGCGTGAAGCCCGGCAATATGGCAGTATTGTCACCGCGCCTGCTCATGGAAGAACTCATATATCTTTCGCGCGGTCTCCGCATTAATTCCCGGCACCTGCGCGAGATCGGGCAAGCTCGCCCGTTCGATAGCTTTCACAGTGCCGAAATGACGCAGCAGCGCCCGTTTGCGCGTGGGCCCGATGCCCGGAATTTCCTGCAAACCTGCTTCGCGGATGTCCTTCTTCCGGCGGGCGCGATGGGAGCCAATGGCGAAGCGATGGGCCTCATCGCGTAGGCGCTCAATAAAATAGAGGAGCGGATCGCGCGGCGGCAGCTTGAATGGGTTACGGCCGGGCATGAAGAACGTCTCGCGGCCGGCGTCGCGGTCCAGGCCCTTGGCGATGGCGACGAGAGGCACGCTTGTAATGCCCAGCCCGGCGAGGGTCTCGGCTGCGGCCTTGAGCTGCCCCTGCCCGCCATCGATGAGCACCAGATCGGGCCAGGGAGAGTCCTGGTCGTTCTCGTCCTCTTCGCTCACCGCTCGCTGTTGAATGTCCGTCGTGTGCAGCGGGGCAGCCATCTCTTCCCTCCCCCCCTGCGGGGGAGGGATAGGGAGGGGGGTAATTTGTTGCGCCGAAAGTGCCTTCACCCCCCTCCCGGCGCCTTCGGCGCCGACCTCCCCCTCAAGGGGGGAGGTGATCGGAGTTCGCGGCTCGCTCCGTTCACGCTCTCCCCTCTGGGGAGAGGACAAAGGCGCCGCGGTGGCCGCCTCGCGTGGATTCTCTTCCATCAGCCGCTTGAAGCGGCGCAAGAGCACCTCGCGCATCATGCCGTAATCGTCACCCGGGGTCAGCTCCTCCGAGCGGATATTGAACTTGCGGTACTGGTTCTTGCGAAAGCCCTCCGGTCCCGCAACGATCATGGCGCCGACAGGATTCGTGCCGGCGATATGGCTATTATCGTAGACTTCTATGCGGCGCGGCGGGCGCGGCAGCGCGAAAGTCTCGGTAAGCGCGGCAAGCAGCTTCTGTTGCGATGCGGTATCGGCGAGTTTGCGCGCCAACGCTTCGCGCGCATTCGCGAGCACGTGCATCACCAATTCCTTCCGCTCGCCGCGCTGCGGTACGCTCACTTCGACCTTGCGACCGATTTTCGTGCCAAGCGCTTCGGCCAACAATTCGCGCTCGTCGAAATCGTGCGACACGAGGACAAGCCGTGGCGGCGGCTTGTCGTCATAGAACTGCGCCATAAAGGCGCCAAGCACCTCTCCCGGCGAAAGCGCACGATCCGCTTTCGGGAAATAGGCGCGGTTGCCCCAGTTCTGGCCGGTGCGGAAGAAGAAGACTTCGACACAGGTATAGCCACCGGCCTGATGCGCGGCGAAGACATCCGCCTCCGCAATGCTGCGTGGATTGATGCCCTGGTGCGACTGGATCGCCGATAGCGCCGACAGCCGGTCCCGGTACACAGCTGCACGCTCGAAATCGAGCGCCTCCGCCGCCCTGTCCATCTCGCCGGCAAGCGTCTTCTGCACCGACGAACTGCGGCCGGCCAGGAATTCGTTGGCCTCGCGCACCAACTCCGTGTAGCCGGCGAAATCGATCTCGCCGGTGCACGGCCCCGAGCAACGCTTGATTTGGTAGAGCAGGCAGGGCCGCGTGCGCGACTCGAAGAACGAATCCGTACATGAGCGCAGCAGGAACGCGCGCTGGAGCGCATTGATGGTGCGGTTGACCGCGCCGGCGGAAGCGAAGGGGCCGTAGTAGTGGCCGGCGCGCGTGCGGGCCCCGCGATGCTTGAGGATTTGCGGCGCCCAATGGTCGGACGTGATCAGAATGTACGGAAACGACTTGTCGTCGCGCAGAAGGACGTTGAAGCGCGGGCGCAGGCGCTTGATCAGATTGGCTTCGAGCAGCAGCGCCTCGGTTTCGGTCCTGGTCGAAACGAATTCGAGCGTTGCTGTCGCGGCGATCATGCGCGAGATTCGGCCGTCATGGCCGGTCGGCCGCGCGTAAGAGATGACGCGCTTCTTGATGTTCTTGGCCTTGCCGACGTAAAGCACGTCGCCTTTGGCGTCGATCATGCGGTAGACGCCGGGGGCCGACGGCGCGAGTCTGGCAAAGCGCAGGATGGCCGCGCGGCCAGCCGCCAGTGTGCCGGGCGCGGCATCGGCGGCTTCCAGTTCGAGTTCAGGAAGCGCCGAGTCTTCGTCCTCCTCGCGCAAATCCGTTTCCGGATCGATGTCTTTGCGGCCGTTCATGATGAGCAAAAGATAATCAGGATGCGGGGCCGCGCTACTCGGCGACATCGCTATCCGCGGTGCGCCAGGCAAGGTGCTGTCCACCGTCGACCGGAACAGTGACGCCAGTGACCGCCTGCGCATGCGCGAGATAGACTACGGCCTCCGCGATGTCCTCCGGCGATGGTCCGCGCTCAAGCGGCAGCGTCGCAGCTTGCGCGGCGAATTGAGCTTCCGACTGGCGCGGACTCGGCAGCGTTGGTCCCGGCGCTACCGCGTTCACGCGTATGCGAGGCGCCAGCGCCTGCGCCAGTGTGGTGGTGGCGGTGTGAAGCGCGGCTTTGCTCAACGTATAGGAGAAGAAGCGCGGGGTCGGCTTAAACACCCGCTGATCAACCACGTTGACGATCGCCGCCCCGGCGGGGGCCTGCGCAGCGAAAGCCTGCGCGAGAAACAACGGGGCCGCCAGGTTGACCGCAAGCGTGCGCTCAAACGCCGCCCGGTCGATCGTCCCGATCTCGTCCGGCTCGAATTCGGCCGCGCTGTTGACCAGCAGCGTGAGCGGGGCCAATGCCGCGGCAGCCGGAACCAGCCGCTCGACGGCCCGCGCATCGGCAAGGTCACCCTGCACCACAGCAGCGCGGCCGCCACCATCGACGATGTTGCGAGCCAGGGCTTCCGCGTCCGGGCGGGAGCGGTTCGCATGGAGAGCCACCGCATAGCCGTTCCGCACCAGGGCGCGGGCGATGGCGGCGCCGATGCGGCGAGCGCCTCCGGTAATCAGCGCTGCGGGCATCGCGATGGGTGAAGGTTCCTCCGGCACGGCCCTGTCATACGACGCGCTGACAGGCGCCGCCAGCAGCGGAGGCGGCGGATGATCAATGGAAATCGTGTCATTAGAACATGAGGCAACGCAGGTGAATGGTTCCAGGCCGCCGCAACGGTAAGGTTTTCTTAAGGGTGTCCACTCGGATGTAGTTAGCGATTCATAACCGCTTAACTTAAAAGGCCCGATAAATCCTTTCACGAAATAGTCGAACTTTGGCCGGATCCGCGACCCCGGCGGCCCGCTTTTGCGTACGTTTTTTGCGCGAAAGGACAGCGGCTTAGCGCAATCCAGCAAAACGGTCGAAGCGTGCCGCGGAGGCGCATCAAGTTCGGCGCGATCGCGTTAAGTGGAGGTATTATGAAGAAATCGTCCTGGGGCCTCGCCGTTGCTTTCACCGCCTTGGTGGGCGCCAGCGCGGCATGGGCAGCAGACATCCCGCGAGGCCCATCCCCCTACTATTCATCACCGGTGATCCCGGCCAACAGCGTCTACAACTGGGCCGGCTTCTACGCCGGCGCCAATGTCGGATACGAGTGGGGCAAGATCACCAACAGCCCGCTGCGCCCGAGCGGCATCGCGGGCGGCATTCAGGGCGGCTACAATTGGCAGAATGGCCGATTCGTGTTCGGCGGCGAAACCGACATTCAGGCCAGCGCCGCCGACGATACATTTGCACCTTACAAGTTTTCCAACCCCTGGTTCGGCACGGTGCGGGTCCGCGCCGGCTATGCGTTCAGCAACATCCTTCTGTACGGCACGGCGGGTCTGGCCTATGGGGACGTGACTGCCACCACGCCGTTGGGTCTCGACGAATCGAAGACGAGCCTCGGCTGGACTGCCGGTCTCGGCGTGGAGGTGGGTTTCGCTCCCAACTGGTCGGCCAAAGTCGAGTATCTCTATTTGGACCTCGGCGACGAAAACTACGTAACGACCGGAACCGATAATGGACTAGGGGCAAGCGTCCTACGGTTCGGCGTGAACTATCACTTCTGAACAGTTCCAGAACTGCAGCGCCTGTGAAACCCCGGGTCAACGGTCCGGGCTCATGGAACCGGTGTAAGCACAGTTCAGCGTCGGTACATCGACGCAAGTATATTCTGCTGTCAGCGCCACGTGCTCCAATCGAATAGGTGGCGAAATCATGTCATTTAAACGATTTCATCGAGGCAATACTTCTTTATAACCGATTGTATTGTGTGGCTTTTCCACACTAGACGACCACCCGATTTCGAATACTTTGCGGCACCAAATCGGGGTATTTCCAAACGGAGGCTTGAGATGAAGCGTGTAGTGTTGGCTGGCATCGGTGCGCTTGCGATCGTGACGGCTGTGTCCGCAGCCAATGCAGCGGATTTGTCGCGCCAGCAGACGATGCCGGTGAAGGCGCCTATGTATGAGGCGCCATTTAGCTGGACCGGCGCATACATCGGTATCAACGGCGGCTACGGCTTCGGCGGGTCGACGTGGAGCGGCGGGGGCGCCAGTAGCGCTTTCGATACGGGCGGCGCACTGATCGGCGGCACCCTCGGCTATAACTGGCAAGCAGGACGCACCGTATTCGGCCTCGAGGGCGACGCCGACTGGAGCGATATCAACGGCAGCACCAGCAGCCTGCCCTGCACCGCCGGAAGCTGCGAGACGCGCAACAACTGGCTGGCCACCGCGCGCGGCCGTATCGGCTACGCCTTTTCGCGCTTCATGCCCTATGTCACCGGCGGCCTCGCGGTCGGCGACATTGAAGCGTCGCCGCCCGGCATCACCGGCGTACGTGAGACCCGCGCCGGTTGGACCGTCGGCGGCGGTGGCGAGTTCAACATCTCTGGTCCGTGGAGCGCCAAACTCGAGTATCTGTACGTCGATCTCGGCAAGACAAATTGCGCCGCAGGCAACTGCTCTGTCTCGACCGACGTCGATTCGCACGCCAACGTCGTTCGCGCCGGTCTCAATTATCATTTCTGAGCGGTTACGAACTTCAACAGTCCATTCGGCGGCATCAGCTTGCTGACGGGATAGGCTCCGGGGCAGACGACTCGGAGTCTTCTCATGGTGAGCTGTGAGCGAGATTCTCGGCGTCTGCAAAGGGGCCGCCACGAGCTGTGACATCGCAATCGGTGCATGTCTTAGACATGAACTTGGCTTGGAACCCCTGCTCTGTGGTCGGCGTTGTTTATTCAATCGGGGGACGGCGTATCCGCGCCCGTCCGAAACTCACGAACGGAAAAGAACGGAAATGAGGTGCGTCATGAGAAAGCTCTTGCTCGCGGGCGTCGGGATTTTCGCTTTGGGCATCACAGCAGCGTCCGCGGCCGATCTCGGTCCCGTGCAACAGCCCCCCGTCAAGGCGCCGGTCTATGTGCCGCCGGTGTGGAGTTGGGCCGGGCCATATATCGGTATCAACGGCGGCTACGGCTTTGGCCGCTCCAATTTCTCAAGCCCGTTTTCGAGCGGGGATTTCGACGCGAACGGCGCGTTGGTTGGCGGCACGCTCGGCTATAATTGGCAGTTCGGACAGACTGTGATCGGCCTGGAAGGCGACATCGACTGGAGCGACATGGGCGGTACGTCGCCGTGCGGCGGCGTCACTATATGCGACGTGCGTAACGATTGGCTCGGCACCGTGCGCGGCCGGCTCGGCTATTCGTTCGATCGCTTCATGCCTTACATCACCGGCGGCCTCGCCGTCGGCAACATCAAGACATCGATCGCAGGCGTCGGCAGCGCGGACGAAACGAAGGCCGGCTGGACCGTGGGCGGCGGTATCGAAGCCCACATTTCCGGGCCGTGGACCGCGAAGCTCGAATATTTGCATGTCGATCTCGGACGCGGCGCATCGGTCGCAGGTTCGGATGCCAAATTTCAAGCCGACATCGTGCGTGCCGGTTTGAACTACAAGTTCTGAGCGACCAACACCGTCAAACAGCAACAGTCCCGGTGCGCCAGCGCCGGGGCTTTTTCGTCGCCTATGCCGCGGGGCGCGTCTCCGCGAACGATGGCACCTGCGCCGCGAAAGCACCGAGCCAAGCGACCAGCCGCGGATGATCGGCGCGCCAAGCGCCGTCGAAACGGAGATCGCCATATCCGAGCAGACAGGCAAGGGCGATCTGGCTGACATCGGGCGTTGCCGTGAGCTTGGGCGGCGCCGCTTCCAGCGCGGCCAACGCCCGCGCGAGCTTGCCGGCCTGGCGGTCAACCCATTCCGAAACGCGTTTGTCAGCGGGACGATAACGGCTTTCGTAGACGATCAGCACGCTCGCATCCATGGCGCCGTCGCAAAGAGCCTGCGTGCGCAGCGCTTCGAAGCGCGCCGGCGCTTCACGCGGCAGAATTCGGCCGCCGCCCGCCATCTGATCAAAGAGCTCGAGGATGACTCGAGAATCATACCAAGTGGTGCCGTCGTCGAGCACCAAAGCGGGAATTTTGCCGAGCGGATTTTGCACACGGATCGGATCGTCGGGATCGTTGAGATCGGTCTCTTGCACCTCAATCTTAGGAGCAAGGCCGAGGACATGCGCGGCGATGCGCGTCTTGCGCGCAAACGGCGAAGCCGGAGAAGAACGCAGGATCATCATAACAGCTCATCGCTCCCGGAAAAACCGGGGAGGATGGCCGCCCCGTTTCAAAGACTTATCGGCGCGGACCAGGTCCGTGCCGCGCGCTTTCAGGCGGTGACAACGAGGTTCACGGCTTTGGGGCCTTTGCCCTTCTTGTCCGGCTCGACGTCGAAGCTGATACGTTGCCCTTCGTTGAGCCCTTTTAGCCCCGCCTGCTCCACCGCCGTGATGTGCACGAACACATCGCGTCCGCCGTCGTCCGGCTTGATGAAGCCGTAGCCCCGCTCCGTATTGAAAAACTTCACAATCCCACTCTGCGCCATCGGGAAAGCTCCTCTCCCCGCAACTGCTCCGCTGCCGCGCCCCACGCGCGGCGGCTCGGCCGGACATTCTCGATCGGGGAAAGCATCAGCCGAGCCAAACGGCCTCAGTCACTCCGCCGGCCCCCCACCGGGGCGGAACGTCTGCCAGTAAGGCAAACTAGACACCAACTCGAAGGCCGTGGAAAGGGGCTCTTGCCTCAGCCAGCCGGCCGCTCGCCTATCAGCCAGTCAAGGCGGTGACGCCCGGCGCCATCGCGGCCCAGGATAGCGGCCAATGCCGGCAGCAACACACCGAGTTCGTCGGGAAGCGTCCAGGGCGGGTTGACCAGGACGAGGCCGGTGCCGTTGAGCCGGCGCGGATCGCTCATCGGGGCGACTGTCACTTCCGCACGCAGGATCTTGGCGATGCCGAGCCGGCGCAGGCGGCTGGCGAGCCTATCCGGTGCGTTGCGGGTCTTGATCGGGTACCATAGCAGATAGCTGCCGGTGGCCCACTTTCGGTAGGCGGTGGCAAGACCGTTACCGAGCCGCGAGAACTCGGCCTCTTCCTCAAACGGTGGATCGATCACCACCAGCCCCCGGCGCTCCCTCGGCGGCACGTAAGCATTGAGAGCGGTCCAGCCGTCGAGACGAAGCGCTTTAATGCGCGGATCGCCGTGCAGGTTACGTGTGAGCGAAGCGAAAGCTTGCGGCTCCAGTTCACAAGCGAGGAGACGATCGTCCGAGCGCAGGAAAGCGCGCGCGATTGCCGGCGAGCCGGGATAGGTGGCGAGAGCCCCGCGCTCATTCAGCGCGCCGATCACCTCGAGGTAAGGCGCAAGCAAGTCCGCGACAGGCGCAGCGAGTTGCGCCGCCAGCAGTTTGCCGATGCCGTCGCGCCATTCTCCGCTGCGCGAAGCCTCGGGCCCGGAAAGGTCGTAAAGACCCGCGCCGGCGTGCGTATCGATCACGCGGAATGGCGCCGGCTTGGCGCAAAGATAGTGGAGAATACGTGCGATCACCGCGTGCTTGACCACGTCGGCAAAGCTGCCGGCGTGAAAGGCGTGGCGATAATTCAACGCGCGATATCTCCGATGCGATGCCGGCTTCAGCCGCCGCGCACCGCAGGCATTACCACGCTATTACGCCGGCAAGAACGGCGCGCAATCTGAGGGCAGGCATGAAACCTAAAATCCGTCGTTAAGCAAAGCCGCACTTCCGTGAGCCGCTTTCGATCGCAGCCGACCGCCATATCGGCAAGGCTCAGTCCCGGATTGGCTTTGACGAAGGCGGCCGCAACCGCGCCCGGCGTCACGGTGGCCGGCTTGGCGAGCGAGCGATAATCGGGCGGAATTTTTACCGCAGCGTAGGCTTTGCGCACGGTGTCGAAATAAGCTTGCGGCGAGAGCCCGCTGCAGGTGCCGTGCCGATCCCACTCATGATAAATGAGGCCGCGGCTCGGCATAAGGTCGAGCATGTTGTCGATCAGCGAGCGGGCGAGCCGCGGCGCCGGCACCTCGCAATAAGACGGAAATCCGTGCTCGAACTGCGGCCACAGGCCGTGCACCACAAAGCCGAACGGCCGCGCACCGCATTGCGGATCGCTTCGGTGACGGCCGGGTCGCTCCTGCCGCGCCGCGCAGAACGAGGGCGACCACGAAAGCGCCAACACATAGAAATCGAATTGGCCCGGGGGGCCTGCCTTCTTGTCCTGCGCCAGCGAGGGCCAGGGAACGATCAGGGCAATGGCCAAGAGGAAAGCCGCCGCGCGAGCGCCAGCGGAAAGCGGAACACGTAACATGAATGCCCCCAAGCAACTGACGGAAAAGAACAAACCGGAAATCAGCCCGGCTCCAGAGTTCCCGTCAATTTAGGCAGAGCGAAACGCACAAATCAAGAACAAAGATGGGGCAAAATCGATACAAACCAAGGCGACATCAAGGGCGCGCCATTTTGCAGGCAGGATTGTAGGCCCAATTGCGGTCTAGACCAACCACACACCACTCCACGCCCCAGCTCGCGCCAATGAATCCGGTGTCCTCGCCGATCCAGTAGTAGACAGAGTGCCGAACCGGCCGGCTTCCGGCGCTGACCAACGCCGTGGCGCGACAAAAGCGACGCGGAATGGTGCCGCTCACCCAAGGATCGAAAGCGATCTGGCGAACGCCGGTGAAGTCGACAATACGGAGAGCGGAGTTCCAGAAACGGCTCTCCTTCTCGGCAAAGCCGGAGGCGATCTTGCCGAGCGCCGCCTCGCAGGGCGGCAGCACGTTGTCGTAGCGTGGGCCGCTCAGCCAGAAGTTCTTCTCCAGCAACCCTGCCGCTTCCGCCCGAGCGACCGTGCCGAAGGCAACAAACGAGGCCAAAGCCACCAAACTGATCCACCGGGATGCGCCTGACATGATCAAACTCCCCTTAGCCGCAAGGACTGTATCATAGATCGTTTCACGGCGGCGATAGCTTGGTCACAGGATTCCGACTGGCTTCGTCGATCCAGTCACCCAAAACCGCCTGCACTAGCGCCAGTGCCGCGACAGCGGCCGTGTCGGCCCGCAAAATGCGCGGACCGAGCGACAAGCGTACAAGGTTGAGCCGCTTCAAGAGCAGCAGTCGCTCCTCGCTGGCGAAACCACCTTCGGGCCCGATCAGCACGGCCAGCGGAGTACCGGGTTTTGCCGCGCCCAGCGCCGCCAGCGGATCCTTCACCGGAGCGTCTTCGTCGCAGAACACCAATAGCCGCTGCGAATCGGCGACCGCGGTCGAAAGGGAGACGGGCTCGGCTACCCCGGGCAGGGCAAGGACGCCGCACTGTTGGGCAGCTTCGATGACATTCGCCCGCGCCCGCTCGAGATTGATACGAGTCGCCTGGGTGTGCTGCGTCAATACCGGTTGCAGCCGCGACGCGCCCATCTCGACCGCCTTCTGGACGAGGTAATCGAGGCGGGCGTGCTTAAGCGGGGCGAAAAGAAAGTAAAGGTCAGTGGCGGGCGTTTGCGCCCGGGTACGCGGACCTACCCGCGCAGCGAGCACCTTGCGATTTTCCCCGCCGAGCGTCGCCCGCCATTCGCCGTCGCGGCCATTGAACAGCAGCACCGCCTCGCCGCGGTTGCGCCGCAATACGTTGAGCAGATAATGGGCCTGGCCGCGGCCGAACACGATCTCATCGCCTTCCGCCAACGGCTTCTCGACATAAACCCGGGGGGTGCGGAAATCGTAGCGCGACATGGATGGCTGCGGGTCTGGAAGGAACCGGCGAGAGAGCGGATAGGCGACACTTTGCGCGGTTGCCGCCTTCCCGTCGCATTCGACAGGCTGTTATATGCGCCCGTCGCGTTCGCCGCCATTGTTGGATAGCCGGGACCAAGAGAGGTTTTGCCATGGGCTTGCGCCGGGCAACGTTTATCGCCGCGCTGACGATACCATGCGCCGTGGGACCGGCGATGGCCCAATTCCAACCACAGCCGCAGCAGGAACCGCCTTGCGTGAAGGAATTCGTTCGGCTGCGCACTGCCGCCGAGGAGAAAGCAAACGCAATCAAGCGCGCAAGCGAGCGCAAAGCGACACCCCAGGTCGCCTGCAAGCTATTCAATAGCTTCTCCGCGGCCGAGCTCAAGCTGATGAAATACGCCGAAGAAAATGCGACGTGGTGCGGAATCCCAGCGCAGATCGTCGACAACATGAAGAAGGCGCACGTCAAGACAGACGAGATCCGCACGCGCATCTGCAAGATCGCCGCGAATCCGCCGCGCCCGCGCGGGCCCTCCTTAAGCGATGCTCTCGGCGCTTCGGTTCCTAACGCCGACAACATTAAGACCGGCCACGGGACTTTCGACACGCTGACCGGCGCGCCGCTCGGCAGCCGATGAGCAATAGCACCGGACGCGTCGCCGATGCGACCGGTAATTGGGTCGATGGATTAGCGCCGCCACGAACACGGCCTTATCTTCGGCTTGCACGTCTCGACCGCCCGATCGGTTCATGGTTGCTGCTGATGCCCTGCTGGTGGTCGGTGGGCCTTGCCGGAATGAGGACCGGCGAGTTTCCAAGCCTCTGGCACATCATTCTGTTTTTCATCGGCGCGTTCGCCATGCGCGGCGCCGGCTGCACCTGGAACGATATCGTCGACCGCGACCTCGACGCGCGCGTCGAGCGAACGCGCTCGCGTCCTATTCCCTCGGGGCAGGTGACGGTGCCGCAGGCCGGCGCCTTCATGCTGCTGCAGGCGCTGGTCGGGCTCGCCGTTCTTCTCCAGTTCAACTGGTTCACGGTGATTACCGGCTTCGCGTCACTGTCGGTCATTGTG
>DASTWX010000086.1:0-3354 GCA_035765795.1 Pseudolabrys sp. | reverse complement strand
ATCATCGGCAACGCGCACTCGACCGAATGGATATACATTCCCTGGGTGCTCGGATTTGCCGGGCTGACCCTGGTAGCGTCGGTGGTCGAAGCGCTGGTTCCGCACGTCCGCCTGCCGGTGTGGCAGGTGCGGCGCGCCGCCCTGTTCGCGCTCCTTGCGGTGCTTGGGGTCGTTAGCTTCATTGCACTGGCGGCAGTAATCTGGATCGATCACCTGCCGGAACTCATCGGCGGCGGGCATTGGACGCCACTCGACGAGGGCATCAGTTATCTCGGCACCGCGATGCTGACGGCCGGTATCGCCGTGATTCTGTTGTCCATCGGGGCGCGCAACGAACTGTTCCTTTGGCTGAGCGTAGCGCTCACCGCCATGGTGTTTGGCAATCTGCTGGCGACGGCTGCCGGCAGCCGTTTCACCGTCGGCTGGACCGTCAGCCGTCTGAGTTGGGTTATCTCGGGCTGCGCCCTGTTCCTCTATTTTCTGGCGCAGTTCGTCCAGCAGCAGCGCCTGCTGGCGCGCAGCCGCGACGCGCTCGAGCAGCGTGTAGCCACGCGGACCGATGATCTCACCAGGATGATCGTGCAACGCGACCTGCTGCTGCGCGAAGTCCACCATCGGGTGAAGAACAACTTCCAGGTCGTCAACAGCCTCATCCATCTGCAAACGCGTCATGCCGACGCCGACGAAACGCGTGATGCGCTCGATCATCTCCAGCGCCGCGTCTACGCGCTCGGCTTGGTGCACAAGCTGTTGATGCAGTCGAGCGATCTTTCCACGTTCGATATCCGTGACTTCCTCAACGACCTTTGCACCAATCTGACCGACACCGACCAGCATAGCCGGGTGAGCGCGGAGGCCGATCCGATACAAGTCGATCTCGACTTCGCGGGATCGCTCGGGCTGCTGGTGACGGAACTGGTGATGAACGCCCTCAAGCGCCGCTTTCCTGAGAATCAGCCGAGTTCCGTACTGGTGGCCTTGCGCCGAGGCTCGGCTGACACGCTGGTGCTCACCGTGGCTGACGATGGGACGGACGAGATCAATTTATTTCCGCTGGACTCTGCGGGAACCGAGTCGCGGATCATGAAGGCGCTGATCGCCCAAGTACAAGGCACGCTCCATGTCACACGCGAGGGCGGTACCAAAGTGACCGTGGTGCTTCGCGATCGCGGAACACAACCGTAAGCGGCCGGTTAGTCCTAAGAGGCTGACCGGAACTGCATTGAGCTTTTTCGAGATGTTGGCAAAGCGCTGGAGACCGTCATGGCCGGGCTTGTCTCGGCCATCCACGCCTTGCTTCGAAAAAAGGCCGCAAAGACTTGGATGCCCGCGACCCGCCTCCGCTCGCGGCGCGAGCTACGGCGGGCTTAGTCAGGCGCGCCGAAGCGAGTTAGCGCGAAGGCGGGCAAGCGCGGGCATGACGGCAGGGTAGCACCTTGAATTTTCTGTCTTCATTTCCGGCCAGACTCTCAGAACGACAAGTTTTTCGCGATAACATTGGGCCGGTGCGCCGGCGCTCGGCATGAGTTCCGTCCCCACCCTGGCCGGCGCGACCCGCGCAGCCCGCCAAACTTTCCAAGGCGCAAAAGAATGGGCCGAACGTGCCACGGGGGGGCCGGCGCGGCTACAGGTGATCCTTTTGCTCGCCTCGATCCTCGCCCTTGATGCGGCCGACAAGGCGACGGTCTCGGTGGTGGCGAAAAACCTCAAGCAGGTTTTCCATATCGGCAATACCGAGATCGGGATTTTGATCGCTTGCACATCATTCGCCGGCGCCTTGATCACATTGCCCATCGGAAGTCTCGTCGACCGCGTCAACCGCAAACGGGTGCTGCTAATCACAATCGCCTTATGGACCGCCGCCATGATCGTGAGCGGCACCGCGACATCATTCATATATCTTTTGGTGACGCGTCTTTTTCTCGGTGCGGTCACAGCCTCGGCAAGCCCGACCGTCGCCTCGCTCACAGGAGATTTCTTTCCGGGCAGAGAGCGCGCCGGCATTTACGGCCTTGTCCTCAGCGGCGAACTGATTGGCGCGGGGCTCGGGTTCTTCTACGCGGGCGAGGTGGCCTCGCTGATCGATTGGCGATGGGCGTTCTATTTGATGGCCTTGCCGAGTGCGATCGTTCTTTGGCTGATCTGGCGCTATTTGCCGGAGCCGGCGCACGGCGGAAAGAGTCCGATCCGGGTTGGTCAACTTAGCGTGTCTTCGCCGCAGGGTGGCGAAAAGGATGGCAAGAGCGCCAACTCGGAGGGAGAAGAAATCGCGGACTCCATGCGCCGGGTCGGCATCGAGCCGCGCGAGCAGTTGGTCCTTCAAGATGATCCACGTCGCCGCAGCATTTGGTGGGCCGTACGCTACCTGCTGCGGATTCCGACGTACCGGGTGCTCATCATCGCCTCCTCTCTCGGCTATTACTTTTTCGCCGGCATCCGTGGCTTCGCCATGATTTATCTCACCCAGCACTATGGAATCTCGCGCAGCACGCTAAGCGCGCTGATCATCATCGTCGGCCTCGGCGCCATCGCGGGATTGCTGCTCGGCGCGCGCGTATCGAATTGGATGCGCGAGCGCGGCCACATGCAGGCGCGTATCACTGTGCCGGGAGTAGCCCTGCTCATCGCAGCGCTGTTCTTTGCGCCCGGCATTTGGACGAAGAGTGTGTGGCTGGGCATCACGCTCTTGACGCTTGGGACCGCCGCGCTCGTAGCCGCCAACCCGCCGATCGACGCGGCTCGGCTCGATATTGTGCCGCCACTGATGTGGGGACGCGGCGAATCCGGGCGCATGGCGCTGCGCGCGCTTTTGGAAGGCGGGGCGCCGGTCCTCTTCGGCGCGGTGTCGGAATGGCTAGGCGGTGGCGAAAGCGGGCTGAAGTGGACGTATCTTCTGATGTTGATCCCGGTCTTGATTGCAAGCTCGCTGGCGATCCCCGCATACAAGACCTATCCACGCGACGTCGTCACCGCCCACGCGTCGGCGGAGGCGACGGATGAAGACTGATAAGACGAAGCGTCGTGCGCCTCTCCGCCGTTATGCGCGGGCTTGCCCCGCGCATCCATGACGCATGGCCAGAACCGAACCTTACGGCGGAAATCGCAGCGATACCCACTGACTTGCCGGGCCTTCGCCCCGCCGAAGGGTTACGTCCGCAGGCCTCGGCAAACACGGCTTCGGCCCGCAGGCGGGTCAAGCCCGGCAATGACCATGGGGAGGTCAGCGGTCTACGAACATCGGGCCTCAAAGACCGCAAGGCATCCGTCACGCCGCGTTATTGCCGCCGTGCCCCTCGAGCTCAACCAGCACATTGGTGGGCTCGGGCTCGTGCGGCACAAGACTGGTTCGGTCAG
>DASTWX010000085.1:0-30110 GCA_035765795.1 Pseudolabrys sp. | reverse complement strand
CAGCGAGTTGGAGCCAAGCCGATTGGCACCGTGCACCGACACGCAAGCCGCTTCGCCCAAGGCCATCAATCCGGGGATGACGGTGTCATCATCACCGTTCTTCTTGGTCAGCGCCTCGCCGTGGAAATTGGTGGCAAGCCCACCCATGTTGTAATGCACCGTCGGCAGCACCGGGATCGGCTCGCGGGTCACGTCGACACCGGCGAAAATACGGGCCGACTCCGAGATGCCGGGCAGCCGCTCATGCAGCACCTTGGGGTCGAGATGATCGAGGTGGAGGAAGATATGATCCCTCTCCTTGCCGACCCCGCGCCCCTCGCGGATTTCGATGGTCATGGCGCGCGAGACCACGTCGCGCGAGGCCAAGTCTTTGGCCGAGGGCGCATAGCGCTCCATGAAGCGCTCGCCCTCCGAGTTGACCAGATAACCGCCCTCGCCGCGCGAGCCTTCCGTGATCAGGCAGCCGGCGCCGTAAATGCCGGTCGGGTGGAACTGGACAAACTCCATGTCCTGCAAAGGCAGACCGGCGCGCAACGCCATGGCGTTGCCGTCGCCGGTTTGCGTATGCGCGCCGGTGCAGGTGAAATAGGCGCGGCCATAACCGCCGGTCGCCAGCATGGTGATATTGGCGCGGAAGCGGTGGATCGAGCCGTCGTCGAGGTTGAGCGCGACCACGCCGCGGCAGCGGCCGTCATCATCCATGATGAGATCGATGGCGAAGTACTCGATGAAGAACTCGGCTGAATGCCGCAGCGCCTGGCCGTACAATGTGTGCAACATGGCGTGTCCGGTGCGGTCGGCAGCCGCGCAGGTGCGCTGCGCGGTGCCCTTGCCGTAATGCGTGGTCATGCCGCCGAACGGACGCTGGTAGATGCGGCCGTCCTGCTCGCGGCGGGAGAACGGCATGCCCCAATGCTCGAGTTCGTAGACGGCATCGGGCGCGTTGCGGCAGAGGTATTCGATGGCATCCTGGTCGCCGAGCCAATCGGCGCCCTTGACGGTGTCGTACATGTGCCAGCGCCAATCGTCTTCGCCCATATTGCCGAGCGCGGCGGCAATGCCCCCTTGCGCCGCCACGGTATGCGACCGGGTGGGAAAGACCTTGGTGATGCAAGCGGTGCGCAAGCCCGCCTCGCTGCACCCGACCACCGCGCGCAAGCCGGAGCCGCCGGCGCCGATCACAACCACATCGAAGGTGTGATCGTTGATCGGATAGGCGCGGCCGTTCGTTTTCGGTGCGCCGCCATTGGAATGTGCGTTGCTGGCCATGCCTAGACTCCGAACGAAAGCTTAAGGATGGCGTAAGCCGAGGTGAATGCGATGGCGAAACAGAAAAACGTATTGGCCATCAGGCTCAGGAACTTGAGGTTATCCGCATGCACGTAATCGAGGATGATCTCCTGCATGCCAAGCCACATATGGTAGCATGTGTTGATAATAAACAGCAGCATGATCACCGCGACGAGAGGCGAGCCGAGAATTTGCACGACCGCGGCATGGCTGCGTCCCATCAAGGCGATGACGATAACCACCAGCGCGATCGAGAGCGGCACGCCGGCCACCGAAGTGATCCGGATGTGCCAAAAATTGCTGGTGCCCGAGCCGGCCGCGCCGCGGCCGCGCACCCGGCGAACCGGAGTGATCATGTGATGACGGGGATCGTTGCTCATCGCGGTCCCCCTGCCACCAGATAGCCGATGCCCCAAAGGATCAGCGTCAAGGCGATTGACCCGACCAAGGTCGCTGCCGCCAGCATCTCCCGCTCGGCAGGCTCGAAACCGTGAATTGTATCCCAGATCAGATGGCGGATACCGCCGAGCATGTGATGCATCAGCGCCCAGGTATAGCCGAACAGGATCAGCCGCCCGATGATGCTGCTCATGAAGGCGGCCACATCGGCATAGGCGTTCGGGCCGGAGGCGGCGGCGATCAGCCACCAGGCCAAGAGAACCGTGCCCACGTATAGCGCCGCGCCGGTGATGCGATGCACGATCGACATCATCATCGTCAGCATCGGCTTGTAGATTTGCAGATGCGGCGAAATCGGGCGCGGGCGCCGGGCCCCGGTGGCTTGCGCCTCCAATTCGGCCATTCCTGTTCTCCTCAACGCGTGCAGGCTTGTGAACTCAAGTCGGCAAATATCGACGGCTTCCTATCGAAACTCGTTCGCGCTCGCAATGCACGCTTCCGACAAGGCGCCTCTTCGCGGTCGGCGACGAGGCACGTCACGTCCCCTTGCTTCCTCCGCCCCGGACGCCGCTCGAGGGTTGCCAAGCAAATGAACGGACTCGCAGCGCAAGCTTCTCCATTGGCGAAGCTTGAACCTTTCAATCGTTTGGTGCAATATGTGTTTTGGATAGTCTGCCTTCGTCAAACGTGAAGGCAAAGCCAATGCGCTTCGATCTCACCGACCTCAATCTGTTCCGCCACGTCGTCGAGGCCGGCAGCATTACCCATGGCGCCGACCGCTCTAACTTGGCGCTGGCCGCGGCCTCGACCCGCATCCGCAAGATGGAGCTTGCCTTCGGCGCGGAATTGCTGGTGCGCGGGCGTCAGGGTGTGACGCCTACTCAGGCCGGCCGGACGCTCTTGCTGCACGCGCGCGCCATCCTGGCGCAGACGGAGAAGCTCAACGAGGACTTGACACCTTATGCGCGAGGGCTCGCCGGTCAGGTGCGGGTGTTGTCGAACACGAATGCGCTCACGGAATTTCTGCCGGAGACGCTCAGTTCCTTCCTCACCACCTATCCCGACATCAGCGTCGATCTCGAGGAGCGGCTCTCCGACGAGATCGTCGGCTTGATCGCCGACGGCACCGGGGACATCGGCATTGTCGCCGGCACGGTCGACTTCGGCACTCTGCATACCTTTCCGTTCCGCAGCGATCGCTTCGTGCTGGTGGTCGGAAAGAGCCACCCTCTCGCCGCCCGCACGCGCATCGGCTTTGCCGAGGTGCTCGACTACGACATGGTCGGGCTTGATCGGGCGAGCGCCATCCAGCGCTTCCTTGCCGAAAAGGCCAACCGTGCCGGACGGCCACTGCGTTTGCGCGTGCAGTTGCGCAGCTTCGACGCCATCTGCCGGCTGGTCGAATGCAATGTGGGCGTCGGCATCGTCCCGGAGACCACGGTCGAACGCTCCGCCCGCAACATGGCGATCAAGGCGGTACGGCTCACCGATGCTTGGGCGTTGCGCGAATTGACCATCTGCGTGCGCGACGAGGCGGCGCTGCCGCCTTACGCACGCCAACTCGTGGATCATTTGCGGATGAGCGGGTGAGGTCGCCGCCTCAGCGCGGCATCAGCACCCAATAATCGAGGTCGAGAATCACCGCCGGATGGTAGCCATCTCCCTCCTCGCGCGGGAAATCGGGGCAGGGCCGGTCTTTGGTGGCGATGGTGCGCAAGCGCAAGGCGCCGACATCGGCCCGGCCCGGCACCTCGGCAGTTTGCAGGACTTCCGACCACGCGAAAACGGTCGCTCCGGCGAACAGCGGCGCCACGTGGCGGCCGCCGTTGATCGCGGCGACGTGAAAGGCATTGGCAAGGCCGTTGAAGGACAGCGCGCGGGCGAGCGACATCACGTGGCCGCCGTAGATCAGCCGCCGGCCGAAACGGCCCTTGCTCTCGCTGAATGCGTTGAAATGCACGCGCGCCGTGTTGTGGTAGAGCCGCGTGGCGATCATGTGTTCGGCCTCTTCCACGGTCACACCGTCGACGTGGTCGATCTTCTCGCCGGCCGTATAATCGGCGAAACGATGCGGGCTGCCCGCGAGCACGATGTCGTATGCATCCGCATCGAGTGGCGGGCAGCCACCTAAGCGGGCGGGGTCGACGACTTCCGGTAGCTTCGGCGTGTGTTCCGGCGGCGCTGCGGCCTTGTCATCGCGCTTGCGCACCATGACCCAGCGCATGTAATCGAGCACGGCTTCGCCGCCTCCATCGAAGCCGCGCGAGCGGACGTAAACGATACCCGTTTTGCGGCTTGAATTTTCGCGTAAGCCGACCACCTCCGAGACCGCGTGAAGCGTATCGCCAGGATAAACGGCTTTGAGGAAGCGGCAGTCGGCGTAACCGAGATTGGCCACCGCATTGAGCGAAACATCCGGCACCGTCATGCCGAAGATCATGTGAAAGACGAGCAGGTCATCGAGCGGCGCCTGCCGGTAGCCAACCGCACGCGCGAAGGTGTCCGACGACTGCACCGCAAAGCGCGGGCCGAACAGGCCATGATAAAGCGCCACCTCGCCGGCCGTTACGGTGCGCGGCGTGGCGTGGCGGATCACTTCGCCCAGGCGAAAATCCTCAAAAAAGCGGCCCGGATTGGCTTTGACCGCTGACGATGGGCGCACGAATAGACTCCTGGCTGGAAGGCTTCGCTCAGCCATTATGCTATAGCATCGAAGAAATATCAGAGGCCGCCGTCGGATAGGCGAAAATCGCCGATTTCAGGTCGTCCGCCGTGAGCTTCTGGCGGATGGCCAGCGCGAAGATGTTGATCGTCTCGCTTGCCTCCGGCCCGAGGACGTGAGCACCGAGAATGCGGTCGCTGCCCTGCTCGATCAGTGTCTTGTACCCCGCCGCCGGCTCGGCCACGCGCCGGGCGCTGTACCAATCCGCCGTTTGCGCCTTGCGCACGTCGAAACGCAGGCCCTGCTTGCGCGCCGCTTCCTCAGACAAGCCAACGGAAGCGATCGGTGGAATCGTGAAGGCAACGCTGGGCACACCGGTGTAATCCGGTTCGTATCGGTTGCCGTCGAGCAGATTGCCTGCCACCACGCCGGCATCGAGCGAGGCGACCGGCGTCAGCGGCGGTCCCTTGGCGGCGCTGTCGCCGGCGGCGTAGACGCGCGCATTCGACACGCTTTGCAGATGTTCGTTGAGCTTTAGCCTCCCGTCCTCCTGCTCGACCTCCGCGGCCGCCAGATCGAGCGCATCGAGCGCCGGCACACGGCCGGCCGCGTGCACCACCAGATCGGCCTCGACGCGCTGCGTCTGCCCGTCTTGTTTGGCATGGACTAAATATCCACCACCGTTCCGCTCGATCCCGGTCACGTCGGATTGTGTGCGCACGTCTATCCCGATATCCGCGAAACGCGGCATCAGCCAGTCGACCAATTCGGGTTCGAAATGGGTCAGCATGCGGGGGCCGTGCTGCAGCACGGTCACCTTGGCGCCGGCGCGGGCGGCGAGATGAGAAAACTCAGCGGCGATATAGCCGCCGCCGACCATGACCACGCGCTCGGGCAGCGCGTCGAGCGCCATGAACGCGTCGCTGGTCGTGAGGAATTCGGCGCCGGGAATGTTCATGGGCCTCGGCTGCGCGCCGCTGGCCAGCACGAGGTGTCCCGCTTCGATCTCGGCGCCATTCACGGAGAGCCGATCAGGCCCGGTGAAACGCGCGGTGCCATGCAGCGCGTCGATCCCTTTTTCGGCGAGGCTGTGTTCCGTCTCTTCCGGCACCGGATCGGTGAACCGGCGCTTGAACGCCATCAGCTCCGGCCAGTCGATGCACACCGCGCCATCGAGGCCGTGCGCCCCCAAACGCCGTGCGAAATCGGCCGCTTCCGCCGCTCCCATCAACACCCGTTTCGGATCGCAGCCGCGCAATTGGCAGGTGCCGCCGAACGGTTGCTGATCAATGACGGCGACAGACCACCCTGCTTCCCGCACGCGAAACGCCGCCGCTTTGGCCGCGACGCCGCTGCCGACGACGACAAGGTCATAATGCTTCATGGCCTGCGGCCTGTGTTTGCCACCAGGAGGCCCAACGCACGAGGCATTGCCGAGGTTCGGACGTCTTGCCATTCGCCGCGCCGGTCTTTAGCAATCCGCGCGGCACTCGTCATGGCCGGGCTTGTCCCGGCCATCCACGTCTTCCTTGCAACGCGCTTTAGGACGTGGATGCCCGGCACAGGGCCGGGCATGACGACGGAGAGTCTTACAGTTTAGGCGAGGCCCCCATGGCAACCCACAATCTCCTGCTGCTCCCTGGCGACGGTATCGGTCCCGAAGTCATGGCCGAGGTGAAGCGGCTCATTGACTTCTTCAATGCCAAAGGGCCGGACAAATTCGTCACTGACGAGGGATTAGTGGGCGGCGCCTGCTACGACGCGCATCAGGTCTCCATTACCGACGAGACGATGGACAAGGCCAAGGCTGCCGATGCCGTCATCTTCGGCGCCGTGGGCGGACCGAAATGGGACAAGGTGCCTTATGAAGCCCGGCCCGAAGCAGGCCTTCTCCGCCTGCGCAAAGATCTCGCGCTCTACGCCAACTTGCGCCCCGCGGTGACTTACCCGGCGCTCGCCGACGCCTCCTCGCTCAAGCGGGAATTGGTCGAGGGGCTCGACATCATGATCCTGCGCGAATTGACCGGCGGGGTCTATTTCGGCGAGCCGAAAACGATCACCGATCTCGGCAACGGGCAGAAGCGCGCCATCGATACGCAGGTCTACGACACCTATGAGATCGAACGCATCTCGCGCGTCGCCTTCGAGCTTGCCCGCAAGCGCCGCAACAAAGTCACCTCGATGGAAAAACACAACGTCATGAAATCGGGCGTGCTGTGGAAAGAGGTAATCACGGAAGTGCACCGGCGCGAATTCAAGGATGTCGAATTCCAGCACATGCTGGCGGATGCCGGCGGCATGCAGCTCGTGCGCAACCCGAAGCAATTCGACGTGATCGTCTGCGACAACTTGTTCGGCGATATGCTCTCGGACGTCGCCGCCATGCTCACCGGCTCGCTCGGTATGCTCGCCTCCGCTTCGCTCGGCGAGGTCGACGCCAAGACCAGGAAGCGCAAGGCGCTCTATGAGCCGGTGCACGGCTCGGCGCCGGACATCGCCGGCAAGGGCATCGCCAACCCGATAGCCATGATCGCCTCGTTCGGCATGGCGCTGCGCTACTCGTTCAATCTCGGCAAGCAAGCCGACATGATCGAGCAGGCCATCGCCGCCGCGTTGGCGCAAGGCTTGCGTACCGCAGACATCAAGTCGGACGGCGGCAAGCTGGTTTCGACCTCCGAGATGGGCTCGGCGATCTTGGCGGAGTTGGAGAAACTGGCGGCTTAACGGACCGGCTACTCTCCGGAATCCAGAAGTGAATTTTGCTCATGTTTCTGGATTCCGGATAGCCGCGGAGCCTGTCATTGGGCGGCGCGGAGCCTGTGCCCGGACGGCGCTACGCGCCGATCCGGGTGCGGACCCGTTGGGGGCACGGAATGACAGTGAAATCAAAGCTCGCTATGACCGACGAACGCTCACGGCCCGTTGCCGAGCCATGGGTTATCCGGGAAGGGCAGCGTCCACGGCCCGGGCAGGTTCGTCGACCCGCGCATGCCGTAAGCCGTGTGGTCGAGCACGTCGTCCGCGCGCTGATCCGGCCGTTCCGCGTAATCGAGCGTGTTACGGTCGCTCGGCAGCGCCGCGGTGCCGGGATCGAGGTACGAGCGCTTCTGGATGATGATGCGGGTGCGCGTGCGGCCGTTCTCGTCGCGGCTGACGATCACGGTGCGGTCGCGGTTGGTGATGACACGTCGGCCATCCTGCGCCGCGGCCGGTCCAGCCATTACGGCCGCCGTCCCCGCCAGCGCAATCGCAGCCGCTACCAATCTCAATCGCATGATGTCCTCGCCCGAATCCGCCCATTCACAACGCACTCTATCCGGGTTCGGTTCGGCGGAACAGGTCAATTCACAGGCAGTTGTTTGAGCTTAGGCCTAAGAGATCAGTTTGCGGCCGTTGTGTTGCATTCCGTTCTCGCTTAGAAGCGCTGCCGTCCGGCCGCCGGCCATGAGCGGGCAAGCCGGAAAACGGTTCCGGAGAGTTAACAATGGGTTACAAGGTTGCCGTGGTGGGCGCTACCGGCAATGTCGGGCGCGAAATGCTCTCCATCTTGGCCGAGCGCGAATTTCCCGCCGACGAGGTGGTCGCGCTCGCCTCACGCAAGAGCCAGGGCACGGACTGCTCCTTCGGCGACAAGACGCTGAAAGTGAAGGCGCTCGATCATTACGACTTTTCCGACGTCGATATCTGCCTGATGTCGGCGGGCGGGGCTGTGTCGAAGGAATGGTCGCCTAAGATCGGCGCAAAGGGCGCGGTGGTGATCGATAATTCGAGCGCCTGGCGCATGGACCCCGACGTGCCGCTGATCGTGCCGGAGGTGAACGCCGAGGCCGTCGCCGGCTTCACGAAGAAGAACATTATCGCCAACCCGAACTGCTCCACCGCGCAGCTGGTGGTCGCGGTCAAGCCGCTGCACGACGCCGCCAAGATCAAGCGCGTGGTGGTGGCGACCTATCAATCCGTTTCCGGCGCCGGCAAGGACGCCATGGACGAATTGTTCTCGCAGACCAAGGCGGTGTTCACCCTCGACGAGATCGAGAACAAGAAATTTCCCAAGCGCATCGCTTTCAATCTCATTCCGCAGATCGACGTGTTCATGGAGGACGGCACCACCAAGGAAGAATGGAAGATGGTGGTGGAGACGAAAAAGATTCTCGATCCCAAGATCAAGCTCACCGCCACCTGCGTGCGCGTCCCGGTGTTTGTCAGCCATTCGGAAGCTGTCAATCTCGAATTCGAGAAGCCGATTACCGCCGACGAGGCGCGCGAAATCCTGCGCCGTGCTCCCGGCTGCCTGGTGATCGACAAGCACGAGCCCGGCGGCTACGCGACGCCCTATGAATGCGTCGGCGAGGACGCGACCTACATCAGCCGCATCCGCGAGGACGGCACGGTCGAGAACGGCCTCAATTTGTGGGTCGTATCGGACAACCTGCGCAAGGGCGCTGCGCTCAACGCGGTGCAGATCGCGGAGGTGCTGATCAACCGCAAGCTGATCGAGGCGAAGAAAAAGGCGGCGTGACCGCCGCACGAATAAGGCGAGGGAATTGTAAGGGGCTGGCATGCCCCGCCCCTACCGCCCCAATCCGAGGCCATCTGTACATTGTTTTAGCGGCTTATCTTTCATACAAGCTCTTCTCGTCCTCACGGGAGAGCGCACGTGCCCTATTCCGACTATCGCCCCGATCTTATGGGCGCGGCGGCATTGGAGCCTGCCGGCAGCTTTGAAGCGGGCTCCTATCAAAGCTTCGTGCTGGTCTATACAGCCGGCAAATTCGGTCTCGACGATACAGGCTCGCTGAAGATCGGCTTTCGTTTCGCGACCGACTTCGGGCCCGTGCAGTTCGATGCGCCGGAGGCGCCGGGCTACACCACCGTCGAGGCTTCGAACGGCGCAACGCTCGAATGCAAATGGGAGTTCAAGCGCAACATCCGGCCGTGGAGTCGATCGCTTTACATCGGCGTCGTGAAGGATTTTCTCGCACCCGGCGATACGATCACCATCCGCTTTGGCGATCGTCGCTTTGGCTCGCCCGGCATCCGGCTGCAGACCTACTGCGAGCGCGAGTTCGAGTTTCGAGTCTTTGCGGACCCGATCGCGACCTATGATTACGTCGCGCTGCCCGAGAGCCCGAAAATCGCGATTGTTCCCGGCCCGGGCGTCAATTGGTTCGCCGTGCTTCCAAGCCTCGTCCGCGTGGGCGAAGCTTTTCGGCTCTGCATCAAGGCCGAGGATCAATGGCGAAATCCGTCCGACCGGGTGGATGCAAAGCTGCGGCTCGAGAGCACCGCGCCGATATCCGGCTTGCCGAAAACTACCACCTTCAGCAAAGGCGCTTTCTCCGCGATTGCTGACGGGCTTGTCGTGAATGAGCCCGGCGATATCACCGTGCGTGTCTTGGACGAAGGCGGACAGGAGCTCTGCCGCAGTAATCCGCTTCGCGTCGCGGCCGCGAGCACGGAGCTTGTGCATTTCTGGGGCGATACGCACGGCCAATCGAACGAGACGCTCGGCACCAATTCGGCGCGCGATTATTTCGAGTTCGGCCGCGATAAGGCCTTTCTGGACGTGATGGGGCACCAGGGCAACGACTTCCAGATCACCGGAGCGTTCTGGAAAGAGCTGAACGAATTGTCGGCCGAATTTGACCGGCCCGGCCGCTTCGTCTGCATTCCCGGCTATGAATGGTCTGCCAACACCGCCATCGGCGGTGACCGCAACGTCCACTTTCGGCACGAGGGCGAAACCATCCACCGTTCCTCGCATGCCCAGATCGCCGATGCCGCCGATATCGGCGACGAAGCGAACGACGCACATGTTGCGCAGGAGCTTTTCGACAAGCTCCGGGGCAAGGATTGCGTGGTCGTCGCCCATGTCGGCGGCCGTTACGCGGACATCAAATTCGCTCACGATACAGCGCTTGAAGCCGCCGTCGAGGTGCATTCCGCGTGGGGCACCTTCGAATGGATCCTGCGTGACGCATTCGAGAAACGCTATCGGGTGGGCGTCGTCGCCAATTCGGACGGGCACAAAGGGCGTCCGGGCGCCTGCTACCCCGGGGCATCGTTTTTCGGCAGCCAGGGAGGCCTGACCTGCTTCCTCGCGCCGCGTCTTGACCGCGACGCGATCTTCGAGGCCATGCGCCGGCGCCACCACTACGGCACCACCGGCAATCGAATGGTTCTGAGCGTCGTCGCGGAATTGCCGCAGGACGGCGAAGTTTTTCTTCGCGACCCGGTCCTACCGGGCGCCAAATCCGAGAAGGCGCGGCGGCTCATCATGGGCGACATCGCGCGCGCCAACTCGGATGAGATCGATCTCACCATTGACATTGTAGGCTCCGCCCCGATCGAGCGGCTCGATATCTTCGACGGTCTCGACCTGATCGAAACGGTGCGCCCCTATGCAACGGATGCGCTCGGGGCCCGTGTGCGTCTCGTCTACGAGGGAGCCGAGTACCGCGGCCGGGCGCGCACCACGACGTGGGACGGCTCCCTGGAAGTGACAGGTAACGCCATCCGGCGCGCCGAGATGATCAACAACTGGAATCTCGACCGGGGCATTCGCAAGCAAGATGCGGGCGGGGTTGCCTGGAAGGCGGTGACGACCGGCAATTACGGCGCCATCGATCTTTGGCTGGAAAAGCCCAGGCTCGGACGGATCGCATTCCGCACAAAACCTGTCTCGGGCACTGCGGCGATTGCCGATCTTGGCATCGAGGAGCTTATTTTCGAGGCAGGAGGCCTCGACCGGGCGGTAAACCTTCAGCTTCTGCCCGAAAGAATGACCGAGAGGCGGCTCACACATCGGCGCAAGATCAAACTTCGCAACGACGGCGGCGATACACGCCTTTACATCCGCGTGCAGCAAGAGGACGGACACCGCGCCTGGTCCAGCCCGATTTACATTTCTCGGTAGCTACACCACAAGCGGCTTACGTCACCGCTCCTGCGCCGCCCGGCTGAAACGTCGTGTAGCCGGCGCATCGTCCTGTTCGCGGATATGCCGGGCGAGCCGCTGGAATGCAGCCGCCGCGCTGTGGCGTTCGTTGTAGAAGCGCACGACCCGCTGCGCGGTGAGCGGCTGCAAGCGGTCAAAGCTGCGGCGGGCGGCCTCCGCCGTCTGTTGCGGCAAGCCCATTTCGCCGCGGCGCAAGAGACAGATCTGCTTTGTTGTCGGCCATGACAGCCCGGCGGCCTTGGCCAGCAGCAGGAGAAAATCGTGATCGCCCATTCGGTCCTGCATGATCGCGCCGACCAGCGCGTGCGGCACCCCGCCGAGGGTAGCGAGCGCGGCGACGGTCTCTTCAAAACGGCCGGTCGCGGCCAACTCGTGCACGATGGCGTCGACCGGCCGTCCGCTGCGCCTGAGGCTGTCGAACTTCGCCTCCGCTTCCCTGTGATCGCGCTGTGCCTCCGCGCTCGGGGCAACCGCGATCTCTTCCACGGCGATCCCGGCCACGATCTCTTTTACATCGGCCACCGCGGCAGGATTCGCGGCAACCAGCCTCTCGAAGACCATCTCCGATGCCTTCGAGATCAAGGCGTAAAAATGCTCGCGCGGAATATCCTTGCGCAGGCCGATGCAGGTCGCCAGTTCATCGTCGCCGATCGATCGGCTCACCAGCTTGCCGTAGCCGGCATCGGAGAAACGGGCGCCGGAATTCCGTGAAATCGAGAGCACGACGTCGCGGTCGCCGCGGGTCACCAGCACGTCGCTCACCTTTTCGCTGATCGAAGCGCGCTTGGATATGGCGAGCAGGCGGCCCTGGCCGTTGAGCCGCGCGACGGCCAAGAGGTCGCTCTCGGCAAGCCGCGACTGGCGCAAAATGGGCGCAGCCACTTCGATCGATTCGTCGTAGGCGAGCCGCCGCACCGTCGCCGGCGGCGCCTCATCGACGGGCGCCAACCGGCGGGCCAACTCGGCGCGCGCCTTGGTTTCGATCCTCTCGGTCAGCCGGTACAGTACGCCGTCGAACAGGTCCGTCTGATCGGCGGCGTATGTGCCGGCGCCGGCGAGAAACAGGTCGGTAATCCGTCGTAGGATGTCAGCTTGCTTCTCGGTCGAGCCGGAGGCGAAGGCACCTTCCAACTCGGCGATAACCGATTGCTCAACCATCACCATGCAGCCAGCCTCCGGCTATTTTAGGTAAGCGCAGGAAATTACCAGCGCGTTAGAAACTTGGCCGGCTTTATTGCTAAAGCATATGAGTCGAGCACGCGGGGCGCAGGCCAGACTTGCGTGGATCGTGATTTGGGAATCTATCCCGAATTGCCGGGGTCAAGCCCGGCAATGACCGGAGAGGATCAGCCGTAACGAGTTTGGTAAAACCAACAGCAAGCGCGCGACACGCATGCTGAAAACGCTTCGTTCAGGTTAACTCCCGGTAAGCGTGGCTTAAAAGCGCGGCGTTTCAAGCACACCCGCGTGCTGTTCCACTGCGATGCGTTTGAACGCGCCGGTCTGCCGGTCCAGCACCGACAGCTCGCCCGTGGCCACGCCAAAATAAGCGCCGTGCAGTGTCAGCTCGCCTCGCTCGACCCTTTCGCGCAATCGCGGGAAGGTCATCAGGTTGCCGAGGCTGTTGACGACGTTTGCTTGTTCGAGCGCGGTCAGATAACCCGCCGTCGAGTAGCCGGAGCGCGGCCCGATCTTGTCCGCCGCCGGCGCCATCAGCGTCATCCATTTGCCGATAAAGTCGCTCGGCGTCAGCGGTTCGGAGTCTTCGGCGAACGCTTTGACCCCCCCGCATTGGGCATGACCGAGCACGACAACGTGCTTCACCTTCAACGCGACGATGCCGAACTCGATCGCCGACGAGACGCCGTGTGCCTGCGCATCCGGCGCGTAGGGCGGAACCACATTGGCGATGTTGCGCACGACGAACAATTCGCCCGGGCGCGCATTGAAGATGGTTTCCGGGGCACAACGCGAATCGCAGCAGCCGATGAGCATCACCTCCGGCGATTGGCCGCTCTCCGCCAGCTCGCGGTAGCGGTCCTGTTCGGTGCGCAAGGTATGGTCTAGAAAAGCGCGGTATCCTTCGATGAGGCTGGCTGGAAATGGCATGTTTTCTTCTCGTCGTTATCGGGGCTTAACCGGAGAGTTCCTCATGATGGATTGCCGCGCAACCCCGGCAAAGGAATGAAGAAGGATCATGACCATCCGCCCACGCCGTAGTCTGCTTTACATGCCGGGCTCCAACGCCCGGGCGCTGGAAAAAGCGAAGACGCTCGCTGTCGACGGCGTCATCCTCGATCTGGAGGATTCGGTCGCACCAGACGCCAAAGAGGCCGCGCGGGCGCAAGTAGCCGCGGCGGTGAAGGCCGGCGGCTTCGGTCCGCGGGAGGTATTTATCCGTGTGAATGGGCTCGATACGCCGTGGCACGCGGACGATCTCGCCGCAGCGGCTCAGGCCGCCCCCGATGCCATCCTGGTGCCCAAAGTACAGAACCCCGAGACGCTCGAGCGCATCGGTCGCCGCCTGCTCGACATGGGCACGGACCACAGAACACGGGTATGGGCGATGATCGAAACGCCGCTTGCCTTGTTCAACATTCTCGCCATTGCCGCCGAAGCGCACGATTCCGAATCGCGGCTGACCGGCTTCGTCATAGGCACCAACGATCTCGCCAAAGAGACGCGGGCGCGGCTGGTGCCCGGCCGCGCGCCGATGCTGCCATGGCTTTCGACCTGCATCGCTGCCGCGCGCACCTACGGGATCGACATCGTCGACGGCGTATTCAACGACATCGCCGATACGGAAGGCTTACGGGCGGAATGCCGGCAAGGCGCGGAGCTCGGGTTCGACGGCAAGACGCTGATCCATCCGGCGCAAATTGCGATTTGCAATGGCGCCTTTTCTCCCTCGGAAGAAGAAGCCGCTCAGGCACGCGATATAATCGCCGCCTTCGACTTGCCGGAGAACAGGGACAAGGGCGTTGTCGCGCTCGACGGCCGTATGGTCGAGCGTCTCCATGCCGAGATGGCGCGCCGGACGATAGCGATCGCCGAGGCGATCGCCGAGCGTGGTTGACCCGCACAAGCTGTCCGCTGTTACCGCCGCTGAAGATGGGGACCGAAACTCCGGCGGCTTTGAACGCGTTGGTTCCCGAAAGCCATCCTCACGAGGGAGCCACGCCATGCCGGAAATCCGCCAGAGCGACGGTATCGTCACCCAAATTACGACCGTGCACGTCGATCCCGGCAAGCAGGACGAAGCGCTTGCGCTGATGACCGAACGCGCAAAATTCATGGCGACTCAGCCAGGTTTCGTATCGATCAGCCTGCACCGCAGCGCCGACAACGGCCACATCGTCAACTACATCCAATGGGCCGACCGCAAGCAGCTGGAGGCGGCGCACCACGCGCCCGAATTCCGCAAGCGCTGGCCCGAGTTCGGCAGGATGACGGAGGAAATCGAGCCCAGCCTTTACGATGTGGTGCACGTCGAAGCGGCTCGATAGCACAGGTCGAGCGCTCGGATCGCCTTCGGCCGCCGTCCGAATGCGAAATCCCATCTTTCTTCCGACGAGCCGTCGATGGGTCTCGCCTACCGCTCAACCCCTCCTGCAGCCGTCAAGCCCACGGACGCGCTTCGGCTACCTTCTTTTCGTAGCTCGCGATCTTGCCGGTCTTCTGCTGGGTCAGCCCAATGTCATCAAGACCATTGAGCAGGCAGTGCTTGCGGAACGGATCGATGTCGAATTTCACCACACCGCCGTCGGGCCCGTGGATTTCCTGCCGCTCCAGATCGATGGTGAGCGTCGAATTGGCGCCGCGTTCGGCATCATCGAACAGCTTCTCCAGGTCCTCCGGCTTGACGCGGATCGGAAGCACACCGTTCTTGAAGCAGTTGTTATAGAAGATATCGCCGAAAGAGGTGGAGATCACCGCCTTGATGCCGAAGTCCATCAGCGCCCATGGCGCATGCTCGCGCGACGAGCCGCAGCCGAAATTGTCGTCGGCAACCAGAATTTTGGCCTTCTTGTAGGCCGGCTTGTTGAGCACGAAATCCGGATTCTCGCTGCCGTCGTCCTTGTAACGAAGTTCGGAGAACAGGCCCTTGCCGAGGCCGGTGCGCTTGATTGTCTTCAGGTACTGCTTGGGAATGATCATGTCCGTATCGACATTGATCATGCGCAACGGCGCGGCGACGCCTTCGAGCGTGGTGAACTTTTCCATCTGATCGAACTCCGGCCGCCGGATGCTTGGAGCGGCCTCCGTTTCTTAGAACCTCCACGGACGCCGTCAAGTGCGCCCCGGCAGCGGAAGATGCATGGCGCCACTGCCCTCGTTATTCGGCTTGTGCCTCGATGGCCTCCATGTCGTCGTCCGAAAACCCGAAATGATGCCCGATCTCGTGCACCAGCACGTGCGCGATGATCGCCTCCAAGCTGTCGTCATGATCCGCCCAGTAGGCGAGAATCGGACGCCGATAGAGCCAGATCATGTTGGGCATGAGTCCGGAGGCGCCACTGTCCGGCCGGAACGGCAGGCCGACGCCCTGGAACAGTCCGAGCAGATTATACGGGCTGCCGACTTGCATCATCCTGACCACCTCGCGGCTGGGAAAATCGTCCACCCGGATGATGAGATCCTCGCAGAGCCTACGGAAGTCCTCCGAGAGCCCGGCATAAGCTTTGGCCGCCAGCGTCTCGAATTCGGCGAGCGACGGCGCGGGAGCCGGGGCCGAAGGCATCGCGTTGTCAGGGTAATCGTGCATAGTCGTGCGACTCGGAAGCCGTGTCCGAGGCATCTATGCATCCGGCCTATCGAAGCCAAGCCGTTGACGCACTGAGGGCGATGCGCGACCGTTACAGAGGGAAGGGGCAGAAAGCCATGCCAAAACTGACGAAGCCGATGCTGCTGGTGGGCGTGGCCGCAATCTGTGCTCTTGCGCTGAGCGAAGGGGTTGCCCAAGCGCAGGCGATTGAGCGCGATAGTACCCGGCAACTTACCGCGCAACGGCGGCCGCGCATCATCATCCGTCCGGGCCACCGGCATCTCAGCCCGGACGCCAAGCGCTACTGCACGTCATGGCTGCAGAAAGAATACCGCCCCAGCGGCACTGTGATCACTCCGCAGATGCGCTGCTGGTGGGAAGACTAAGGCGCGCGAAGACGCGAACCCTTCGCAGCCGATGGTTTTATTTCCATTCTCTAATATCTACGAAACGCCCCGCGATCGCGGCTGCCGCCGCCATCGCGGGGGAGACGAGATGGGTACGGCCCTTGTAGCCCTGACGGCCCTCGAAATTGCGGTTTGAGGTCGAGGCGCAGCGCTCACCGGGCGCGAGCTTGTCCGGGTTCATGGCAAGGCACATCGAACAGCCGGGCTCGCGCCAATCAAAGCCGGCGGCCTTGAAAATCTTGTCCAGTCCCTCGGCTTCCGCCTGTTCTTTCACCAGACCCGACCCCGGGACGATCATCGCATTGACATTGCCGTTGACCGACTTGCCGTCGACCACGCGGGCAACCTCGCGCAAGTCCTCTATGCGGGCATTGGTGCAGGAGCCGATGAAAACGCGGTCGAGCTTGATATCGGTGACTTTCTCGCCGCCCTTCAGCCCCATGTAGCCGAGCGAGCGCTCGGCGGCCATGCGCTTGTGCTCATCGGCGATCTCGCTCGGGATCGGCACGCGGCCGGTAACCGAAATCACCTGCTCGGGGCTCGTCCCCCACGTGACCAGCGGCGGTAGCTTGGCGGCGTCGAGCCTGACCTCGCGGTCGAAATGCGCACCGTCGTCGGAGCGCAGCTTTTCCCAGTAGCGCATCGCCTGATCCCAAGCCGCGCCCTTGGGTGATTTCGGTTTGTCTTTGAGATAATCGTAGGTCTTCTCGTCGGGCGCAATGAAACCGGCCTTGGCACCGCCTTCGACTGACATATTGCAGACGGTCATGCGCCCTTCCATCGATAGCGCGCGGATCGCTTCGCCGGCATATTCCAAGGCATAGCCGGTGCCGCCCGCCGTCCCGATTTCACCGATGATGGCGAGGATGATGTCTTTGGCGGTGACGCCGGGCGGCAATTGGCCGTCCACCACCGCGCGCATATTTTTCGATTTGGTTTGGATCAGCGTCTGCGTGGCGAGCACGTGCTCGACTTCCGAGGTGCCGATGCCATAGGCGAGCGCGCCAAAGGCCCCATGGGTCGCCGTATGGCTGTCGCCGCACACGATCGTCGTGCCGGGCAGCGTAAAGCCCTGCTCCGGTCCAATGATATGGACGATCCCCTGGCGCCTATCGAACTCGTCATAATACTCGATACCGAAATCCTTGGCGTTTTGCGCTAGAGCCGCGATCTGTTCGGCGCTCTCCGGATCGGGATTGGGCTTGGAGCGGTCCGAGGTCGGCACGTTGTGATCGACGACGGCGAGCGTCTTGTCGGGCGCATGCACCTTGCGGCCGGCGGCACGGAGGCCCTCGAAAGCCTGCGGCGATGTCACTTCGTGCACCAGATGGCGGTCGATATAGATGAGGCAAGTGCCATCCGGTTGCTCGTCCACCAGATGATCGTCCCAGATTTTGTCGTAGAGCGTCCGCGGTTTCATGACTCAAGTGCCTTGGCTTGGCGTGAACGTGAAGAAGGAAGATACCGGCTGCAATCCGGCGGCGTTGGAGACGCCGCAATCGAGCGCAGATCTAAAGCGCTGCTTGTGCACAGACCACGAGGCGGCCGAAGAACCGCCAGGGCAGCCGCGCGTGATCGGCCAGAATAATGCGGTGAGCCTTGGATATCATGACCGCTATATAGCCGTTCACCGCTAAGCGGACAACGCGCGCGAATATCCGCACCACAGCCACGAAAAAGGGGCCGAACGCGGCCCCTTTAAAGGTCATTTGCAGCAACACCGCCGGCGGTTATTTCGCCGCGGCAAGCTCCGCTGTTGCTGCGCCGGCCGGGCCTTGCGCCTCGGCAATACGGGCCTTCTTGCCGCGTAGGCCGCGCAAATAATAGAGCTTGGCGCGCCGCACTTTGCCGCGGCGCACCACCTTGATCGAATCGATCATCGGCGAATAGAGCGGAAAGACGCGCTCGACACCTTCGCCGTAGGAAATCTTGCGGACGGTGAAGTTCTCGTGCAATCCGCGGCCGGAGCGGGCGATGCATACGCCTTCGTAAGCCTGCACGCGGCTGCGCTCGCCCTCCACCACCTTCACGTTGACCAGCAGCGTATCGCCGGGGCCGAATTCAGGAATGTCCTTGCCAGCCGAGAGTTTCTCGACTTGCTCTTTCTCGAGCGTCTGGATGAGGTTCATGGCTCAATCTCCGTCGGCGGCGCCAGCATCCGGCGCGCGGGTCCTTGCGTGCTGATCTGAATGGGTCGGCGCGGCTTCTACTGCAAGGCGGCCCCTTTGTCATGCCTTTTGTTGGCCGCCATCGGCCGGGAACCCGAGCCGGGAAGAGGAGTGCCGGTGATGCCGCAACGCTGCCTTTTCAAGATAATAATCCTATTCGGCTGGCTCTTCGGCATTATCGGCGCCGCCCAGGCCGATTTCCGCGTCTGCAACCGTTCCAGCCAACGTATCGATGTCGCACTGGCCTATCCGCAGCCTCCATTCGGCTGGACCTCGGAGGGCTGGTGGCCGCTGGCAGTCGGCCAATGCACCACCTTGCTGCGGGGACCGCTGTCCAGCCGCTACTATTACCTTTACGCCACCGGCGCCCATGGCGGCGTCTGGAAGGCTCCCCAAGACCAACAAGGAGGCTTTTTCTGTACGCGAACCGGCCGCTTTCTCTTTCGCAGCCGGAGTCTGGAAAAGCCGCGGCTGCTGGATTGTACCGGCGGGGGTGCGCAGCCGAGACAGTTCTTCAAAGTGGATACCGGCGGGGCCGCCAATCACGTCCAGAAGCTGAGCGATTGACCGGGTCGATTAATTCGACTTGCGCGCCCGATAGGCCGCCCAAAGATCGGGGCGGCGTTCACGCGTAATCCGCTCGGCCTCCGCTCGCCGCCAGCGAGCGATCTTGCCATGGTCGCCCGACAGCAGCACTTCGGGGATCGGTTCGCCCTCGAACACCGGCGGCCGCGTATATTGAGGATACTCCAATAAGCCTTCGGCGAAGCTTTCCTCGGCGGCGGAAGCCTCCTTGCCCATGACGCCGGGCAAGAGCCGCACAACGGCATCGAGCAGCGCATAGGCCGCGATCTCGCCGCCCGAGAGCACGAAGTCACCTATCGAGACTTCGTCGAGATGGCGGGTCGTGATGAGGCGCTCGTCCACGCCTTCAAAGCGCGCGCAGACGATAACCGCTCCTGCTCCCACCGACAGGGCCTCGATCCGCCGTTGCGTCAACGCTGCGCCGCGTGGGCTCATCAATAGACGCGGACGGGTGTCGTGCGGCACGCGGTCGAGTGCGCGCGCGAGCACATCCGCCTTCATCACCATGCCCGGGCCGCCGCCGGCCGGCGTATCATCCACGGTGCGATGCTTATCGGTGGCGGCCGCGCGGATGTCGTGCACATCCAGCGACCAGACGCCTGCGGCGCGCGCCTTGCCGGCCAGGCTCAGGCCCAGCGGCCCGGGAAACATTTCCGGAAAAATCGTGAGCACGGACGCGCGCCACATCGTTCATGCCTCTCCATATCGGTCCCCTCCCCCCTCCTTGCTCCGCCGAAGCGAAGCCGCTTCGGCTTCGCGAAGGCGAGTGCGGGGGAGGGATAGGGAGGGGGGTCGATGGGGGTGCGCAGCTATCAAGTCATTCCCCCTCCCGGCGCCTCCGGCGCCGACCTCCCCGCAAGGGGGGAGGTGAAGAATCGGAATCTGCCTCACCACTTTCCTCCGGCATCACCATGACGATCTTGCCCCCGTTCAAATCCACCTCGGGCACAGTCGTTCCGGTGAACGGCAAGAGCAGCGTCGGCCCGCCCGCACGCGGCGCAATCTCGATAATGTCGCCGGCGCCGAAATTGTGCACGGCCGTCACCGTGCCCAGCAAATTGCCGTCCGATGCAACCGCATCAAGGCCGACGAGATCGGAAACGTAGAAAGTATCGTCCTCCTCGATAGCCGGCAGCCGCTCGCGCGGCACGAAAAGCTCGAAGTTGCGCAATGCTTCCGCCTGGGCGCGATCGGCAACGCCTTCGAAGCGCGCAATCAGGCAATCCTTTGCCGGACGCAGGCTCTCGATCTGCAAACGCCGCTCGCCGTCCTGCGTTTCCAGCGGACCGTATTCGGCGATTGCGAGCGGCTCTTCCGTGAACGACCACAGGCGCACTTCGCCGGCCACCCCATGGGCGGCGCCGATCCGCGCGACGATCACTCTGCTCCCCCTACTCCTTTGTAGGAGAGAGGCGGCATTTTTCGACCTCATGGTGAGGAGCGCCGCGCAGCGGCGCGTCTCGAACCATGAGGTCGAAACGCACTGCGCCGCTGGGCAAGTTGCTCAAGCCGGGTGAAATCTCCAGCCATCAGCGCCTCTTTCTTCGCGCGCGACCAACCTTTGATCTGGCGCTCGGCTGCAATGGCATCAACGATCTGATCAAAATATTCGCTGTACACCAGAACGACCGGCCGCCGTTTTGATGTAAAGCCGGGAAAATGCCCGGCTTGATGTTCGGCCACGCGCTGCTCGAGACTGGCGCGAGTTGTGCCTGTGTAATACGCGCCGTCCGCACATCGAAGAATATAGAGCCATGCGCCCATATCCCGCCCCGTCCTTCGAGACGGCCGGCTTCGCCGGCCTCCTCAGGACGAGGCTAGCACAGATCGCGGCGCGCCACGGATCAGCCGATCACGCGGGGGCAGCCGGCGCGGAAGCGGCTTTGGCGGCTTCTTCGGCGCGCGCTTTGCGTTCCTTGCGCGGCACCGCCTTCTCGGGATTGTTGCGCGGCGTGCGCTTGGCGACGCCGGCGGCGTCGAGGAAGCGCATCACGCGATCCGAAGGCTGCGCGCCCTTCTTGATCCACGCTTGCGCCTTCTCCACATCGAGCTTGAGCCGCTCGGGTTTTTCCTGCGGCAGCAACGGATTATAGAAGCCGAGCCGCTCGATGAAGCGGCCGTCGCGAGGCGAGCGCGAGTCGGCGACGACGATGTGATAAAATGGCCGCTTCTTGGTGCCGGCGCGGGCCATGCGGATGACGAGAGACATTTGGTATCAGTCCTTTCGTATGATGCGTTGGCGCTTATTCCCGCGTCATTCCGGGGCGACCGTCGGAGCCCACTTGGGCGAAGACGGGCGAGCCCGGAATCCAGGGCCTGGATTCCGGGTCCGCGTGCTGACGCACGCGTCCCGGAATGACCGGATAAAAATTGCACTCATTTCTTCTTCCCCAGCCCCGGAAATCCGGGCGGCAACTTAGGCCCGCCGAGGCCAGGCAATCCACCAGGAGCGCCCGGAAAGTTCGGCGGCAGCTTCGGCATTCCAGCCATCCCCGGCGGCAGGCCAGGCATACCCCCCGGCATCTTCTCGGCGAGCTTGGCCATCTCTTCCGGCGACGGCATGCCGCCGCCCAAACCGAAAGCTTGCGCAAGACCGGCGAGCGGACCGCGCTTGCCGCTCCCCATGGCCTTCATCATATCGGCCATGGTCCGGTGCATTTTCAGAAGCTTATTGATGTCCTCCGGCTTGGTGCCGGAGCCGGCGGCGATGCGGCGCTTGCGGCTCGCCTTCAAGAGCTCGGGGTGACGGCGCTCGCGCGGCGTCATCGAGTCGATGATCGCCACCTGCCGCTTGATGATCTTGTCGTCGACGTTGGCATTGGCGAGCTGGTTTTTCACCTTGGCGATGCCGGGCAGCAGGCCCATCAAACCGCCCATGCCGCCCATCTTCTGCATCTGCAGAAGTTGACCACGCAAATCCGCGAGATCGAAGGCGCCCTTGCGCATCTTTTCGGCGACGCGCGCGGCTTGCTCGGCATCGATATGCGCGGCGGCTTTTTCGACCAGCGACACCACGTCGCCCATACCGAGAATGCGCCCGGCGATGCGCGACGGATCGAACTCTTCCAGAGCGTCCAGCTTTTCGCCGGTGCCGATCAGCTTGATCGGCTTGTTGGTGACCGCGCGCATGGAGAGCGCGGCGCCGCCGCGGCCGTCGCCGTCGACGCGGGTAAGCACGATGCCGGTCAGCCCCACGCGCTCGTCGAAGGCGCGGGCGAGATTGACCGCGTCCTGACCGGTGAGGCTGTCCGCAACCAGCAGCACCTCGTGCGGGTTGGCGGCTTTTTTCACCTCCGCCGCTTCGTTCATCATCGCTTCATCGAGCGTGGTGCGGCCGGCGGTGTCGAGCATGACCACGTCGTAGCCGCCGAGCCGGCCGGCTTCGAGCGCGCGTTTGGCGATCTGCGAGGGCGTCTGCCCGGCGACCACCGGCAGGGTATCGACCTGCGCATCGCGGCCGAGCACCGCCAATTGCTCCATCGCTGCCGGACGGCGCACGTCGAGGGAGGCCATCAGCACCTTGCGCCTTTGGCGATCGGTGAGCCGGCGGGCGATCTTCGCAGTGGTGGTGGTTTTGCCGGAACCTTGCAGGCCGACCATCATGACGGCGACCGGCGGCGCGGCGTTGAGGTCGATGCTCTGTTGATCGGAGCCGAGCGTGGCGACGAGCTGGTCGTGCACGATCTTGACGACCATCTGGCCCGGCGTGACCGACTTCATCACTTCGACGCCGACCGCCTTCTCCTTCACCTTCGCCGTGAAGTCGCGGGCCACGTCAAGCGCCACGTCGGCCTCGAGCAGCGCCCGGCGGATCTCGCGCAAACTCGCATCGACGTCGGCCTCGGTGAGCGCACCGCGGCGGGTCAAGCGGTCGAGGATGCCGCTGAGGCGGTCGGAGAGTGAATCGAACATATCTTCCTTCCTTTACCTCTCCCTGTTCTTACGGGGGGAGGTCGACTTGCGAGTTCTCACGAGCAAGTCGGGTGAGGGGCATGTGATGGCCCCTCACCCGACTCGGTCCTTCGGACCTCGCCACCCTCTCCCCGCAAGCGGGAGAGGGAAAGCAAAAAGCGCCCGAGGGCGCATCGCGCTGTCGGGCGGGAACCTCCGGCCTCATGGACCGGGCGGCGGAACTCAAATTCGCGAGCCTTGCGAAGACAGCCGGAAACTAGGGAGGGGCCCCTCGAGAGTCAATGGTTTGTCGGCTTCACGGGGCCAAAGTTCGACCGTACCGGTATTCATTAACGAAGAGACTAACGACAAAATCGTCACCTTCCTTACCGCACCCCGGCCTCGTAAGATGTTCATCTCGTCAGGGGGCTTCAACCTAGCTACGCTTCGGGTCAACCGGCATGGCTCCCTTGAATTATGCTCCCGGCTGGCCGGGCATCGACCCCACCTGGACCTCCAGCGCCAAGGACGTGGCGACGCGGGCGCTCGGAACCAGCCGTCTCTGGGTGACGATCGGTCACGGTATTCTCAACGAGGTGTATTGGCCTTCGACCGGAATGCCGCAGATTCGGGATCTCGGATTCATCGTGGCCACCCGGTCCGGCTGGTACGAAGTGAAGCGAGTCTGCCGCTACACGGTCGCGTTGCCGGAGCCGTTTATCCCTTGCCCGACGATCACGCACGAGGGCGACGATTACAAGCTTATCCTCGACTTCGTGCCCGACCCCTCGCGCGATGCCGTCCTGATTTCGTTTCGTCTCACGGGCGAGGCGGCCCGGCTTTACGCCTTGCTGGCTCCGCACCTCGGCAACAGCGGACGCGAGAACAACGCCGCGGCCGGCGTCGACCTTACCGCCTGGCGCGGCGCCCACGCGCTTTGCCTCTGCGCCGATAGCGGCTTTGCACGAACGGGCGCTGGATTTGTCGGCGGCTCGGACGGGTGGCAGGACTTCGCCCATAATGGCGAAATGAAATGGACCTATGGGCGCGCGGAGAACGGCAATGTCGCGCTCATGGGCGAGTTGAATCGCAACGAGGGCGTACTTGCGCTCGGTTTTGCGCATACTGTCGAGGGCGCGCGCACCCTCGCTCAATCGAGCCTCAACGAAGGCTTCGCGCGCATCCACAATGCGTTCACGAGCGGATGGTCGGCATGGGCGCGCGGCCTCAAGGTTCCCGACGCGCCGCCAGAGCTGCGACGGGAGGCGCTGCTGTCTGCGGCCGTGCTGCGCACGCACGAGGACGCGACCTTCCCTGGGGCGATGGTCGCGAGCCTCAGCATCCCTTGGGGCAACGCCAGCGACAGCTCTGGCGGCTATCATCTGGTCTGGACGCGGGATGCCGTCGAATCCGGTTTGGCGCTAATGGCGATCGGGCAAACCGCCGATGCGCACCGGCTCTTGTCTTATCTGGTCGCGACGCAACGCGAGGACGGGAGTTGGTACCAGAACTACTTTCCGGACGGGCGCCCCTATTGGTTCGGACATCAGATCGACGAGGTATCCTTCCCGGTACTCCTCGCCGCCAAACTCGCCGAAGAGGGATTGCCGCTCGGAGCCGGCGTCACGCACATGATCCGGCGTGCCGCCGCCTTCCTCGTCCGAAATGGTCCGGGAAGCCAGCAGGACCGATGGGAAGAGAACGCCGGCATCAGCCCCTTCAGCCTCGGCGTGCAGATTGTCGCTTTGATCGCCGCGGCCCCGTTTCTCGCCGACGCTGAACGCGCCTATGCGTTGGAAATCGCCGACTATTGGAACGAGCGCATCGAAGACTGGACTTATGCGACCGGCGGCGCCCTGGCGCAGCGCTTCGGTGTCGACGGCTATTATGTCCGCATCGGCCCGAGTTTGGAGCATGGCGGCCTCAAGGGCCGCATTGAGGTCAAAAACCGCAACGGCGAAACGCTTCCGGCCGTCAATCTGGTGGGCATGGAATTCCTTTGGCTCGTCCGCCTCGGTTTGCGCGAGGCTTCCGATCCACGCATTCGCAACACGCTCGTGGTCACCGATGCCTTGCTGAAAGTGGAGACGCCGTCGGGTGTCGCCTTCCATCGCTACAATCAGGACGGCTATGGCGAGCACGCGGACGGTTCGCCCTTCGACGGCAGCGGCGTCGGCCGCGCTTGGCCGCTACTCGCCGGCGAACGCGGCCACTACGCGCTGCAGAGCGGAGCGGACCCGCTTCCCTATTTGCAGGCGATGGCCCACATGACCGGGCCCGGGGGTCTCATTCCCGAACAGGTGTGGGATTCCGACCCCATCCCCGCGCGTGGGCTTTACCCCGGCAAGCCGAGCGGCAGCGCCATGCCGCTGGTGTGGGCACATTCAGAATTTCTCAAGCTGCTGGTGGCGTGCGAACACAAGCGGCCGGTGGAGTTGCTCGCCTCAACCGAGCGGTATCTCAAGTGCCGACCTGCATCAGGCACTTGGCATTGGCGATTCGACACGCCGTTCGATGCGCTGCCGAAAGAGCGCGATCTGGCGTTCGAAGGCGACGCGCCGTTCATGCTGCACCTCGGCTTCGACGGCTGGCATGACGCCATCGATCGGACCGCGACCATCAACGCTTTCGGCTTGTACGAGGTGCGGTTGCCATGGGCCGCATTGAAAGGCCGCGAGGCCGTCGATTTCACCTTCTATTTCCCGCAACGGGCTGCATGGGAGGGCTCGGATCACCGCGTTGTTCTATCGCGATGACCGACTCAGGACATCCGCCTCATTGCTAGCGCGATGACAAGCAGCGGCTACGGCTTTAGATCGTAGCTCACCGTCACCGTAGCACGCAGCATCTGCTCGCCGGGAGCGACCGGCACCGCGCCGGCGGTCGCCCGCATTGCCTGGAACGGGCGCGGCGGCGGTGCCGAGCCTTCTTCGGTGATCGCCACGACTTGGCCGAGGCTTGCGCCAGCAGCCTTGGCGTAAAGCTCGGCTTTGCGGTGAGCATCCGCCATGGCGTCCGTACGCGCTTTATCGAGCAGCTTGGATTTGCCCGAGACGACGAATTCGATGCCCGACATTTCGTTGGCGCCGGCGGAAATGGCTTTGTCGAGGATGGCCGGCAACTCCTCAATTTCGTGAATGCGCACTGTGATCTGGTTGGTCACCTGAAAGCCGAGCAGGCGGTTGGCTCCGTTTTTCGAATCATATTGCGGTTGCAGCGAAAGCCGCGAAGTCTGGATGTCACGCGCAGCGACGCCACTCTGCTTTATCGCGTTGAGCACAGCGCTCATCTGTTTGGCGTTCGCGGCGCTGGCCGCGCGCGCGTCCTTGCCTTGGCTGCTGACGCCGATCCGAATCACCGCGGTGTCGGGTGCAACGGTCACACTACCCTCGCCGGTGACGGTGACCAGTTTTTCGACTGCGAAAGCAGGGGAAGAGAACGCGGCCAGCAAAGCGACGGCGAGAGCAGCGGCAAGCACACGAGCGGGAATCATGGTCATTTTACCGGAACGTAGATATTGACCTGCAGCCGATCCGCCGGCGTCGTCAGCGGATCGGTGACGTATTCTTCCAAGAACGGGTCCGTGGCATCCAGGTTTTTCTCATCGAGATACTCGGTAATGGTGTCGTAGGTCGAGTCCATCGCATCATAAGAGCCGCGGTGGACGAATTTGAGCGCCTTGCCTGATGGCGCCTGACCGGCCGAGATGCCGGAGCCTAGCGGTGTCTCCGACGCCTTGGCGACCGGCAGCGCGGCCTCGAATGAAAAGCCTTTCTCATCAGTCTCGGTATAGATCACCATTGAAGGTCCGCTCGGCTTGATGCCCGCCTTGTCCAGCGCGGCATGCAGCGCTTTGAAGGCCGCTTGCAACGTTTCGTAGGCCTTGTCCCAGCCGCTCTGTCCCTTCACATAGACGATGCTGCGTGCCGGCAACGTCACCTCCTGGCCGAACGCGTCTCCGGGCTGGCGGGTGCCCATGACCGAGCCGCCCGGCGGCGGCTCCGCCGTGACCGGCGGCGCGGGGGCCTGCGCACCGGCTGGAACGGCAAAACCGCAGGCGAGCGCGATCGCAAAAATCATCGTCAATCGCAGGCAACGCATATTGCAAGTGCTCCGTCTCGCTTCGCGCGCTGGGGAAAACCATATAAACTCGGCTAACCCGGGCAGATTGAGACCATAAGGCCAAAGCGAACATGGGCGCGCTCGCCAACCAGCAATACTTCAAGATGAACGGGATCGGCAACGAGATCGTGGTCGTCGATCTGCGCGCCCGCGGAGGCGAGATCGACGCCAGCGAGGCGCGCGCGGCCGCAGGCCCGGGCGGCGTGCGTTACGACCAGTTAATGGCGATCCATGCCCCACGCACTTCCGGCACCGACGGCTTTGTCATGATTTACAACAACGACGGCTCACAGGCCGGCGCCTGCGGCAACGGCATGCGCTGCGTTGCCGAGCTGATCGCCAAAGATGGCAAGGACACGCTCACCTTCGAGACCGCCGGCGGCATCCTGAATTGCTGGCGAAAGGCCGACGGCCTGTTCACGGTCGATATGGGCCGGCCGAAATTCGCCTGGAACGAGATTCCGCTCGCCGAGGAGTTCCGCGATACGCGGGCGATCGAATTGCAGATCGGCCCGATCGACAAACCGATACTGCATTCGCCCTCAGCAGTGAGCATGGGCAATCCACATGCCGTGTTCTGGGTCGATGATGTGAACGCCTATGATCTCGTGCGGCTTGGCCCACTGCTCGAGAACCACCCGATCTTTCCCGAGCGCGCCAACATTACACTCGCCCGTATCATCGACCGCGAGCACATCGTCATTCGCACCTGGGAGCGGGGCGCCGGGCTCACCAAAGCCTGCGGCTCGGCGGCCTGCGCCGTCGCCGTCGCCGCGGCGCGGCTGAAGCGCACAGGACGCGAAGTGCAGGTGACGCTACCTGGCGGAAAATTGACAATCGAATGGCGCGCGGATGATCACGTGCTGATGACCGGCCCGACGGAATTCGAATTCGAAGGCCGCTTCGACCCGGCCTTGTTCGAGAAGGTATCCACCCTGTAGTGGTCATTCCGGGGCGCGGCCGCTAGGCCGCGAGCCCGGAATCCATAGTCCCAGTGCTGCGGAGTTTGGATTCCGCGCCCGGCGCTAACGCGCCGTCCCGGAATGACTAAGGACGAATTTTCAATGTCGATCGACGTCGTCACCTTCGGCTGCCGGCTCAACACGTACGAATCGGAAGTCATCAAGCGCGAGGCGAGCACTGCCGGCGTCGAGAACGCCGTTGTGGTGAATACCTGCGCCGTGACGGCGGAAGCCGTGCGCCAGGCACGGCAAACGATCCGCCGCCTGAAGCGCGAGCAGCCAGGCCGCCCGGTCGTGGTCACCGGCTGCGCTGCGCAAACAACGCCGGACGTATTCGCCGGCATGCCGGAAGTCGATCGTGTTCTCGGCAACGAAGAAAAGCTCGATGCCCGCGCTTGGGCGGACGAGCGGAAAGTGGCCATTGCTGACATCATGTCGGCCAGGCACATGCGCGCGCACGCGATCGACAGCATCGAGGGCCGTGCCCGCGCCTTTGTCCAGGTGCAGAACGGGTGCGACCACCGGTGCACCTTCTGCATTATTCCCTTCGGCCGCGGCAATTCGCGATCATTGCCGATCGAGGACGTCGTGGCGCAAGCGCGGCGCCTCACCGACGCCGGCTATCGCGAGGTGGTGCTCACCGGCGTCGACATCACCAGCTACGGCGCCGATCTCGCCGATGCGCCGCGTCTCGGAGCGCTGGTCAAACATATCTTGCGCGCGGTGCCGGAACTTCCTCGCCTGCGCTTGTCATCCATCGATTCGGTCGAAGCCGACCCCGATCTGTTCGACGCGCTCGGCGATGAGCCGCGGCTGATGCCGCACCTGCATCTGTCGCTGCAGGCCGGCGACGATCTCATCTTGAAGCGCATGAAGCGGCGGCATTCCCGCGCGGACGCCGTCGCTTTCTGCGAACGCGCGCGCCGTCTACGCCCGGACATCGTCTTCGGCGCCGATGTCATCGCCGGCTTCCCGACCGAAACGGAGGACATGTTCTCGCGCTCGCTCGATCTCGTCGACGAATGCGGGCTCACCACGCTGCATGTCTTTCCGTTCTCGCCGCGGCCGGGCACGCCGGCGGCACGCATGCCGCAGATCGACCGTGCGATCGCGAAAGAACGCGCGCAGCGGCTTCGCGACAAAGCTGATGCCGCTTTGCGCGCGCATCTCGCCAGGCAAATCGGGACCCGGCAGAACGTGCTCACGGAAACGCGCGGGCTCGGCCGCACCGAGCAATTCACGGCGGTGAGGCTTGCACCCGAAACGACACCCGGCGAGATTGTCGAAGTCGCTATCGTGGGGCATGACGACCGCCATTTGCTGGCGGCGTAAGGAGCGATTCAATGAGGGCCGATCATCTGCTGACCACGCCGGAGCAACTCGATGCGCATTACGCCAAGCCGTACGGCCCCGCCGTGGTCAAGGAGATCGATTATATCGACGAGAATTATCGCAAGCTGATCGAGGCGGCGCCTTTCGTCATCATTGCCACCGGCGGCCCGGAGGGGCTCGACTGCTCGCCGAAGGGCGACCCGGCCGGTTTTGTGCGCGTCCTCGATGAAAAGACGCTCGCCATTCCGGACCGTCCCGGCAACAACCGAATCGACGGCTTCCGCAACATCGTAAGCGATCCGCGCGTGGCGCTGCTGTTCTTGATTCCCGGAGTCGGCGAAACGATGCGCGTCAACGGCCGCGGCACGATCTCTATCGATCCCGACCTGCTGCAAAGCTTCGTCGTCAACGGCAAGCTGCCGCGTAGCGTCTTGCTGGTGCATGTCGAGACCGCCTTCTTCCACTGTTCGAAAGCGGTGGTGCGTGCAAAGCTCTGGGACCAATCGACGCAAGTCGACCGCAAGAGCCTGCCCTCGACGGGCACGATCATCGCCAACCTGAGCCGCGGC
>DASTWX010000084.1:0-2375 GCA_035765795.1 Pseudolabrys sp. | reverse complement strand
AGCAGCGTCCCGGTCGACTCCTCATAAAGCACGCCGGCGTCCCAGCCGTGCGGCGTATGCGGCGTATCGACGTAGCGTACGCGCTTGCCGCAACCGAGGTCGATTACCTCACCGTCGGCAAGCACGCGCGGCGCGCGATCTGCCATGTCGTTGAGCGACACCAGGCAGCCGGTCTGCCCATGCGCAACCTGCGCGTTCGGCGCGACGGCAAGCCACTCATTCATGGCGCCGCATTCATCAGCCTCATAGTGGCCGAAAGTGATCCAGCGCAAATTTTCCGGCGGCACGATGCGGGCGAGCGCCTCCCGGTTGAGCGGAAACATCTTCCGCAACCCGGTATGAAACATCAGCGGCTCTTCGCCCAGGATAACGAACCCGTTGAAAGTGAAGCCCGCCGGCGGCGCGATGTCCGGTACGAAAGTCGAAAGCCGATAGATGCCGTCGGTGATTTCGTCGACTCTGGTTTCCATCTCTTTCTCCATTGTGACCTGGAACGACCAGGTCTTGCTCGGGTCGGGAATTGATGTCGCCTCGCTCATCCGGCTACTCGCTATGCGCTCGGGGTTCGGCGCGCGATGCCGTCATTGGCGATGCTTGTGAGGCGCGCCGTGCCCGTGATGCCGGCAGGTCACGCGGGGATTGTACTGGGCGAAGACGCCGTTCGGGTTCTCGCGGTAGAGCCAAACGTGGCGGTCGTGATGCGGCTCGAAATTATGCGCCTCGTCCAATGCGGTCGCGGGGTCGTCGATCATGGTGTCGTAGGCGACGCCGTGAAATGCGGGCGGCGCGCCGTTGCCTGCCTCCTTCCAGGCCTTCGCGAACACGAGGTTTTCGACCGCGATGAGTTCGTGCGAGCCGTCGGCCTGCGGCTCGTAAATGAGGATCGCGGGCTTCAGAAAATCGGTATGTGTGCCGATGCCGTCGACGCGCGGATTGGGCGGGGCCGTGATGCCGAGGAGATCGGGACGGAAGTAGTGGATGCCCATGGCGCCCAGACTCTGCGGTTTCCCCATCATCTCGGCCGTCTCACACATGTTGGAAGGATCGCGGACGTATCCTTCCGCGAGCGCGATCTTGATGTCGCGAAATCTCTCGGTCGCGCTGCGAATTTCAGCGAGACTCGGCTCGCCGGGCAGAGCGGACGACGACGCATCGATGCGTGCCATCTCCGGCGGCGTGAGGGGGGCTGCGGAAGCCGCGGTCGCAACTGTAAAAACGAGAGCGGATGCGAGCAGCGTTGCGGTCTTCGGGTACATCTGAAGGTTCTCCTGTGTTGTCCGAATTCGCCCCTTGGGGGCCCGGTAGCGTGTGCTTTCATCAGTCGTGGACGGTTGGTTTTCTTGCTGCCTCGACCAACCCGCGAATGGCCCAGCGCTTCACCTTGCGCGCCTCCGCATCGTCGAGTTGCAGGACGTCGTTCGTTACGATGGCGGCCTCGGTTCCCATGATCAGCGCCAGGGCCGTCGTCAGGAGTTTGAAATCTCCAGGCTTGAATTGCCCGCGCGCCGGCGCGAGCGCCGCTTCAATGAGCGGCGTGCGCCGGTTCTGCCGCCGCGGCACGTTGCCATTCTCGTCGGATTGGACGCCCTGCTGGAGGGCGTGCGCGAGCATCGCGCGCAGCAGAGGCTCGTTCGCGAGGATCATGTCATGCAGGGCGGTGTCAGCCCGCTGCAGACGCTCGACAGGATCGCGCGAAGCCTCGTCCCGGAACAGTTCTTCAGGCTCGGGCACGGCGACGTCCAGCGGCGCCTCAACCAGAAGCGCCTCGATGCTCGGAAAGTAGCGATACGCCGTGGCGCGCGAGACCAGCGCTTCCTCGGCAACCTCCTCCAGCGTAGGCGTCCGTCCCTGTTTCATGAGCCGTGACGCGGCCTGGAGGAGGTCTTTGCGGGTGCGCGTCCTTTGATTCGGACGTCCCATTCGTCCTTTGCCAGTCACGTTCAGTCCTGCGGCAGTTGTTGCAAGATAGAAGCGAAATCGATCCACACATTCTCGCGTTTGATGTCGCCGCCGTCTGCAAACTCGACGACGTGGAGCAGCCTGAATTCGAGCGGGCGATTGCGGCCCTCCAGGCCGAAAGGCTTGCCCGGCGCCCGCCCCGTCCAGATCGACTCGTCGACCATGAAGTTGTGGCCGTAGAGACGCTTCCTGCACCGCACCTTGCCATCGGAGAGATCGAAGAACGTGCTCTCGTAGAACTTGCGTGCGCCCTCTCGGCCATGCGACGGGCCGAAGGGCCATCCGACGATGTCGTGCTCCACGTCGTCCGTGAGCGTCGCGAGCACGCCCTCGACGTCGTCACGGCCTTCGAAGGCGAAGTGCTCGTCCATCTTCTTGTCCATCTGCTGCGGCGTCAGGGTCATTTGGCGTCTCCC
>DASTWX010000083.1:0-44772 GCA_035765795.1 Pseudolabrys sp. | reverse complement strand
CTGGCACGCCTCAATGCCGGGGAAACCGTCGATTACATCCCCGGCAGCCTTGCCGATTTCGATCTTGTTCTGAGTTACGCCGGCGGCAGCACGCTCGATCAGTTGCGTTTTCGGCTTGGCGCCCGGCGGGTGGAGCCGCTTTATGGCCACGTCGATCCCGACATTCATCACAGGGTGCCGCCGATCGAAAGTTATCGCGCCGATCTTTCATATCTCGGCACTTTCTCGCCTGACCGGCAGCCCGCGCTCGATGCCTTGTTTCTCACACCCGCAGGCGCTCGGCCCGACATGCGCTTTGTCATTGGCGGCGCGCAGTATCCGGCGGAATTTCCCTGGAGCGAAAACATTTACTTCGTGCGGCACTTACCACCCGACGAGCACCCTTCGTTCTATTCGTCCTCGCGCCTGACTCTCAACCTCACCCGCCGCGCCATGGCCGAGCTCGGTTGGTGCCCCTCGGGCCGCTTGTTCGAGGCGGCGGCCTGCGGCGTTCCTGTGCTGAGCGACGAATGGACAGGCTTGCATACCTTCTTCACGCCTGGCACCGAGATCCTGGTGTCGCGTGGGCCGGAGGACACCATCAAAGCGCTCGACCTCGGCGAGGCCGCCTTGCGCCAAATCGGCGAAGCGGCCCGCGAGCGCGTATACGCCGAGCATACCTCCGCGCATCGGGCCGCCCAACTCATGCAGCTTCTTGAGTCACGGCCTCGGCAGACCCGCCCGGCAGCGGCCGCGACGGCATGGGGTTGATCGTGTGGGGAATCGTACCCGCCGCCGGAATTGGCAGCCGCATTCAGCCCTTGGGGTTTTCCAAGGAGCTGCTGCCCGTCGGCAGTCGTCATCATGAAGGCGCCAAGCGCCCGCGCGCCGTCAGCGAATATTTGCTCCAGCGCATGGTGATTGCCGGCGCCGACAAGATTTGTTTTGTGATCTCCCCCGGCAAATCGGACATCATGGAGTATTTCGGAGCCGATTACGATGCCGCTACCTTGGCCTACGTGGTCCAGCCACAGCCACGCGGACTATGCGACGCTATCTTTCGCGCCGATACGGTGATTGACCATGCGCGGCCGGTCGCTGTCGGATTGCCCGACACCATCTGGTTTCCAGACAACGCGTTGAGGGAGCTGCCCGACGACGCCTTGTCGTTTTTGCTTTTTCCCGTCGAACGCCCCGAACTGTTCGACGCCGTCGTGATCGACGGCACTGACTGCGTCCGCGAAATCCAGGTGAAGCAGCATGGCGCCGCTTCGAATTGGATTTGGGGCGCTTTCAAGATGCCGGGGACCGTGTTTTTCGCTTTGAAGGCTTTATGGCGCGAGCGACACTGTCAGGACGAATATATCGGAACATTGATCAACGCCTATCTCGCCGAAGGCGGCACCGCGGTCGGCATCAAGGCCGGCGAAAGCTACGCTGACGTCGGCACCGTCGAGGGCTATCGGGCTGCGATGAACCTGCTCGCCGAGCGGGATGCCCACGATGGAAGCGGGCCTCTCATCGCGCGCGGCCAACTCGCGCAGGCCACCAGCACGACGAGGCCGGCGCGGTGACGATGCAACCGAGATCGATCGACGACATCCGCAGCGAAGTCGAGGATTTGGGACCGTGGTTTCACAATCTGGACCTTCAGGGCGTACACACGGCGCCAGGTCATTTTCTCGGCGACTACCCCGCGATCAAGTGGCGCACGTTCGCGGATGCTATTCCGCAGGACCTTAGCGGCTGCTCGGTGCTCGATATTGGCTGCAACGCCGGTTTCTACTCGCTGGAAATGAAACGGCGGCGTGCGCGGCGGGTCGTGGCGATCGACTCCGAGGACCTTTATCTCGCACAGGCGAGATTCGCAGCCGAGGTGAACGGCTTCGACATCGAGTTCGCCAAGCTTTCCGTTTACGACGTCGCGGCGCTCGGCGAACGCTTCGACATCGTCCTGTTCATGGGCGTGCTCTATCACTTGCGCCATCCGCTCCTCGCGCTGGATCTTATCCATGAGCACGCCGCCCGCGATCTGATGGTGTTTCAGTCGATGCAGCGTGGCAGCCAGGAGATTCCGCCAGTCGAATCCGATTACGACTTCTGGGCCAAAGAGCACTTCGACGCGCCCGGCTATCCGAAACTGCACTTCATCGAGCACTGCTACGCTGATGATCCGACCAACTGGTGGGTGCCAAACCGCGCCTGCGTCGAAGCCATGCTGCGCAGTTCCGGCTTCGAGATCACCGCGCATCCGGAAGAAGAAGTCTATCTCTGCCGGCGTGGCCAGCCGCCGACGGGCGCCGCGGCCGTCTATCCACGGAGGGGGCGATGATCGAAGCCGCAATGATCTGGAACGAGCCCAATAATAAGTCGCATTGGGACCGCGAGCTTGATCCCGAGTGGGATCGTTTTGCCGAAATGGCGATCGCCGCCGGTCGCGCGATCGCACACGCCAATCCCGACCTTCCCCGCGTGCTCGGCGGCATTTCGCCGATCGACCCCAGTTTCATTCAGAACATGGCCGGCAAAGGCGTGCTCGAGCACGTCGACATGGTCGCCGTCCATGGCTTCCCGCTCGATTGGAACCTGTGGCCGATTCACGACTGGCCGGCCAAGCTCGACGAAATTCGAGCGGTGACACCTTTGCCGGTATGGGTGAGCGAAGTGGGCGTCTCGTCCTTCGGGGCCGAAGAGGTTCAGGATTGGGGGCTGATCCGCACCGCCGAGTTGCTGATCGGCCGTACGCCGCGGATTCATTGGTACAGCCTTTATGACTTGCCCGCCGCATGGCCGGCTACCACGCGGCATCGCGAGGCGGAAGGCTCATCCTATTACCGGCATTTTCATATGGGCCTGCTGCGCGAGGACGGCACCCCCAAACTGGCCTACAAGACATTCGCCCGCTACGCACCGGAACTCGGGCTTTGCCAATGGTTTCATTTTGAGGACCATCGCCTTGAACAAGCAGTAGCGTTGATGAGGAAGCTCGGCGTGCGCCATCTGCGGACCGGGCTGTCATGGGCCGACAGTCTCCGAGAGAATGCACTGGAATGGTTCGATCGCCAGATGCGTGCGCTTGAGGATTTCGACGTCACCCTCACGTTCTGTTTTACGCCGGAGGACCGCGGCCTCGCGCCCCATCACACCAGCCCACCGATCGACCCGGAGGAGTTCTCGGCTTTTTGTGCGGCCATGGTCCGCCGCTATGCGAAACCGATAGCTTCACCCCGGCCCGAGCGGGTGCGGGTGGCCGCCGCAACCTCCTAGGATATCGCTCGTGCGCGCGGCGATCCTGGTCATGGATTCGGTCGGCATCGGCGGGGCGCCGGATGCGCGGCTCTATGGAGATGACGGCGCCGACACGGTCGGACATATCGCGCGCGCCTGTGCGGAAGGCGCGGCTGACAATGACATGCGCGCGGGCCGGCTGAGGCTACCAAATTTGGCGCGTTTGGGTCTGGGAGAAGCTTGCCGTCTCGCCAACGGCAGTATTCCACCAGGATTGGAAAACGGCGGACGAACGCAGGCGCTGTATGGCTGCGCCGCGGAATTATCAAAGGGCAAGGACACCCCGTCGGGTCATTGGGAGATCGCCGGCGTTCCGGTGCTCTTCGAATGGGGCTATTTCCCGCGCAGTCGGCCCTGCTTCCCACCCGATCTCATCGCGGAGCTTTGCGCGCGCGCTGCTCTGCCGGGCATCCTCGGAGACTGCCACGCATCGGGTACGGCGATCATCGCCGAAATGGGCGAGGAGCACATTCGCAGCGGAAAACCGATCTGCTACACCTCCGCCGACAGCGTATTTCAGATCGCTGCACATGAAGAAGCGTTCGGACTAGAACGGCTTTACGCACTTTGCGCGATTGCTCGCGGCTTGCTCGACGGGGGCACATACGGGAAAATCGGCCGCGTCATCGCCCGTCCTTTCCGCGGCGATAGCAGCAGCGGCTTCCACCGCACGGCTAATCGCCGCGATTACGCCATAAGGCCGCCCTCGCCCACCATTCTCGATTCCGCTGAAGCGGCCGAGCGGGACGTGATTACCGTCGGCAAAATCGACGACATATTTGCCCACGCAGGCACCGGACGTGTGTTGAAGGGCGACGGTAACGCAGCACTGTGCACACGCACACTGGACGGCATGAGTTGGCTTGCCGACGGCGGCCTGCTGTTCGCCAACTTCATCGACTTCGACACGATCCATGGTCATCGGCGCGATACCGCCGGCTACGCGCAGGCACTGGAAGAATTCGACCGCTGGATTCCCGATTTCATCGACGCGATGAGGCCCGGCGATCTCGCCATCGTCACCGCCGACCATGGCTGCGATCCGACGTGGCGAGGAACGGATCACACACGCGAGCAGGTTCCGCTCATCGCGTTCGGACCGCGCATACCGACCGGCAATATCGGCGCACGGCAAACCTTCTCGGATGTCGCTGCGACTGTCGCGCACCATCTGGAACTTGACGGCAAGGTACTCGGCTCTCGGTTCGCGACCACATACAGAACTACCTCACGCCGAAGCGGGAACGTCGTCTAGTTGACTCTCGTTTGGTTTGCCGGCGGACTTTAAGCTTCTTCTTCTAAGTACAATTGGAACCAAAAATCCGACCGTCGCGTTGGCGACCATCAAGAGGATGATGTTCAAGAAGCTCAGGAAGGATATGAGCGCACTCGATGGTCACACGTATTTTGATTACAGGGGGGGCGGGATTCATCGGCTCTCACCTGGCGGAACAGTTACTCGCTTCCGGCTACTCGGTCCGAATTCTCGATAATCTCTCTCTTCAAGTTCACCCGTCGGGAAATTGGCCGGATTATCTCACCGCAGACGCCGAGCGCATCCGCGGTGACGTACGGGATGCGAGCACCGTTGCTCGCGCGCTTCAGGGCGTGGAGGTCGTCGTGCATTTGGCGGCCCGCGTAGGGGTCGGCCAAAGCATGTACGAGATGACCTCCTATACCGAGGTGAATGACGTCGGTACCGCCGCGCTTATGGAGGCATTAGCAAGGAACCCGGTTCGCCGGCTGGTCTGCGCTTCATCGATGAGCGTCTATGGCGAAGGGCTCGCGCGCAATGCAGACGGCCAAATGGTCAATCCGGAAGAACGCGATGCCGAGCAGCTCCGCCGGGGTGAGTGGGAGCTCCGTGGTCCCGGTGGCGAGGGGCTTGAACCGCTGCCGACGCCCGAAAACAAACAACCATCGCTGAGTTCTATCTACGCGCTGAACAAATATTGCCAGGAGCGGCTCAGCCTGATCGCGGGCCGCGCCTATGGCATACCCACGATCGCCTTTCGATTTTTCAATGTTTATGGGCCAAATCAAGCCTTATCCAATCCCTACACCGGCGTACTGGCCATCTTCGCTGCGCGGCTGCTCAATGGGCGACCTCCGCTGGTTTACGAAGACGGCAAGCAGCGCCGGGACTTTGTCCATGTGCGAGATGTGGCCCGCGCCTGCCGGATAGCGATCGAGGCGGATAAAGACACTATCGGCGTCTTCAATATCGGCTCGGGCAAAAGCCGCAATATTCTCAGTATTGCCCGTGACCTCGCCGCAGTCATGGGCCGCTCGGAAATCACACCGCACGTGCTCGGAAAATTCCGCGCCGGCGATATCCGGCACTGCTTTGCCGACATTTCCAAGGCAAAGGCGAAGCTTGGATTTATCCCCGAAGTTGATTTCTCGGATGGTCTGAGCGAACTCGCCGAATGGCTTGCCGGTCAAGTTGCCGACGATGGCATCGAGCGCGCGACGGCCGAACTCGAACAGCGGGGCCTGGTGGCATGAAACGCGTGGCCCGCTTGGCCGACCCCGAAAGGCCGATCCTGATTACCGGCGGCTGCGGCTTCATCGGCTGCAATCTGGCGAACGCTCTGGCCAGCCGCGGCCGACAGGTGATCGCGCTCGACAATTTCGCCCGCGCCGGAGCTCAGGAAAACCGGGACTGGCTGAAGTCTCGCCATGGTGAGCGCGTCGTCATCGAGCCGGCTGACGTGCGTGACGCCGATGTGCTCGATGCGCTCGTTGCACGCGCCGGCGCCATCCTTCACCTCGCCGCCCAGGTGGCAGTGACCACGAGCCTCGACGACCCGAAGGCGGACTTCTCCGTCAACGCCGCCGGCACATTGAACGTGCTGGAGGCCGTACGGCGGCGCAATCCCGCCGCGCCGGTCATCTTTGCGTCCACCAACAAGGTTTACGGGCGGCTGTTTTCAAACGACGCCGTTGCCCTGCGAGGTGATCGTTATGAGCCGATCGATAAGGCCTGCGCGCGCGGCATCGGCGAAAATACACCGCTCGATCTCTACAGCCCCTATGGCTGCTCGAAAGGCGCGGCCGATCAATATGTACTCGATTACGCGCGCGTGTTCGGCTTGCGAACCGCCGTCTTTCGCATGAGTTGCATCTACGGCGTTCGCCAATTCGGCACCGAGGACCAAGGCTGGGTCGCCCATTTCCTCAAGCAAGCGATCGCGGGCAGGCCCATCACACTCTACGGCGACGGCTGTCAGGTCCGCGACATTCTCTACATCGACGACGCGGTGAACGCATGGATCGGTGCGCTCGACCGCATCGATTCGATTTCCGGCCGCGTGTTCAATCTCGGCGGCGGGATTGCTAATTCGGTCAGCCTGCGCGAGCTGTTGGATCTCATCGCCGGAGTGCTCGGACGACGCTCCCGCATCGTCCATGACGATTGGCGGCCCGGCGATCAACCTTGGTACGTTTCCGATATCACTGCGATCGGCCGTGCGATCGAATGGAGTCCACGCGTCCCTGTGCGGGCAGGCATCGCCGCCTTGCTGGCGTGGCTTACACGCAGTCTCGCTCCGCAAGCCGCGGCCGATACACTCGTCGGGGCGCAGGCATGAAGCTGGCGCTCATCAATCCCAATTGGCATTTCGAGGGCAGCATCTATTTCGGATGCCGCGAACCGCACTTGCCGCTCGAACTCGGCATGTCACAGGCCATGTTGGAGGCTGCGGGACACGCTGTGCGTCTCCTGGATGCCCATTTGTTCGATTTATCGCATTCCGATTTGCGCGCTGAAGTGCAGGCATTCAAGCCGGACATAACGGTGGTCACGACGGCGCCGACCTACCTTTTCTGGCGCTGTGCGCCGCCGGAGTTGCGCGTCTGCCAAGAACTCATCGACGCCATCCGCGACATCGGCGGCTTGATCGCCGCTATCGGCCCACACGGCTCGACCACGCCGCGCACGACACTGCGCAAGCTTGGCGCCGACTTCGTGCTGATGGGAGAATGTGAAGAATCGCTGTGTAAGTTGGCCGACGGTGAGCGCGAATTTCCAGGCTTGTGTCGGCGCGACGGCGGCGAGATCAAGGTCGTGGGTGGCCCGCAGGCGGCTCATTTCGTCGATCAGCCGGCGCTGAAATGGCCGGACGAATTCATCCGCCGTCATCATCACCATCACCATCGCTTCGATGCAGCGCCGCTCGGACCCGGCGCGGAGGTAGAGACGTCGCGGGGATGCCCTTATAACTGCACCTTCTGCGCCAAGGAGAACTTTCGCAATAAATATCGTCGGCGCGACGTTGGCGCGACCGTCGCAGAAATCGACCGGCTGCAGCACCAGGGTATCGAATACGTCTATTTCATCGATGAGATATTTCTGCCGAATGAACCTCTCTTGCGCGCGTTGCGCGGGCGCGGCCTCAAATTCGGCGTACAGACACGCATCGATCTGTGGAAGCCGGACATGCTGGCGCTGCTCGGGGAGGCCGGCTGCGTATCGGCCGAGTGCGGCGTCGAGAGCTTGACGCCCGAGGGGCGTAACGCGCTCGCCAAACGCTGCAAGATGACCACGCAGCAGCTCGCCGAGCAACTTATCACCGCCAAGCGGCACATTCCATTCGTCCAGGCCAATCTCATTGAAATGCCGCAGGACGACGACGAGGAGGTGCAACGCTGGCGAGCGCAGATGGACCGCGCCGGAATCTGGGCCAACGATCCGGTGCCGCTGTTTCCCTACCCGGGCTCGCCCGATTACACAAAGCTTTGGGGCGCGCCCGACGAGCGCGCTTGGGAGCGCGCCGTCGATTATTATCTACGCCAGTTCGACGCCTTCAGCGACATCCAGGAACAGAGGCCGCTTCACCTCCACGAGCTCGAGAGGGAGTGCCCGGGATGAGTCCGCCGCGACCTCCGCATGTCCTGTTAACCACCGACGCGGTCGGCGGAGTGTGGACGTACGCAACCTCTCTAAGCTCGGCGCTGTGCACGCGTGGATATCGTGTCACGCTGGTCAGTCTCGGACCGGCACCACGGGACGGTCAGCTTCGTGGCCTTCAAGATCTTCCTCAATTCGATTTCATACCGACCGAGTTAGCGCTCGAGTGGATGGATCCGATGGGCGAGGATATCCGCCGCGCCCGAGGCGTTCTCCTGGCGCTGGAGGACTCCGTTCGTCCCGACATCATCCATCTCAACAGCTTTCGCGAGGCCAGTTACGGCTGGCGCACCCCCGTCGTGGTTGCGGCCCATTCCTGCGTCGGCTCATGGTGGCGCGCTTGCCGCGGCGAGGAGGTCACGGAGCGTAAGTGGCTCCGCTATGCGACCGCGGTGCGAGCCGGGCTGCAATCCGCGGACGCCTGGATCGCGCCGACTTCCTTTTTTCGCGACGAGGTCCAAGCCCGCTATGCACCGCCCTGCGCCGGCCACGTCATCTGGAACGGCATCGGGCCGGTATTGGCCGGGAATGAGAAGAAGCCGTTCATTCTCGCAGCAGGCCGGCTGTGGGACGAAGCCAAGAACTTGGCGGCCCTCGGCGGCATTGCGGACAAGATCGCATGGCCGATCATGCTCGCCGGCCCGCTGAGCGGGCCAGACGGCGAAATCTCCTGCCCTCCCGGGCTCACCTGGCTCGGTGAATTGTCGGGCGCTCACCTCCATGCGCGCATGCTGGAGGCGCAAATTTTCGTTTCACCCGCGCATTACGAGCCGTTCGGACTGACGGTCCTGGAAGCGGCGGCCGCGGGCTGCGCCCTGGTGCTTTCCGACATCGGCAGCCTGCGCGAGCTGTGGGACGGAGCGGCACTGTTTCTTGACGCCCGCGATGCGACGAGCTTGGCGCACGCGCTCGACGATCTTTGCCACGACGACAAGGAGCGAACGCGGTTACAGCGCGCCGCCCGCAGCCGTTCGCAACGCTATTCGCTTGCGCGGACGGCCGATGCAACGGTCGCGCTTTACGCCACGGTGTTGAATGCGCGCAGGCGCAAGCCCCGACGGCAAAGCACGTTGGAGCTTTGCGCATGAAATTCGTGCTCTTCTATCATTCCTTCGTTTCCTGCTGGAACCACGGCAATGCGCATTTTTTACGCGGCATCGCACGCGAACTGATCAAGCGTGGACATTCGGTTTCGGTGTGGGAGCCGGAGGACGGCTGGAGTCGCACGAACGCGCTCCGCGACGGCGGCGCAGCGGCGCTGGCCGAAGCCGCCCGGTTGGTGCCCGGCGTCACCTTGCAAACATATCGAGGAGACGGCCCCGAACTCGACCACGCACTCGATCGGGCCGACGTGGTCATGGTGCATGAATGGAATACGCCCGGCCTGGTGGCAGGGATCGGCCAACGTCGTCTGCAAGGCGCGCGCTTCACGCTGTTTTTTCATGACACGCATCATCGTGCCGTCACCGCGTCGCATGAGATCGAACGGCTCGATCTCGATGGCTACGATGGCGTGCTCGCCTTTGGCGAGATTTTGCGCGAAGTCTACGCGCGCCGCGGATGGGGGGAACACGCCTTCACCTGGCACGAGGCGGCGGACACGGCCCTATTCCATCCAATTCCGGAGACGCCGAAGAGCACCGACCTTGTCTGGATCGGCAATTGGGGCGATGAGGAGCGCACGCACGAACTCGAGCAATTCCTCATCAAGCCTGTGGCCAAGCTCGGCATCGCCGCGCGCGTCTATGGAGTGCGCTATCCGGACAGCGCGCGCAATGCGCTCGCGCGCGCCGGCGTCCACTACCGCGGTTGGCTGCCGAACCACCTGGCCCCCGACGCCTTTGCTCAGGCCAAAGCCACCATCCACGTCCCGCGGCGGCCTTACGTCGAAACGATGCCGGGCATTCCGACGATCCGCGTGTTCGAGGCGCTGGCCTGCGGGATTCCGCTGATCTCCGCGCCCTGGCGCGACATCGAAGGACTCTTTCCGGCCGGTGCTTACCTGTCGGTACGCGATACCTTGGAAACGGCGCTGGCATTGCGCCGCATCCTCAATGATGCCGCGTTTGCCCGTGAACTCGCCGCCACCGGACTGCGGGCGATCGAAGCGCGCCATACCTGCGCGATGCGTGTGGACGAACTGATATCGATCATCGAGTCGATCAACTGTCCGACGGCGGCCCGTTCCGCTATGCACACACACGATTCGGTTCTGGCATCATGAAGATCGATTTCTTCGGCTCGAGCTTGGTTTCTTCGTACTGGAACGGCGCCGCAACGTATTACCGCGGGCTGTTAAAGGCGCTCGCCGGCCTCGGGCACACTGTCACCTTTTACGAGCCGGATGCTTTCGAGCGGCAGCAACATCGCGATATTGCCGATCCCGATTGGGCGCGTGTGGTGGTCTACCCGGCGACCCAGGACGGCTGGCGGCGCGCCTTGGATAGGGCGCGCGCCCAAGCCGATCTATTGGTCAAAGCGAGCGGTGTCGGCGTGTTCGATCGCGAACTCGAAGAAGCCGTGCCGGGCATCGCGTGTAGCGGCTGCCATACCGTGTATTGGGACGTCGATGCGCCGGCGACACTCGATGCGATGGCAAGAGACTCGAACCATCATCTCCGGCGAGTCATCCCGGATTACGACCTAGTACTGACCTACGGCGGCGGAGCCCCGGTAAGCGAGGCTTATCGGCGTTGGGGCGCGCGCGATTGCGTACCGATCTACAATGCGCTCGATCCGGACACTCATTATCCGGTCCCGGCGAACGCCGAATACGTTTGCGACCTCAATTTTCTGGGCAACCGGCTTCCCGACCGCGAAGCGCGAGTGGAGGAATTTCTGCTCAGAACAGCGGCCTTGCGCCCGGGGCACCGGTTTGTGCTGGCCGGCGCCGGCTGGGGCGACAAAGCCATTCCGGGCAACGTGCAGGTGCGTGATCATGTCCGAACCGCCGATCACAACACGTTTTTCTGTTCGGCGCTCGCCACGCTCAACATCAATCGCGACAGCATGGTGCGCTACGGCTTTTCGCCGCCGACGCGCATATTCGAGGCGGCCGGCGCCGGCGCCTGCATCATCAGCGACGCGTGGGAAGGTATCGGCCTGTTTCTCGAGCCCGGCCGCGAAATTCTCGTCGCTGCCGATGCCAACGCGGTGGCGGAGCATCTCGATCGTCTGACGCCGGTTGGCGCCCGGGCGATCGGCGCGGCTGCGCTCGAGCGCGTGCTGGCAGAGCATACTTACGTCCATCGCGCACGTCAGGTCGCCGGGTTGCTCGACGCATGGACTTACGCCGAGGAGGCCGCGGAATGAGCCTCGACATCGTCATCTTCGGCCTGTCGATCACCTCGTCCTGGGGCAACGGGCATGCCACGACCTATCGCGCGCTGATCGGCGCACTGGCGCAACGTGGACATAACGTTACCTTCCTCGAACGTGACGCGCCGTGGTATAGGGAGCATCGCGATCTGCGGCGAAGCTCGGAATATCGGATTTGCCTTTATCGCGATTTGCGCGAAGTGGCTCTACGTCATTTCGAGCTCGTGGCAAACGCCGATCTCGTCATCATCGGCTCGTTCGTTCCGGACGGCGCCATGCTCGCCGACTGGATCAGTACGAATGCGCGCGGCGTCACGGCCTTCTACGATATTGACACACCCGCGACCTTGGCTCGGCTGCGGACCGACGGACTCGACTATATCAAGCCGTCGATCATCCCCAGGTTCGATCTCTATTTGTCGTTTACCGGCGGCCCGACGCTCGACCTGATCGAGCGGGTCTACGGCAGCCCGCGCGCGCGGCCCCTCTATTGCGCGGTAGATCCTTGCTTCCACGCGCCGATAGAGATCGAGCCTAAATGGGAGCTGGGCTATCTCGGCACTTTCAGCGCCGACCGGCAGGACGGGCTCGATCGACTGCTGATAGCGCCGGCCCGCGCCTTGCCGGCGAAGCGCTTCGTGGTCGGCGGCTCCCAATATCCGGCGTCAATCGAATGGCCGCGAAACATTCAGCGCATCGAACACCTGGCGCCCCGACAGCACGCCAAGTTCTATTGTGCCCAGCGCTTTACGCTCAACGTCACGCGCGAGGACATGGCGGCCGCAGGCTACTCGCCGAGCGTTCGTCTCTTCGAAGCGGCCGCCTGCGGCGTCCCCATCGTCAGCGACCGCTGGCCGGGTATCGAGACAATCTTCAAGCCGGGCGAGGAAATTCTTATCGCGGACAGGACGCAAGATGTCATGCAGGTCATCGCGGGAGTGCCTGAGGAGCGGCGTCGCGCCATCGCGGCCGCCGCGCGGCGGCGTGTCATCGGCGCCCACACCGCGATGCATCGCGCCAAGCAACTGGAGGACTACTATGACGAGGCGTTGGACGATTGCCGAAGCCTCGGCCGCTTCAAAGCGGCGGAATGAACGGTGAGAAAGGGGGAAGGCTCGAAGGCAGAATGGAGAGCGGCATGAACGGCGACAGGAAACTCAATATCGTGGTGACCGGCGGCGCCGGCTTCATCGGCTCCAATCTCTGCGACCGGCTCGTGCAGGAAGGCCATCGGGTGGTCTGCGTCGACAATCTCCAGTCCAGCGATATTCTCAACGTCAGGCCGCTCCTCAATCATCCTAATTTCGGCTTCATCGAGCACGACGTCGCCGAACCGCTGCCCATAGCAGGACCCGTTGACCGCATTTACAATTTGGCTTGCCCGGCCTCACCGCCGCATTACCAGCGCGATCCGCTTCACACCATGCGGACTTGCGTACTGGGCGCCTACAATGTGCTGGAGCTTGCGCGAGAGAAGAAGGCCCGCGTCTTGCAGGCCTCTACCAGTGAGGTCTACGGCGATCCGGAAGTCCACCCGCAGCCGGAGCACTATCTCGGCCACGTCAATCCGATCGGACCGCGCGCTTGCTACGACGAAGGTAAGCGCGCGGCGGAAACTATCCTATTCGACTACTACCGTGTGCACGGCATTCCCATCAAGATCGCGCGGATTTTCAACACATACGGCCCACGCATGATGGAAAGCGACGGCCGCGTGGTTTCGAATTTCATCGTGCAGGCGCTACGGAACGAAGCCATCACTCTTTACGGCGACGGGCGGCAGACCCGCTCCTTCTGCTATATCGACGACCTGCTGGACGGCCTGGAGCGGCTCATGGAGAGCGGACCGGACGTCACCGGGCCGATCAATCTGGGCAACCCGCACGAGGTGGCCGTCAAGGACATCGCTCAGACAGTGCTGAGGCTGACCAACTCATCGTCGCCCGTCGTGCGAAAGCCCCTGCCGCAAGATGATCCTAAGCGCCGCCGGCCGGCGATCGACCGCGCGCTCACGCAAATCGACTGGCGCCCCCACACCGCGTTGGAGCAGGGACTGCGCGCAACCATCGACTATTTTTCGCTGAAGATTTTCACGCCGATCACCCCCGCACGACCCCGGCGCAACGCGCCACTGCGCGCGCAACGGCACGGCTTCGAGCGGCGCGCTGCCGTCACGCGCACGTTGAGCGCGCCAGCCGGCGGCTAGAGCTTACCAGTGGAGCGCCGCGCCGTATCGGGCCGTGCCATCCATTTGACCAGGAGCATTGCCGGCAACACCCAGCCCAGCCCGGCGATCACGTAATAGAGGGCGGCGACCAAACCATTGATGTCGGTGAGAGCCGATTGGGCCAACGCCATTGCCAGCATGCTCCAAACCATGACCAGCAGAAGCATGGCGAAGGTGCCGATCAGTTTACGAATGCGGCTGGGCATGGGAGCCTTTCGATACCGTCATTTGCGGAAAGCGGACAGTAACTATATGGTCCGCGCCGTCGCCCGCAAGCCTCGTGGCGGGCGACCTGAGAGCGTGGTTCCAGGCCCGATTTGATGGACGTTTCCGACACTCACGCGCGGACAATACGGCTTTGGCTGCTTACCGTCGCGGTCATGATTTTCGCCACCTTGGTCGTCGGCGGCGCGACACGGCTCACGGAATCCGGCCTCTCGATCACGCAATGGAAGCCGATCACCGGGGTCGTGCCGCCTTTGTCGCAGGCCGCCTGGGAGCAGGATTTCAAGAAATACCAGCAAATCCCGCAATACCAGGAGCTCAACCGCGGGATGACGCTCGCCCAATACAAGGTGATCTACTGGTACGAGTGGACGCACCGCATGCTGGCGCGCGCGATCGGCTTCGTGTTCCTGCTGCCGTTCCTGTTCTTCCTCTGGCGCGGCTGGGCGCCAAAGCGGCTGCGCATCCGCTTGTGGGCGCTTTTCGGTTTGCTCGCATTGCAAGGCGCCGTGGGCTGGTGGATGGTTTCGTCCGGTCTCGCCGGATCGGACCGTGTCGTCGTGTCGCAGTATCGGCTTGCGTTCCATCTTACGCTCGCCTGCGTCTTGTACCTCGCCGTGCTTTGGACGGCGCAGCAACTCGCGCCGGCGCGGCCGGTCGAGGCCGGCGGGCGGCTGCGCGGCTTTGCGTTGGCAATCCTCGCTCTGGTGCTGGCGCAAATTTATCTCGGCGCGCTGGTCGCCGGGACAGGCGCAGGCCACGCCTACAACACGTGGCCGTTGATCGACGGCGCCTTCGTTCCAAGCGCCGGGCAATTGTTCTTCCTCTCGCCGGTCTGGCGTAATTTCTTCGAGAACATCCTGACGGTGCAATTCGACCACCGGATGCTCGCTTATGTGATCTGGCTTGCCATCCTCTTCCACGCCTTTGATGCCTGGCGTACGCAGCGGGGGGCCACCGGCGCGCTTTTACTCGCCGGTGTCGCCACGATTCAGGTCGCGCTCGGGATCACCACCCTGCTGATGGCAGCCCCTATCGATCTCGCGCTCGCGCACCAGGTCGTCGCGATCGTGGTGTTCACCGTGGCCGCCGTACATGCGGAGCGGCTGTGGCATCGCGAGGCGGCGGCCGTCCCGACTGCCGCTATGAGGGGACACGTGACTTTAGAATTGGCGGAATAGCGCCGCATAGGGAGCGCGGCATGGCCCGCGCTGCATGTAGGGGCAAGGCATGCCTCCCCCTACTCAAATCTCCGCCATCGCCTGGTCGAGATCGGCGATGATGTCTTCCTTGTCCTCGATGCCGATCGACAGCCGCACCACGTCCGGTCCGGCGCCGGCCTCCGTCTTCTGCGCGTCCGATAGTTGCCGGTGCGTTGTCGAGGCCGGATGGATGATGAGCGAACGGGTGTCGCCGATATTGGCGAGATGGGAGAACAATCTCACGTTTGACACGAGCTTCACGCCGGCGTCGTAGCCGCCTTTGAGCCCGAAGGTGAATACCGCACCGGCGCCCTTCGGCACGTATTTTTTGGCGAGTTCATGATATTTGTCGCCGGGCAATCCCGGATAGCTGACCCACGCGACCTTATGGTTCTTCGCCAGCCATTCGGCGACGGCAAGCGTATTGTCGCAATGACGCTGCATGCGCAGAGGCAGCGTTTCGATGCCGTTGATGAACATGAAGGCGTTGAATGGCGACATCGCAGCGCCGAGATCGCGCAAGCCGAGCACGCGGCAGGCGATCGCGAAAGCGAAATTGCCGAACGTCTCGTGCAGCACAATGCCGTGATATTCGGGCCGCGGCTCCGACAGCATCGGATAACGGCCGCTGCGAGACCAGTTGAAGCTCCCCCCCTCGACGATGATGCCGCCGATGGAGTTGCCGTGGCCGCCCAGAAATTTGGTCACCGAATGGACCACAACGTCAGCGCCGTAATCGATCGGCTTGCAGAGATAGGGCGTCGCCAGCGTATTGTCGACGATCAGCGGCACGCCCGCCTTGCGGGCGATGTTCCCTACCGCCTCGATGTCTGTAATGACGCCGCCCGGGTTGGCGATCGATTCGATGAAGATGCCCTTGGTTTTGTCGCTGAGCGCACGCTCGAAAGATGAATTGTCATCCGGGTCGGCCCACTTCACGTTCCAGCCGAAATTCTTGAACGAGTGGGTAAGTTGGTTGATCGAACCGCCGTAGAGCTTCTTGGATGCGACCAGTTCGTCGCCCGGTGTCATCAGCGCATGAAACGCGATCACCTGGGCGGCATGGCCGGAGGCGAGCGCCAAGCCGGCGGTGCCACCCTCCAGCGCGGCGATGCGCTCTTCCAGCACGGCACATGTCGGATTGCCGATGCGCGTATAGATGTTGCCGAACGTCTGCAATCCGAACAATGCGGCGGCATGGTCTACATCGTCGAACACATAAGACGCGGTCTGATAAATCGGCGTGATGCGCGCGCCCGTCGTCGGGTCGGGTTTGGCGCCGGCATGAACGGATAGTGTCGCGAAACCCGGAATGCGGTCGGCTTCTGCCATGCTCTCTCCGTCTGAAAACTTGTTCGTGGAATTACACGGATGGCGGGATGGCGCCTAGCTAGCGGAACGAAGGCTATCGCATGCGGCTCGCCGCACCAAACGCAATCAGCTGCTTGCGTCCTTATCACGCGTATCCAGCGCCATGCGTTGCACGCCTTTGCCAAGGGTCTGAGGACGGCGCGAGCTCAACGTGCGCGAATTCACGCCGATCCACGAAATCTCCGAAGACAGCCGCCCATATTCGATCTTGGGGCAACGGTTCATCACGACCTTGAGGCCGGCCTCCTCTGCCAGCCGCGCAGCCTCATCGCTGCGGACGGTAAGCTGCATCCAGATCACGCCCGGCTTCGGGTTGAGCGCGAGCGCCTCTTTGACGATCGCCACCGCGTATTCCGAGCCGCGAAAGATATCGACCATGTCGACCGGCTCGGGAATATCGGCAAGGGCCGCATAGCATGTGCGTCCGAGAAAACTCTTGCCGGCCTGGCCCGGGTTGACGGGGATGACGCGATAGCCGCGCTCGTTGAGGTATTTGAAGGCGAAGAAGCTCGGGCGGCTCTCTTTCGGCGAGAAGCCGACCATGGCGATGGTCTTCACCGTGTTGAGGATGCCGCGGACGTAGCTATCGGGGTAACTGTCGTGGTTCATTGGACTGCTGAGCTGCTCATACGGAACACACCATAACGAGCAGATCCCTGCTCGCAAAGGGGGTGAATAGAACGGGCATCAAATACGCGCGGGCAAACGCTGCCACGCGATAGTCGAGGAAGAAATCTATTTTTCGTGCTATATAGACCGCGGGCGACGCTGGAATAGCAGGGAGGATCATAATGATGAAAATTGCCGGGGCAATAACCGCCTTATCGCTGATAATCGTTGCGCCACAGGCTTACGCCCTTCAGACCATCAAAGCCACCCAGGCCGTCGCCAGCTTTTCGTTTTTGCCGGCCGACTACGCGCAGGATGCCGGCTACTTCAAGCAGGAAGGTCTCGACGTCCAACAAATCGCCACGCGTGGCGGCGGCCCTGATATGGCCGCGCTGGTATCGGGAAACGTCAATTTCAATTTTGGCGTCGGTGTTTACGAGATTAATGCGCTTCGTGCGCATAAGACTCTCGTCAATGTCCTCAATATGGAAAGGCGGCCGTCAATCAGCGTGGTGATAAGCAAAGCCGCCGCGGCCAAGAGCGGCGTGAAGCCGGACGCGCCGTTAAAGCAGCGTGCGGCCGCGCTCAAGGGCCTGAAAATCGGTGTCACGCGACCGGGCTCTCTGACGGATAAGGAAATCCGTCATCTGATGAAGATTGGCGGCCTCAAGGAAGGAGATGTGAAAATCGTCGCGATCGGGAGCGCGAAGAGCATGATCGCCGCCATCAAGTTGGGGCAGATCGACGGTTTCTCGATTTCGATCCCTTGGGATCGGTTGGCAGTGGATCAAGGCTTGGCCGTCGAATGGGTCGACAATCCCGCGGGCGACGATCCATCGATCGATCCGTTCCTGATGTCAAGCCTCGTCACCACGCCGACGATGGTGAAAGAGCATCCGGATCTCGTGCGAAAAATGGTCAAGGCACTTCGCCACGCGATCAGCGACATAATTTCGAAGCCGGTTCCTGAAATCGAGAAGGTGATCGCCCACAGATACTCGACGATTGATAAACATACGTTGGAGGTGTCGCTCGCGGCGGCCAAGAAGCTCATGAATCCGAGCGGAAAGGTCACCCTGCAAATGACGAAAAACACGGTCGCGTTCGACGGGCGCGGCGTATCCGCCGAGGCTCTATACAAAACCTTCAATCCCGAATTTCTGAAGTGATGCCAGGCTGCGCGGCAAACCCTCACTCGTCATGCCCGCGCTCGTCGCGGGCATCCACGTCTTAGGAGCTAAGCAAGGACAAAGGCATGGATGGCCGGGCCTTCGCCCGCTGAAGGGCTCTGAGATGTAGCCACATCACTGGCGCTTCGGCCCGCAGGCGGGACAAGCCCGGCCATGACGTTGTGCATGAATTAACCTCTATGGTCGATATGAAATGACCGCCGATTACATCGTCGAACTTCGAGGCGTCGGACGCGCTTTCAGAGGCCCCCGCGGCGAGGTGGTCGCCCTGAAGGACGTGGATCTGGAAATCCCCACCGGGCAATTCCTCACGGTCGTCGGGCCGTCCGGCTGTGGCAAGTCCACCCTGCTCAACATCATCGTCGGACTTATCGAGCCGACCCGCGGCGAGCAATATTACGCGGGCAAGCCCTATCGCGGCATCAACCGTGACATCGGCTATGTCACGCAATCGGACAATCTGTTTCCGTGGCGCACGGTGCTTCGAAATGTCACCTTCGGGCTCGACATGCGCGGCATCGGCCGCCGCCGGGAACGAAAAAGACGCGCGCTCGAGCTTCTCGAGCAGGTGGGGTTGCGGGACTTTGCGGGCCATTATCGGCACGAGCTTTCGGGCGGGATGCGGCAGCGCGTCAACATCGTGCGCACGCTCGCCTACAATCCCAGGATCATGCTGCTCGACGAGCCGTTTGGCCCATTGGATGTGCAGAACCGCTTGCAATTGCAAGATCTCCTGCTGAGGCTTTGGCAAGATCGCCCGGGCACGACCGTGGTCTTCATCACGCACGACCTGACGGAAGCCATCGGGCTCGGCGACCGCGTGGTTGTGATGAGCGCAAGGCCCGGGCGCGTGCGGGAGATCGTGCCGGTCACGCTGCCGCGCCCGCGCGACATCTATACGATCCACACCGACCCCACATTTCGAGACCTTTACGACAGGATATGGAAGCACCTCGCGGAAGAAATGCGGGCGGTGGAGCAATGAAAGACATTCGCTTGATAATTTGGCGCCTGGTGGTTGTCGCGTTGATACTGGGCGCCTGGCAAGGCCTTTCAGGGCCGGTTTTCGACTCGTTTTGGGTTTCGCGGCCGTCGGCAATCGCCGCGTGGCTCTGGAAGTCGATTGTCACCGGCTCGCTCGGCGCGGACTTGCTGATCACTGCGAAAGAAACAGTCTATGGGTATTTGATCGGAGCCGTCGCGGGGCTGGCGCTGGCGTTCGTACTCGCCCAAAGCGAGCGCGCCGCTGTAGTGCTGCGGCCGTTCATCCTGGCGATCTATGGCATTCCGCGCATCGCGCTTGCGCCGCTCTTCGTGTTGTGGTTCGGCATTGCGCTCGCCTCGAAAATCATGATGGCGGCGATGGTGACGCTGCTACTCGTCTTCTTCAACACTTATGAAGGCATCCGCAGCGCCGATTTGCAGCTCAAGAGCGTCGCACTCGTGCTCGGAGCCTCGCGCTGGCAGCTCTTTTGGAACGTCACGCTCCCCAATGCGAGCCCGTGGATGCTGGCCGGTCTGCGCATTGCCATTCCGCAAGCGCTCGTCGGCGCGGTGGTTGCTGAATTCATCGCCTCGACCGGCGGCTTGGGTTACCTCATCATGGACACGACGAGCACGCTTGATTCGGCCGGGACCATGGCGGGGATTATCGTGCTTATGCTGGTCGTGCTTCTGCTCGGCACGCTGCTCGACCGCATCGAAGGCTGGCTATTGCGCTGGCGTCCGCAAGAGAAGAGCGATAAGGCATAATACGAAGGGCCGTACGCTCGTCATCAAGCCGTCATCGATCCTGCCACTTCGGCTCGCGCTTGTCGATGAACGCACAGATGCCCTCCTCGGCATCGCGCGCCATCATGTTCTCCGTCATCACCTCGGAGGCATAGGCGTAAGCGTCGGCCAAGCCCATCTCGAGCTGCCGGTAAAACGCCTCTTTGCCGATCTTCAGCGTGTGCGCGGATTTCGACGCTACCGTACGCGCGAGCGCAAGCGCCGCCTCGCGCTCCTCGCCGGCCGCGACGGCGCGGTTGATCAATCCCATCTGCGCGGCGCGCTCCGCCGAGATCATCTCGCCGGTGAGCAGCATTTCCATCGCATGCTTGCGCACGACATTGCGCGACAGCGCCACCATCGGCGTCGAGCAGAACAGGCCGATGTCGACGCCGGGTGTGGCGAACTTCGCGGCGGTCGAGGCGACCGCCAGATCGCAGCTCGCCACCAGCTGGCAGCCGGCGGCAGTGGCCACTCCTTGCACGCAGGCGACCACCGGCTTGGGCAGCGACACGATCTGCTGCATCATGCCGCTGCAGAGGATCATGATGTGCCGGAAATAGGCGCGGCCGCCGTCGGCATCGCTGCGGCGCGCGGTCAACTCCTTGAGATCATGGCCGGCGCAGAAGGCGGGGCCGTTGGCCGCTAGCACCACCGCGCGCACGCCATCGTCGGCGGCAACTGCTCGCCAAGCATCGGCAAGCGCCTGCAGCAACGATTCCGAGAGACTGTTGCGCGCGCGCGGCCGGTTGAGCGTAAGGATCGCAATGTCGTCAGCGCGCTCTTGCAGGAGCACGGGCGCGCTCGCTTCGCTGGGACGGGTGTACGCATTCATGGTTCGGATCCGGAATTGGCGCCACTAATTAGCGCGAGAAGAGCGGCGAGCGAAAGAGCGGTTGACGGCGGCGGGCTCCCGTTTCATCAGCGTGGACGCCGGGAACGGGCCGGCCTTTAGCGCGGGGGGCGCCCATGGCGGCAGCGGCGTTGACCATCGACGAACTCGGCGATCTGCTGAGCAAAGAGTTTCCGCAAGCGTACTATCCCGGCTGCGGGCTCATCATCGAGCGCGTCGACCACGGCCGCGCCCGGGTGCGGCGCGCCTTCAATGCCGATTTGCTGCGGCCGGGAGGCACGATATCCGGTCCGACCATGATGGCGCTGGCCGACTTTGCCATGTACGTGGCCGTACTGGCCGCGATCGGGCCGGAGCCGCTCGCGGTGACCACCAATCTCGGCATCAACTTCCTGCGCAAACCGGCCCCCGTCGATCTCATCGCCGAAGCCAGATTGTTCAAGACGGGCAAGCGCTTAGCCGTGGGAGAAGTCAGTCTTTATTCGGACGGGCTGGAGGAGCCGGTGGCCCATGTCACCGCCACCTATTCGATCCCGAACAGGGCAACTTAGCCGACGGTTTTCTAATACCGCAAAGCTAGACTATTGATTCCACGATACAATTATTTGCTTACGGCAGTTGACCCGGGAGAGCGCCTCGGCTAGAGAACCGCCACTTTGCGCCGGGGGAAAATCCGCGCATTCGCTCTCAAGGACTTGTCATGAAAACGTTTTCGGCCAAACCCGCCGACGTCGAGAAGAAATGGGTGACGATCGACGCCACCGGCCTCATCGTCGGCCGCCTCGCCTCGATCGTGGCGCTGCGGCTGCGCGGCAAGCACAAGCCGAGCTACACCCCGCATGTGGACGACGGCGACAACGTCATCGTCGTCAACGCCGCCAAGGCCGTTTTCACCGGCCGCAAGCGCGAGCAGAAAGTTTATCACCACCACACCGGCTTCATCGGCGGCATCAAATCGCGAACCGCCAAACAGATCATGGACGGCAAATTTCCCGAGCGCATCGTCGAGAAAGCGGTGGAGCGCATGTTACCGCGCGGCCCCCTCGGCCGCGTACAACTCGGAAACCTGCGCGTCTATCCCGGCCCTGAGCATCCGCACGAAGCACAGAAGCCCGAGAAACTCGACGTGGCCGCCATGAACCGTAAGAACGTGAGGAGTGCTTGACCGTGGCCGAGACCGTACAGTCGCTGGAAGACCTGGGCGCGCTGAAGCCGGTTGCGCCCGAGGCGCCGCAATACGTGCAGAAGCTGGATGGCCAGGGCCGCGCCTATGCCACCGGTAAGCGCAAGAACGCGGTGGCGCGCGTCTGGATCAAGCCCGGGAACGGACAGATCCTTGTCAACACTAAAGCGATCGAGCAGTTCTTCGCGCGTCCGGTGTTGCGCATGTTGATTCAACAGCCGCTGGTCGCCACCAACCGCAAAGGTCAGTACGACGTCGTGTGCACCGTTTCAGGCGGCGGACTGTCGGGCCAGGCGGGCGCGGTACGCCATGGGCTGGCTAAGGCATTGACAAATTTCGAGCCGGAATTGCGCGGGGCGCTCAAGCGCGCGGGATTCCTCACCCGCGACTCGCGCGTGGTCGAGCGCAAGAAATACGGCCGAGCCAAGGCGCGGCGCTCGTTCCAATTCTCGAAGCGGTAACGCGGGCAACCCGCTCCGACAGCCAAAAGGGCGCGCATCCGGCGCGCCTTTTTTTCTGCGGGATCAGGCGACGACGGGCAAGGCGACGATGTCGTACGCGTGCGCCATCTTCCGGTTCAACACGGGGTCTTCCAATTCCATTTCGAAACGTGAGGCCGGGCGAATCCCGCCAATGGCGCCAACCGTGCCGCAGAACATCACGGCGCCGGGGCTAAGTCGCGCGCCGCTGTCGTAGCGCGACAGCAAGTCTTGCGGCGTACGCATGCTGCCCAGTGTGCCCTCCTGGTAGAGTACGCGCTTGCCTTCGATAGTGGCATAGGACCGGATCACCAGCCGGTCCCAATGATCGGCGACCTTGGCGAACGACCATAAGGTTGTGCCAACCACCTTGCCGCATAACTGCTTCGACAGGGCGATACCCATAGTCTCCGCTTTTCGGTCGGTGTGGTCGGAGCCGAGCCCAAGCCAGACGCCGTCATCGAGGCCGAACAGCACCGGCTCAACTTCGCCGGAGGTATCCGGACCGAGGACCTCGAGCCGGTTCGTCTGCGTCAGCCCGTTCACGCTGGTGCGATAGAAGACCGGGACCGAAGAAGGCCGCGGGACGCCGAGCGCCGCCAGTTCCTCGATATGATGCGTCAGGGCGGCGGTGTCCCTGCCCGTCCAGCCAGCGACGATGAGCGTGTCGAAAGCGACACGGATGGTCTCCGGCGATTCGCCGGGCCGCGTGAACGTCAACATCGGCTAGCCCCCGATAAGGTAAGTGACATGCCTTTTCTTAGAAGGTATCAACGCGTTGGCAAGGAGAGATGTGTGGATTTCGACGAACGGCAATTTCGTCAAGCTCTTGGTGCGTTCCCGACCGGCGTCGCCGTGGTTACCGGCTTATCCGCGACCGGCGAACGGCTCGGCATGACCGTCAGCTCGTTCAATTCGGTCTCGATCGCACCGCCTCTCGTCCTCTTCAGCGTGGCGCGGCGCGCGCACAGCTTTTCCGCGTGGACGCAAATGTCGCGCTACGCGATCAACATCCTTTCACAGGAACAGGAAACGATCTCCAACCGCTTCGCGCGCCCGCTCGGCGACAAATGGGAAGGCCTCCTGGTCGTCGATGGCGCAATGGGAATGCCGCTGCTTCCCAACGCGCTGGCCGCATTCGAATGCGCCGCGCATGCGCATTACGACGGCGGAGATCATGCGATTTTCGTCGGCCGCGTCGAGGCCTTACACACCACGATGCATAAGCAGGAGCAACCGCTGATCTTCTTCGGTGGGCGCTATCGCCGGCTCGATGCTGCGTTCCGCGACGTGCCGCCGCCGGATGTCAGCATCTTTGCGGGCTGGTAAGCCGGCCGCGGAAAGGATTCACAGGAGCAGCGTATGGCCGTCAATAAAGAACACAAGGAATTTCACCAGGTCGATCTGGCGACGGGTTGGGAAACGCCGGCCGGTTATCCGGAAGGTATTCAACAGAAGATCCTCTCCGGCCGCCTTGATGAGAGCGGCAAGCGCGGCACGCGGTCGCGTCTGCTTCGCTTTGCGCCCGGCGTGTTTACGACCGCGCCCTTCGTGCACGACTATTGGGAAGAGGTTTACCTGATTTCCGGCGACCTGACGGTCGGAAACGACGCGGAAGGCAAAGGGGGGACGCCGTTCTCACCGGACACTTATGCCTGCCGCCCGCCCGGCGCTTACCACGGTCCGTTCAAATCGAACGGCGGATGCATGCTGTTCGAACTGCACTACTACGATCCGGCGTGATCGTCCAAGGAACCGCCCATCCCTGCGTGCGACCTCATCCTTCGAGACGCCGCCTTCGGCGGCTCCTCAGGATGAGGTTCTCCAAGGCGATCCTCATGGTGAGGAGCGGCGCGTCTCGAACCATGTGGATCGCGCGTGTTTTAAAGTTAATGCGGCACCGCCGAAAAATCCTGCATCACAGTTGAACGCGCCACGCGCGCCTTGCGAGTGGTGCCCGGCGTATTGCGGCTGCGGCCGACGAAGCGGGGAATACCCGCCGTCATCACGGCGCCGATCGCCGCAATATCGCCGTGCTTGATCGCGTCGAGCGCCGTCTTCTGCGTGCCGCCGTCCGGCGCGTCGATGAGCACGATGTCGGCGTCTTTGCCGGGCGCAAGGTAACCGGAGTTGAGACCGTACACTCGCGCATTGCTACCGGTCGCCGCACAGATGAAACGCTCGGCTTCCATGTGCGTAAGGCTCGCGCAATGCGCGATGGTATAGAGCATGCCGAGCGGCATGATGCCGGAGCCGGTCGGCGTATCGGTCGCGACGATGAAGCGATCGAAGGCGTCGAGCTTGTCGGCGAGTTTCGCGCACAACAAGGTCGTGCGCAGATTGCCCGCGGTACACACTTGCAAGGCGATGTCGCTTTCGGCGATCACGCGCTCGAAGTCGGCGTCGGGCATGGCCGTCGGCCCGCCGTTGATATGGAACGAGACGTGCGGATGCATCGCCAGGAGGTGATCGCCAGTGATGGCGCCGGAGCCGGGGATCGAAGAGCCACCGGTGTGGCAGGTGGTGATGAGCCCCGCGTCCTTGGCCGCCTTGACCAGCGGCACGTAATCATAGGCAGTCTTCACCGCCCCGAACCCGGCTTTGGCGAGTCCCACGCCTTTGCTCTTGAGCTCGACGAAATCTTCGGGCTTGAGACCAGGCTCGAGTATCACCGAACCGGCGAGAACGCGCATGCCGCCCGGCCGGTACGTGGCGAAGCAGCGCTGCGCCGCCACAGCCAGCGCCTTGACGCCTTCCGGATCGCTCGGCCGGCCCGGCACATGGACTTCGGAAGCTGAGATCGCCGTCGTCGTGCCGCCGTGCAGATAGCTTTCGAGATAACCGACGGTGCGCTGCCGCGGCGTGTAGTCGCCGAAAGTGATGTGCACATGCGAATCGATCAAGCCGGGAATCGCCGTCATACCGCCGGCGTCGATGACGACGTCGGCTTGCTCAACCAGGGCTGTCGATACCGTCCCGACGTGTGAAATTCGCTCGTTGTGGGTGATGATGGTGTCGCCCGCGAGCAGCGGCTTACGCCAGTCGCCGGAAACGATCTGCCCGAGATTGACAATAGCGGTTTTCATGCGCTGTCCTTCCCCACCGCCCGAACTTTGTCTGCTCGCTTTAATCTGCCTCTCCTTCGTCATGGCCGGGCTTGTCCCGGCCATCTCGCTTAGGGACGCACGATACTGCCAGCCTAAGCGGGATCACCGGGACAAGCCCGGTGATGACAACGGAGAGGTTACTGCTGCAACGCCTTCAATTCGCTGGATAGATCATAAGAAGACAGCAGCTTCTCGACCAAACCGGTCGCATTGTTCCAATCATAAGTCCTGAAGCTGTGGCCACAGGTCACAAAGCGCGCGCCGGCGTAGAACATTTCATATTGCGTATGGCGCGAGCCGAATTCGCTGCCGATCGCGTCCCAGGCCGCCTTGAGGAATTTCACCTTGTGCTCGGGGCTCATGGAAGCCGAGCGCTGGGTCTTCTCGACGATCGGAGCAAGCTCCGGATTGCCGAAATCGGCGATCGACGACGGCAGCATGATCAGCGCGCCGCCCGCGAGATCGCGGATCGTGTTGATCACTTTCGGGTAAAGGTCCTGCGTAATGACCTGCGCCGAATACATGAAGTGCTTGTTGGGGACATACCATTCGCCGATCTGGCTGCCGGAAGCTTCCATCCCGGACAGCATGGAATTCACCATGCCGGCTTCCGCGGCCAGCATCCCGAGCTGTTCGGAAACCGACGGAATTTTCGTGGTGCCGATCGCCTCGGTGATGCGCCGCGCGAGCCCGGCCAAAAATGCGATCTTCACCGACAGCCGGATTTGCGCCTGGTAATTCTGGTAGGCATGTCCCGGCGTGTCGTGGAATTGCGCGCGACAGGCATCGGTGTCGCGATAGACGAAAATGCGATCCCACGGCACTTTGACGTCGTCAAAATACATCAGCGCGTCGTTCTCATCGAATCGCGATGAGATCGGATTGTCGTAGATCGAGACGGCATGTTCTTCGTAGGACTTGCGCGACAACACGCGCAAGCCCTTGGCGTTCATCGGCACCGCGCAGGAGAACGCGAGGTCTTCTTCACCCGGCTTGAGCGGCTGGAGATTGGCGACGAACACCTCGTTGGCCATGATCGACGATGTGCCCAGCATTTTGGCGCCACGGATAGTGATGCCGGTCGAATCCTCGTCGACAATCCGCGCGACCAGGTCCTCCTCCTGCTCGCCCCAGGCTTTGCTGCGCTCGGCTTGCGGATTGATGATGACGTATGTGAGAAAGAGGTCAGCCTTGGTCGCGTAATCGAAATAGTCGGCAAAGGCCTTGGCGCGCTCTTCGCTGTGCTTGCGGAAAACCTCGATCCCCATGCGCTGGCCAACCAGAGAGGATGCGAGGTGGTCGGGCGAGCGGCCAAGAAATCCGCAGGAGAGCGCCGCCCAAGCCTGCATTGCCTTGCGGCGTTTGACCATCTCCTCGTAATTGCGCGGCATCAGCCAGGCCCGGTTCACCCTCCGGTTGGAGCCGTTGGGCTGGAACGTCATAAATTCCAGGTTTTCCGGCCGCGCTTGGAAATCGTAGAGATCGGCCGCCGAGCGCACCGCGTTGCGGAACGCTTTGTGCTCGGTCACGTCGCCGACGAGCTTGCCGTCGAGATAGACCGTGCGCCCGTCTTTAAGGGATTTGATATGTTCGGCTCCGGTCTTGCAGTCGCTCATGGTAGACTCCATTAGCTGGTGACGGCGGACGCAATCGACCTCAGGTAAGCCCGTCGATCCCCTTGATGTCGCTCGCCGCCAGGCCGCCGACGCGGTGATTAGGCCGACCGCGCGTTGCGAAAGCACAGATTACGGCAATTTCATCGGGCAGCGGCGCGTCGTGAAGGGTGATGGTCATTCCATCGTAATGCGAACGCACGTACAGCGCATCCTTGTGGGCCAATGGAATATCGACGGTTGCGCCCGGTGCGGTTCGCTTGGTGATTGAGGAAATCCACGCCTTGCCGCCGCCGGCGGCCTCCCGCATCACGTTGCCATACACCGTAGTGACCATGGCATTGCCGTGCTCCTGTTCGCCGGCGATGCCCACAATCGCCGCTTTTCCGTAGCTCACCGGCCGATGCGGCGCGAGCAGACCCACCGCGATCGCGCAAATTTCGCGGCCGATCGCCTCACTCGCCTGGGTAAGCGGCGATAAATCCTCGACGTATTTGCCGGCGAACGGATTATGTACGATCGCCACCGCGGCAGATTTTCGCAGGACGGGATCGGTCGTCCGTCCGCTCTCTTCCCGCGCCTCGTCGAAAAAGGTGAGGATCCGCTTGATCTTCATGGTTTGCCTCGCGCCGGCCGCAGGCGGTTCGCCCACGATTGGCTTTGATGATTGCCTAACTGACGAAGCTTTTCAAGTTCGGTTACCGATGTTAGCCTTGCAGCCGTGGCGTGAATTAGCATCACCTGCCAGGGCCGCCCCAACACCGGCAACGGTCGGGGGCGGCCGATGGCCATGAGAATAACTCGGGAGGTCGAAATGTTCGGAATAAACAAGACGCTCGGCGGCTTGCTGGCTGCCGCAGCACTGATCGCAAGCGTCCCAGCGGCGCAAGCGCAGAACCAGATCAAAATCGGCGCCATCGTGCCAAGCAGCGGACCCTTCGCCGAATGGGGACGCTCCAATACGGTGACGCTGAAGATGCTCGAGAAGCAGATCAACGACGCCGGCGGAATCAACGGCGCCAAGCTCGACCTCGTGATTCTCGACGATGGGGCAAAGCCCGCGCAGTCGGCCAACGACCTGCGTAAGCTCGCCGGCGACGAGAAGGTGCTGGCGGTCGCAGGACCGCTGACCAGCAGCGCTTGTGAAGTCACGTTCCCGATCGCCAACCAATTAAAGATCGTGGCGACATCGCAAGCTTCGTCCAAACCCGGCGTCGCCGCGGCCAATCGTCCTTGGGCATTCCGCAACACGATTGACGAGGGAATTCTCGCCAAGACCTCGGTCCCTTATTTCAAGAAGACCTTCAATGTTAAGTCGGTGGCGTTGATCTATGATGCCAAGGACGCGGTCTCGACGGCGATCGCCACCAAGATCATGCCGAAGGTGTTCGCGGACAACGGCATCAAGGTGCTGAACGAGAAAGACGCTGTCTCGTTCAATACCGGCGACCTCGACGTTAGCGCGCAAGTCACCAAGCTCAAGTCGTTGAACCCGGACGGCGTAGTCATCGGCGCTGATTACAGCCAGGCGATCACCGTGCTGCGCGAGATGAACCGGCAAGGCATGGACAAGCCTGTTATCGGCGGTACACCGCTGATTTCATCGGCTATTCTAAAGGCGGCGCCCAAAATCCCGGTGATCGCTCCGGCGACGTTCTACGCCACGATGAAAACGCCGAAAGCGGAGAAATTCGTATCCGAGCTTCAACCGCTGCTGCGCAAGACCTCCGGCCTGCCGAAGGACATCGAGCCGAGCATGTACGACGCCAACATTTATGAAATCGTCAGCATGTATGTCGACGCCGTGAAGAAGGCCGGCATCACCGGAGACCCGAAGAACCTCGAGGCCGATCGAGTCAAGATCCGCGACTACATGACAAACCTGAAGGGCTACGAAGGCTTCAGTGGTCCGATCCACTTTGGCCCGAGCGGCGATGCGGTGAAGAACTTCTTCATCGTTCAAGGGCAGAACGGCGCTTGGGAAACCAAGGTCAAAGGATGCTCGGCCACTGGCGGCAACTGCTGAGCGCGTAAGCTGCGCTCACTCGCGATATGCCGGACGACGGCGTATTCGGCAAGAGCCAAAGACTCGGCGCCACGCGCGGGCTTGACCCGCGCATCCATGATGAGCTTCGGTACATGCATCAGTACCGCTCTGTTCGCGGATGGTCTGTATGGATTGCCGGGCCTTCGCCCGCCGAAGGGGTGACGGCTCACCCAGCTAAAGGAGGCTTCGGCCCGCAGGCGGGTCAAGCCCGGCAATGACGGCGGGGTTGGTGAATGCCCACGCACCCTAGCCCGAACGAAGAGCGCACCGAACGGTCATGCTGCTGCAGCAACTGGTGAACGGAATCACGCTCGGAGCGGTCTATACGCTGATCGCGCTGGCTTTCTCGCTGGTCATGGGCGTTCTGTCGATCCTCAACATCGCGATCGGCGAATTGTTCATGCTCGGCGGCTATATCGGCTTCGCGGTGATCGCCGCGCATCTGCCACTTCCCATCGCGCTGGCTACCGGAATGCTCGTTGCCGCGGCGGTATCGATCGTCATCCAGAAGATCGCCTACGAACCGTTGCGCGACGCGCCGTTGACCGTGCCTCTGCTGTCGACGCTTGGCTTTTCGATCATCCTGCAAAACGTGGTTGTCAATCTCTGGGGTTCCGATCCGCTGCAACTCCCCTCTGAATTGTTCGACAACCGTCTCAATCTCGGCACGGTGAGCATCGGTGTGATGCAGATCGTCATCGTCGGAGTGACTGTTATCCTGGTCGCAGCCGTGGCCTATCTGGTGCAAAAGACGCCGGCGGGACGCGCGCTCCGCGCTGTTGCCGAGAATCGCGACGTCGCACGCCTGCTTGGCGTTTCGGCCAATCGCGTCACGTTCCTCGCCTTTGCCATTTCAGGCCTTCTCGCCGGTGCAGCGGGGGTCTTGATCGGTCTGCATTACGCGGCGATCACCCCCTATGTCGGCTTCGACATCGGCCTGAAGGCGATCGCCGTCATGGTCATCGGCGGCACGACGCGTGTGTGGGGAGCACTCGTCGCCGGGCCACTGATCGGCATCGCGGAGGTGCTCACCATCGCCTATGGCGGCTCGCAAATCCGGGATCTCGTCGTCTACGGCCTGATGATTCTCATTCTTTTGCTGCGGCCGCAGGGTCTACTCGGCGGAGCGCAATCCGACGTCGGGCAACGCGTGTGATGTCGACCTATTACGCCGGCCTGCTCGCCGATATCGGCATCCTGACGCTCGGCGCGCTGAGCGTTTACATCATCCTGGCAACTGGTCAGTTGTCGCTCGGCAATGCGGGTTTCATGGCAATCGGCGCCTATGTCGCCTCGTTCCTGACCGTGCAAATGCATTGGCCATTAACGGCGGCGCTTGTGGCTGCGGCAGTCGCGGCGAGCGTCATAGGCATCATCGTCGGCTTTCCCGCTCTACGCCTGAAAGGCATATATCTCGCGATCGCCACCTTGGGCTTCGGCGAGATCGTCCGCAGCTTTTTCCTGAATTTCAGCTCGATGGGCGGCTCGGGCGGCTATCACGGCATGCGGCATGTCTCGCTCGGCTATATCTGGATTTGGGCGGCCGGCATCCTCGTTTTCGTCACGCTCCTCGAACGCTCCCGCCTGTGGCTGGAGATGCGGGCCGTCCATGACGACGAAACGGCGGCGGGCCTGATCGGCCTCAACACGACGCTGATAAAGGTCGGCGCATTCGGTCTCGGCGGCGCCGTCGCGGCCATCGCCGGCGGCCTCTTCGCGCATCATTACCTCTACATCGAGCCGGGTAATTTCGGCTTCGAGCGCTCGATCGACTTCGTGCTTGCCATCATTCTCGGCGGTTCGACCATCGGCGCCGGTGCATTGCTCGGCGCAGCACTCCTGGTCCTGCTGCCGGAGTGGTTGCGATTTCTGGCCGACTGGCGATTGGCCGCATTCGGCGCCTTGCTCATTCTCGTTCTGCTGACACGGCGTCAGGGCCTCCTCGACCGCGCGCTCTTGGCGAGAGTAAGCTTCCGGGGCAAGCCCTCATGAGCGCGATGCCGTACCAGGCGCTCCTGCAGCTATCGAACGTCGGCAAGGCATTCGGCGGCATTCGCGCGCTTTCGGACGTATCGATGCGCGTCGGGAACAACCGTATTGTGGGCGTGATCGGACCCAACGGCGCCGGCAAGACGACCTTGTTCAATGTCATTACCGGCGCATATCGCGCGGGCAACGGCGACATTGTCTTCAATGGCGACGCCATTACCTGGTGGCCATCTCACCGCATCGTCCGCGCCGGTATCGCGCGCACGTTCCAGAATATCCGCCTGTTCGCAGGCATGACGGTTTGGGAACACCTGCTGGTCGCCCAGCCCTATCAAGGTGCATGGCCGCGCCGTTTCCTCCCGGTCCGCTGGGCCGACCCGGCGGCTTGGGCTCGTGCCGAAGAGACGCTGGAGTTTTTCGGTTTGCAGGCTTACCGCCGCGCCATTGCGCGCAGCCTTCCTTACGGAATCCAGCGCAAGGTAGAAATGGCTCGCGCACTCACCGCCGGCCCAAAGCTATTGCTGCTCGACGAACCGGTTGCCGGGATGAACCACGAGGAAGCCGAGGACGTGCGGACGCTGCTGTTGCGCCTCCATGACCGCGGCCTCTCTATCCTGCTCATCGAACATGATATGCCGTTCGTGATGAATCTCTGCCAAGACCTCTATTGCCTCGACTTCGGCGCCCTCATCGCGGAAGGCACGCCGGCAGAGATTCGGACCAATCCGGTGGTGCTCGACGCCTATCTTGGCAGCGACGCGACATGCTGACGGTGCGCGGTCTCGAAGTGTTCTACGGCCCGATCCGCGCCGTGCGCGGCATCGATCTCGATGTCGCCAAGGGCGAGATCGTCGCCCTGATCGGCGCGAACGGCGCCGGAAAAACGACTACCGTGCGCGCCATCGCGGGCCTTACGCCGTTTCGCGGCCAGATCAGCTTTGACGGACGGGTCCTGCGGCCGAACACGGCGGAGATCAACTTACGCGCCGGCATCTCGCTGGTGCCGGAAGGTCGCGGCGTGCTCGGGCAAATGACCGTGGAGGAAAATCTGCTGATGGGGATCTACTGCCGGTCGGATCGGACGCAAGCAATGGCCGATTTGGAAGGCATGTTCGAGCGATTTCCGATCCTGCGTGAACGGCGTGGCGCGATGGCGAGCCTGCTGAGCGGAGGCGAACAGCAAATGCTCGCTATTGCGCGTGCTCTACTCAGTAAGCCTCGACTGCTGCTTCTTGACGAGCCGTCGCTCGGATTGGCGCCGAAAACGACCGATCTCGTCTTCAGTTTGATTTCGAGCCTGCGCCAGAACGGGTTGACCGTGCTCCTGGTGGAGCAAAAAGCGCGACAGACGCTGAAAATCGCGGATCGGGCTTACCTTCTGGAAACGGGACGGGTGATAACGTCCGGCACCGCGGCCGAGCTCGCCGGCGATTCCGTAGTGTCGGACGTTTTTCTCGGCGGCGGAGCGCCCCAGCCGCCCGCGATTTCATCATCAAAACAAAGCAAGATCTAATGCCTGCCTCTGCCCGCAAGCGCCTTGCCGCCTCATCGACCTCTACGCCTGCGCGCAAGATAACCAAAAGACACCGCCCTATTCCCCTCACGACTTCCAGACCTGAACTGATCGCCAATGGCAGCGATCGCGAATTTCGTGAGCTTGTGCACAATCTGTTCGGCTTCTTTGCGTTGCATGAGCGGATCCGTAACGGCCATGCCAAATTCATCGGCCTTGCCGGCATCGAGTACACCGTCTTGATCGCCATCGCCCATCTCGCGGTCGACGGCGATGTCAGCGTCAAAGCCGTTGCGGAACACCTGCACCTGTCAGGCGCCTTCATCACATCGACCACGCGCCGCCTGCTGGCTTCCGGGCTCATTCATAAGACGACCGATACCGTCGACCGCCGCCGCGTCAGCCTGGCGGTGTCGGACAATGGCCGCGCGCTGCTCGAGAAGCTGGCGCCGGTCCAACGGCGCATCAACGACGTCGAATTCGGCGGCCTCAGCCGCGAAGAGTTCAAGACCCTCAACAGCCTCATGCAGCGGATGCTCGAGGACGGCGACCGGGCCGTGGCGCTACAGAATTATCTGTTGGCGGCGGGAATGGCCGCCGATTGACGCTCTCCGCGGCCCGGCTGTCCGCCATTCTCGGCGGCGTACTGACTGCGCAGCAGACTGAGCACGCCGACGCTTAGCCGTGCGTTGTGGCGGCGCATGGCCTCATAGGCCTGTTCCGCGTTGCCGGCGAGAATGGCGACGACGATCTCCTTGTGCTCTTGCATCGAGCGCACGAGCCGCTCCTCCACGCTTTGCGCCTGCGACTGACGAAAAGGCGCGAGCCTGTCGCGCAATTCCCGCGTCATCGCCCCGATCGTCGCATTATGAGCGCCGGCGCAGATGCGCGTATGAAACTCCTGGTTCAGTTCGAGATAAGCGCCGTGGTTCTGCTCAGGCGTGATGGTCCCCATCCTGGCGTAGACCGCCTCGATCTCGCTCTTCTCCAAAGCGGTCATCCGCTGCGCGGCAAGGCGGGCGCAAAGCGCTTCCACCTCGCACTCGGCTTCCAGCATGTCGACGAGTTGATCGAGGCCGATGCGGGTCACGACGCCGCCGCGGCGCGGTATCAATTCGATGAACCCGCGCGCGGCGAGCTCGCGCAACGCCTCGCGGATGGGCGTGCGCGAGGCGCCGAATTGGGCGGCGAGTTGTTTTTCTTCGAGCTTCTTGCCGGGCGCCAGCTTGCCGCTGATGATCTGGCCTGCCAGCTCTTTATAGATTCGTGTCGAAATGGTCGGCATCGTGCGGCCCGATTCCGTTCTGTCGCTATCTATTGCACGCCCGATCGGCTCACGGAACCGGGTTAACGAGCGGCCTCTTTGCGAAGAACGCCTGCAGATTCGCGAGCAATATCTCCGTCTGCGCCGATTCGGCCTCCGGCGAACGGCCGGCCATATGAGGCGTGCAGATCAGGTTGTCGAGCGCCAAGAGGGCGGGAGGAAGGTTCGGCTCGCCTTCGAAGACATCGAGCGCGGCGCCGGCGATGCGGCCGCTCGAGAGCGCGGCGATCAGCGCTTGCGTGTCGACAATGCCGCCGCGGGCGATGTTGACCAAAAATCCGTCCGGCCCAAGGGCGTCAAGAACTTTGCTGTCGACGAGGTGGCGCGTCGCGGCGCCGCCGGGACAAGCGACGATCAAGAAGCGGCTCCGTTCGGCCAAGGCGAGCGGACTGGCCGCATAGGTAAAGCCGCAGTCCGGCTTGGGAGACGGTGTATGATAGAAGATGTGCGATCCGAAAGCTGCGGCCCGCCGAGCGATCTTGCCGCCGATATGACCGAGACCCAGGACGCCCACCGCCGCGCCGCTCAAGGTCGGCCGTGGGCTGCGGATATCCGCCCAGCCGCCTGCGCGCATGGCCCGGTCGCGACGCGGAATGTCGCGCGCCAAGCTCAAGAGCAGCGCCAAAGCATGATCGCCCACGGTATCATCATTGGCGGCGGGCGCATGGGTGACCGCGACCTCGCGCGCACGCGCCGCCCCCACATCGATGTTTTCGTAGCCGGCGCCGAAGGCGGATACCAAGCCCAGCGCCGGCATCATCGCCATACGATCCGACGACAACCCGGTGGTGCCGTTGGTCACCACCGCTCGCGTCTCGGCCAAGTCTTCCGATTGGACAGCTTGCCAACCGCTCGGCCGGTAAACGAGGTCGCAGCGCTCACCCAAGGCGGCAACCGTCACCTCGGGGAGCGGGATGATCGCGAGGACGCGGGGGCGCCCGGCTGGGAATGCGGCTCGCCGGCTTTCGGTCAAGCCGCTTTCGCCGAGCTGGGGACGACCTCCTTCACCGCCCCTTTCCAGCCGCTTTCGGTGACATCGAAAACGACGCCTTCAGGGGTGGCGTACTTCACTTCGTAATAGACGTTCGGGCTTGTCTCTTTACGGCCGGTCACGTACTTGCCGCCGGCCTCCTTCACCTTCCGGTCGGTTTCCTCCACGCTATCGACCCACATGCCGAAGTGGATGAGACCGCGATAGTTCTTTTGCGTCTCGAATCCGGGGACCGGCTCCTCGCCGAAATTCAGCAGTGCCACGTTCATGACACCGTCCGTCATGTAGACGCCGCGCATTGCATTGCCGGCGCGGGTCATCCCGAAAGCTTCCTCGAAAAAACGTGCCGCCGCTTCCGGATCGGATACCGAAATGGCGATGTGACGAAGCTTAGCCATTGAAACCACTCCTTTGAGACGGGCGGCGCGCCGCTATGGCGCCCGCCGGCTAGACGACATTCGGCGACCACTACCGCGCCTAATCTAGCCGACAAGTATACCAAATGCAATTATCGTATACACTCCCAGAGAAAAGAGACAGCGCCGCCAACCCAGCCCGTTAGCCCAAGCTAGCTGCATTTTCTCAAGAGGAACCCCGTGGTGGCACAATTTGTTCTCATTTTGCAGCATTTCGGTCCGATTCTATCTTGTTGTGCAGCGCAACAGCAGCATGTTGATACGGAGCGCAATTTCCGCTTGTCAGGCTCGGAGGAGGAGGTTTAGAATTTATGTATTCGTTAGTGGCGTAACGTATACCTTGTGTCGACCACGGTCAGCGCGTGACCTGTCCTCAGCCGGGCGGCAGGAGTTTTTCATGAATGCCAAGAATCGCGTCGTCGTCGTCGGAGCCGGCCCGGTAGGCATGGCCAGCGCACTCGCGCTCCACCGCCACGGCGTCGAAGTGACCGTTCTCGAAGCCGAGCCTGGCCCGGTGAAAGATCAGCGGGCAGCTTCCCTGCATCCACCGACACTCGACATGCTGGCCGAATTGAATGTCACGCAAGCGATTATCCCGCGCGGACTAGTCGCCCCGGTCTATCGGTATCACGACCGGGTGACCGGCGAGGTGATCGCGGAATTCGACCTCGCCGATCTGGCCGAAGAACTCGCCTACCCCTTCGTGCTGCAATACGAGCAATATAAGTTCACGCGCGACATCTCCCAGCAGTACGCAAACGAGAGCGATTTCGACGTCCGGTTCTCGCGGCGCGTCACATCGGTCAAGCAGACCGGCGACGGGGTCTTTGTCGAGGCGGAAGGGCCGGATGGGCTCGAACACCACACCTGCGCTTATCTCATCGGCGCCGACGGCGGACGCAGCACCGTGCGGCACTCGCAGGGCATCGAATTCGAAGGATTCACCTATCCCGAACGCTTCATCAAGATCGCGACCGGGTTTGATTTCGGCGAAGCGCACCCCCACTACGCCTATCGAAATTATTTCTCCGACCCCGACGAATGGTGCAACCTGTTCAAGGTCCGCGGCGAGAGCGCGGGCGGACTTTGGCGCGCCATTTTTCCGACTCGCCTGGACGAAACGGAAGAGCAAGCGTTGCATCCCGATGGCGTGGAAGCACGCTTGCAGAAGTTCTTCCCGAAAGCCGGACGTTACCCGATCGCTTATTGCAATATTTACAGCGTCAGCCAGCGCGTTGCGGCGAACTTCCGCCGCGGCCGCGTGCTGCTTGCCGGCGATGCCGCGCATGTGAACAATCCGATCGGCGGCATGGGCATGAACGGCGGCATTCACGACGCGATCAACCTGGCCGAAAAGCTCAGCAAAGTCATGCACGGCCAAGCGGACGAGCAGTTGCTGGATCTATATAGCCGGCAAAGGCGGAAGGCAGCGATCGACTACGTGCAAGCGCAGACGATCCGCAACAAGAAGATGCTCGAAGAGCGCGACCCGGTGGTACGCCGGCGCAATCTCGACGAATTGCGCCGGACCGCCGACGATCGCCGCGCCTCGCGCACCTTCATGCGGCGCGCCGCGCTGGTGGAAAGCCTGCAAGCCGCGGCGGCGGCTTGATCGAGACGACGAAGGAGGCGGCAACAACGAGGCTCGGAGGCGAAGGGCCGCAGCGCCTTGCAACTCAATAGCGCCTTACAATTCAATAAAGGGAGGATCACTGCGATGGCAAAGAATCGTGAGGACCGGAAGAACCTGTCCCGTAACCTTGATGCGCCCGGCGTGCATAACCTCGGCCGCCGCTCGTTTTTGCAGGCGGCAAGCGCGGTGGCGGCGCTCGGCGCCCTCGGCGCGCCGTTCGTCATACGAAGCGCGGACGCGAAGAACCTTACCAAGATCAAGATGATACTCGCCTGGCTGCCGGGCGGCCCGTACGCCTACGCCTATGTCGCGCGCAAAAAGGGATATTGGGCGAAGCGCGGGCTCGATGTCGACATTGCGCGCGGCTATGGCTCGCTCGCCTCGGCGCAGGTGGTGGCGCATGGTCAGTTCGACTTCGGCATGTCGAACCCCTCCTCGCTGGTTCTGCTGGCAGCCCAAGGCGTCAAGGTGCATATGATCGGCCTGATGGATTACGATCCATTCATGGCGGTCTGCATGAAAAAAGATTCGCCGATCAAAAAGCCCAAGGACCTTGAAGGCAAGACCGTCGGCGAGACTTTCTCGTCCAGCGACGCCGCCTTTTTCCCGCTGTTCTGCAAAGTGAACGGGGTCGACATCGACAAGGTCAAACGGCTGAACATGGATGCCAAGGTCCGCAATCAGTCGATCGGCGGCGGGCAGGTTGACGCCATTACCGGTCTCGTCAGCAGCATGCTGCCGTCGCTCGAGACGATCGGCGTGAAGACCAAGTACTTTCTGTACGGCGACTACGGCGTGGACCTTTACGGCAATATCGGCATCACCGCCACGGCGCAGACGGTCACGGAGCGGCCCGAGATTTGCCAAGCATTCATGGATGGGCTCTCCGAAGGATTGCGCTATACGCTGCTTAACCCGGATGAATCGACCGACATATTCATGGATGCGGTCCCGGCATTGAAAATGAACTCAACCGGCGTCGAATACACCAAACTCGGGATGGGCGTTGAAAGCGCCAGTGTAATCTCGACAGGCAGCGCCAAAAATCACGGTCTTGGCTGGGCCGACATGGACAAGCTGAAGCAGATGGAAAAGCTTGTCATGCAATATCAGGTGAAGCCCGGCACGCCGAGTCCGGACATCGAAAAGTTGTTCACCAACAAGTTTGCCGGCCGCATCAAGTTGACCGATGCCGAATGGAAAAAGGTCGAGAAGGAAACGACGAGCATCCAAAAGATGATCCGGTCAACGTGAAGGAAAACCGATGTCTGTCCAGCAAAGCTCCGAAATGGTGCGGGTTGACGGCGTCCGTAAAGTTTTCGGTGACGGCCCGAAGGCGCTCGAGGCATTACGCTCCGTTTCGTTCGCGGTCGAAACCGGGCAGTTCGTCTCTATCTTGGGGCCCAGCGGCTGCGGCAAGAGCACGCTCCTCAACATGGTTGCCGGGCTTGATCATCCGAGCACCGGCACCGTGCGCATCCAGAACGAGCTCGTCGTCGTACCGCGGCGGGAAATCGGCATCGTGTTTCAGGATGCCGTGCTGCTGCCTTGGAAGACAGCGCTCGAAAACGTCCTCTTCCCGATCCGCATCATGAAGCTGCCGCTCGCCGACTACGAGCCGCGCGCGCGCGAATTGCTCGATGCTGTTGGCTTGGCGGCCTTCATGGATCATCGTCCGAGCCAGTTGTCCGGCGGCATGCGGCAGCGTGTCGCCATCTGCCGGGGCCTGATTCATGATCCCGAGGTCCTCCTGATGGACGAGCCGTTCAGCGCGCTCGACACGATCACCCGCGATCAGATGAATGTGATGCTGATGCAGATTTGGGAGCGCTTCAAGCGCACCGCGCTGTTCGTGACCCACAGCATCCGCGAAGCCGCATATCTGTCGGACCGGGTCATCGTCATGGGGCGGCGCCCGTCACAGATCATCTGCGACGAGGTCATTCGGTTTCCGCGGCCGCGCCCGCTGTCAATCATGGACAGCGCCGAATTCAACGCGCTTTGCGCCAAATTGCGGGCCAAAATAGACGAAGCGCACGGTTTCGACAGCGGCGAGCTTCATTAGGTCCGGGTGCGCAACATGGCTGCAGAATGGAGTCAATCCATGAAGGCCGGATCCGATGCCATAGGACCTCCCGCCGTCAGAGGGCTGCGTTATGATCTGCAAATCGTAATGGCGCTTATCCGGCACGCGCGGGTCGTCATACTGCCGATCATCACGACCGTCGTTATTCTGGCGATTTGGGAAGCCGGCGTTCGGCTATTCCAGGTGTCGCCGGTCGTCTTGCCGGCGCCGTCGGCCATTGCTGCAAATCTCGTCAGCAATTTCGGATTGTTGATGTATCATGCCGGGCAGACCACGAGCGAGGCTGCGATCGGGCTCTGCCTGGCGATTGGCATCGGGTTCTGCGGTGGATTTGCCTTGGCCTACTCGCCCATGTTTCGTGAGTCTACCTATCCTCACATGGTGTTTTTCCAGCTCACGCCGAAGGTCGCTCTGGCTCCGCTGTTCATCATGTGGCTGGGGGTCGGTGCCGAATCCAGGCTCGCTTTCACGATCTTCATCGCCTTCTTCCCGATCCTGGTGTCGACCGCCGCCGGCCTCACGAACGTCGACGAGAGCTATATACGGTTTTCAAAGGCGATCACCGCCAGCACGTGGCAGACCTTCCTCCATATCCGATTGCCCTTCGCCCTGCCGACCATCTTCGCCGGGTTCAAGATCGGCGTGACGATGTCCTTCATCGGCATCATCGTAGGCGAGTTCATCACCTCGCAGGCGGGCCTCGGCTATCTCATTCTCTTCGCCTCCACCCGGGCGGCCACCGCGACAATCTTTGCCGCAATTCTCGTCCTTGGCGTCATCGGCATGCTGTTTTACGCGATGGTAGCGGTGATCGAGAAGCTGGTGTTGCTCCGCTACGGAAGCCGATAGAGGCTTTACTGCGCCAAGTAATACCGGCTTGCATAAACCTCGACCCGTCACCCTGAGGTGCTCGGCCGAAGGCCGAGCCTCGAAGGGCGATGGCCCGGGCCTGTCATCCTTCGAGGCTCGCGCGCGAAGAAGCGCGCTCGCACCTCAGGATGACGGATAAAAGCTTTCATCCGCAGCGGGTCCGCTGTGCTCAGAACGACGAAACGAGTCAACGTTTCCCAGGCTAGTATAAGCTTCGTTTGGAATTCTGCCGCACAGTCGATGCGAGGCAATCGTCACGCGGCATCCTTTCGTACCGCGAAATGGCGGCCCCTTCACATAGCCGGCATCGCGAATGCACGGTTCGGATGATGACCGGTGCGCCGTCTCCCGTTAAGCTGCTGATCAGGGGCTCCTGACATGCAGCGAGTGAGGCGCCGGTTTGGGCTCAGACCACTACGATCTCATCGTCATCGGAAGCGGCCCGGGGGGCGCTTCGCTTGCCCATCGCCTGGCGCCAAGCGGCAAGCGCATTCTCATTCTTGAGCGCGGAGACTACCTGCCGCGCAGCCAGAAGAACTGGAATTCTCAGGTCGTCTTCGTCGATGGCGCCTATCAGGCGCACGAAACCTGGACAAACGCCGCGGGCGACACCTTCAGCCCGGCGCTGCACTATTATGTCGGCGGCAACTCAAAGGTTTACGGCGCGGCGCTGTTCCGGTTGCGTGAGCGCGACTTCGGCGAGGTAGTGCATGCCGGCGGCGTCTCGCCGGCTTGGCCTCTCGGCTATGACGTTTTCGAGCCCTATTACACGCAAGCGGAGCGGCTGTTTCACGTTCACGGTCAGCGCGGTGAGGACTCGCTCGATCCTTGGGCGAGCGCACCCTACCCACACCCGCCCGTCCGGCATGAGCCGAAGATCGCCGAGCTTGCGGATAATTTGCGCGGCATCGGCATCCACCCCTTTCATCTTCCGCTCGGCATCCTGCTCGACGAGAAGGATGGCCTGCCGACGCCGACCAGCATCTGTATGCGTTGCAGCTTCTTCGACGGCTTTCCGTGCCTGCTCAACGGCAAAGCCGACGCACAGGTCGTCTGCATCGATCCGATGCTTGCGGAGCATCCGAATGTCACGCTGCTGACAAGAGCTTATGTGTCGAAGCTCGGCACGGACACCGCGGGGCGGACAGTCAATGCCGTTCATGTGACGCGGGAAAGTCGGGAAGAACTGTACTCCGCGGATATCGTGGTCGTTGCCTGCGGAGCCTTGTCCTCCGCACTACTGCTCCTGCGCTCGGCCAACGACGCTCATCCGCAAGGGCTCGCCAATGGATCGGGTCAGCTCGGACGCAATTACATGCGTCACCACATGAGCGTCCTGATGGCGCTCATGCCGGAAGTGAATGACACCGTGTTTCAGAAGACGCTGGCATTCAGCGATTTTTATTTCGGCGCCGACGACTGGGATTACCCGCTCGGCCTCGTCCAGATGTGTGCGACCAGCCATCCCGATCAGATCCGCGGTGAGGCGCTGCCGGAATGGCTCGAATGGCTACCCGAAGCGCCGTTCAGGCTCATGGCCCGCCATTCCATGGACTTCTGGCTTCAGGCCGAAGATTTGCCGCATCCCGACAATCGCATCTATTACAAAGACGGCAAGGTTCATCTCGACCTGATGGAAACAAACCCGCAAGCGCTCGCGCATCTCAAGCGCAAGCTCAAGCAAGTGATGAACCGCGCCGGCCATAACGCTATCTTCCTCGAGCGCTCGCTTTACTTGGGCAAGAACATCCCGCTCGGCGGTACCGCGCACCAGGCGGGTACCGCCCGCTTCGGCGCCGATCCGGCAACCTCGGTGCTCGATCTCGATTGTAAGGCGCACGAACTCGACAACCTGTACCTTGCCGATGCAAGCTTCTTTCCCGCCATCGGCGCGGTCAACCCGACGCTGACCATTATCGCCAACGCCTTGCGTGTTGCCGATCGCATCGCGGAGAGAATGAAATGAGCACCGCCGCGATCGTCGCGCTCGTCGTCCGCTACGGGCTTGTGATGCTGTTTCTGCCTTTCAGCGCACTCGACAAAATCATCGGATTCGGTGGCGCCGTGAAGCAGGCGCAGGAAGTGTTCAAGCCGCGTATCATCGCTATTGCGGTGCTCATGTGCGGCCTCGGTATCGAGGTGGTCATGTCGCTCGGCATTGTCACCGGAATAGCCGATCGCCTGGCGGCGCTGATCATGGCGGCTTATTGCGCGGCCACCGCGATTCTCTACAAGCGGTTCTGGGCGCAAGGCGATTTCTGGGCAGCGGGCGACAGTAAAGGACGCGCCCTGTTCTGGGATTTCCTCAAGAACCTGTCGCTGGGCGCGGGTTTCCTGCTGATCGTCATCGGCACCAATGGATCGGGCCTTTGGCCGTTCCTCGCCCATCCCCTCGCCTCCAGCCATCCCTACACAATCTCGCAGGAGCAGCGATGAGCGATCCCGGACCTAAGCCCTCGGTCCCCTACTGGCACCTGTGGGTCGACGAAAACGGCATCAGCCACCAGCGGCAGTGTCATCTCACCAATTACCATCTCGAGCAGGTCGGTCCGGCAGACCCGCAGTGGAATGACAAGCAGGGCACGCATTCCTCTACGGTCGTCTTTACAGTGCAGCCGGCCGGCTGGGTCGGCGAGTGGCACGAAAACCCGGCGCCGCAATGGATCGTCGTGCTGTCGGGCCGCTGGTGGATCGAGAGCATGGACGGTACCCGTATCGAGCAGGGCCCCGGCGAGTTCTCGTTCGGGGAAGATCAAGGCTGCAAGGAAACCGGCGGCAAAAGGGGCCACCGCTCGGGCACGATCGGTAGCGAGCCGGCAATGCTGATGACGGTGCAATTGCACATCGATCCCTCACGCGAGCCCTGCCATATCGGATAGTGAAACTCATGAGCGGCTTCGAAACGTTCGACGATCGCTTTCGTGCGTTGGTGCTGCCCAATGCCCCCCTGGAAACTTTGGGCGAAGGCTTTGCCTGGCTCGAAGGGCCGGTCTGGTTCGCCGATCATGATTGCCTTTACGTCAGCGACATCCCCAACGATTGCATTCTGCGCTGGAGCGAAGCGGGCGGCGTCCGCGTATTCCGCCGCCCGTCCAGTTTTGCCAATGGCCACGCGCGCGACAGGCAGGGCCGGCTTATCGGCTGTTCCCATCACGACCGCTGCGTTACCCGCACCGAGCTCGACGGCACGGTGACGGTGCTCGCCAGCCAATATCGCGGCAAGCGACTGAACTCGCCCAATGACGTCGTATGCAAGTCCGACGGCTCGATCTGGTTCAGCGATCCGCCTTACGGTATCAACACCGACTACGAGGGCGGCAAACAGACGCCCGAGTTGCCGCCGACGCTCTATCGGCTCGATCCGGCGACAGGTGAGTTGACCATTGCGGCCGACGATTTCGAGGGACCGAACGGGCTCGCCTTCTCGCCCGACGAGCGCGTCCTTTATGTCGCCGAGACGGGCGGCCAATTCGACGCCGAGCCGCGCCAATATATCCGCCGTTTCCAAGTCGGTGAGGACGGCCGGCTGACAGGCGGCGAGCACTTCCATAAGGTAGAGCCCGGGTTCGCGGATGGCTTTCGCGTCGACGAGCACGGCAACATCTGGTCGAGCGCGGCGGACGGCGTCCACTGCATCAGCCCCGAAGGCGAACTGCTCGGAAAAATTCTGACGCCCAGCCTCGTCTCCAATGTCACGTTTGGCGGCCGCAACCGCTCGCGCCTGTTCATATGCGCGTCGCAGCGCTTGATGGCGATCTACGTCAATGCGCGCGGCTGTGTTCGGCCGTGAGCGCCGAACTCGCCGCAATTATCGCTTTCCGGCTGACCACGGCGGAGCCGGAACGGCTCGTCCGCTTCTATCAGGGGCTCGGCTTCGCCGTGGGCGACCGCGAAAGGATTCCCGACGAGGAGATCGCGCTGCTGGGTCTCGCGCACGGCGGCACGCGGCTGCCGCTTCGGCTGGGCGAGCAGCGGGTCGACCTCGACAGCTTCGATCATCCCGGGCGCCCTTACCCGGCCCGCGCAACGAGCGCCGATCTCTTTTTCCAGCATCTGGCCCTCGTCACTGACGATGCGTCCGCTGCCTGGACACTCGCCGCGGCGCTGGGAGCCATACCGATTTCGACGGACGGCCCGGTAAGGCTTCCCGCTTCGTCCGGCGGTGTGACGGCGGTCAAATTCCGCGACCCCGAGGGACATCCGCTCGAGCTGCTGCAATTTCCACCGGAGAGCCGAAGCCGTTGGCGCGGGGCAGGACTCATCGGGATCGATCACTCCGCGATCAGTGTCTCCGATGTCGATGCAAGCCGCTCGTTTTACGAAGCATTGGAGCTATCGGCGCATGGTCCGACACTCAATCGCGGTCCCACACAGGAAGCGCTGGATGGGCTCCCTGGAGTTGAAGTCGATGTCGTACCGATGATGCCACGCCGGGAACCACCGCATCTCGAATTGCTCGGCTACCGAAAGTCGCTTTGCCACGCTGCTGATCCTCTGGAAGCAAATGACGTGGCGGCGACACGTATCGTCTGGGCGGCGGATCGGGATGCATTGATCCGCGATCCCGATGGGCATCT
>DASTWX010000082.1:0-14070 GCA_035765795.1 Pseudolabrys sp. | reverse complement strand
CGATGGCGCGCTCACGCGGATGCTGGCGACGCGCTCGCTCGGCTCGCTGGTGTTTTGGGGCCCGCCCGGAACCGGCAAAACGACAGTGGCGCGGCTGTTGGCGCAGGCGACCGAACTGCACTTCGAGCAGATTTCAGCGATTTTCACGGGCGTCGCCGATCTCAAGAAGGCGTTCGAGGCGGCACGCCGCCGCCGTGAAACCGGACAGGGCACGCTTCTGTTCGTCGACGAGATCCACCGCTTCAATCGCGCCCAGCAGGACAGCTTCCTGCCGGTGATGGAAGACGGCACCATCGTGCTCATCGGCGCCACCACCGAGAACCCCTCGTTCGAACTCAACGCCCCATTGCTCTCCCGCGCGCGGGTGCTGGTGTTCAAATCGCTCGACACTGCCGCGATCGAAAAGCTGCTCGTGCGCGCGGAAACCATAGAACGCAAGCTGTTGCCGCTCGATGATACCGCACGTTCAACGCTGGTCGGCATGGCCGATGGCGACGGCCGTGCGGCGCTCACGCTCGCCGAGGAAGTCTGGCGCGCCGCGCGCGCCGGTGAGACATTCGATGCCGCCGCGCTACAGGAGATCGTGCAGCGGCGCGCGCCCATCTACGACAAGTCGCAGGACGGCCATTACAATCTCATCTCCGCATTGCACAAATCCGTGCGCGGCTCCGATCCCGACGCCGCGCTCTATTATTTGTGCCGCATGCTCGATGCCGGCGAGCCGCCGCTCTATATCGCACGCCGTGTGGTCCGGATGGCGATCGAGGATGTCGGGCTTGCCGATCCGCAGGCGCTGGTGATCGCCAACGCGGCCAAGGATGCTTATGACTTTCTAGGCAGCCCCGAAGGCGAGTTGGCCATCGCCCAGGCGGTGCTCTATTGCGCCACCGCGCCGAAGTCGAACGCGGCCTATGCCGCGTTCGGCGCTGCGATGCATACGGCTAAGGAAGCCGGATCGCTCTTGCCGCCCAAGCATATCCTCAACGCGCCGACACGGCTGATGAAGGATGAAGGCTACGGCCGCGGTTATGCCTACGACCACGATCAGGAAGAAGCTTTCTCGGGACAGAACTACTTTCCAGAGGCCCTGCCACGGCAGCAGTTCTATGACCCGCCGGAGCGAGGGTTCGAGCGCGAGATCAGGAAACGGCTCGAGTATTGGGCCAGGCTGCGCAAGGAGCGGGGCGGGGAGTAAGCGGGCCGTTCGCTCTCGGGCATTGGACCTTTGCCTCTGAAGGGCTATATTGCTCGACGGCAGGAGATATCGATGAACAAGCGACTGAGCGAAGCCATTTCTCGTGTGCGTGAGCTCCCGGACGAACGCCAGCAAGCCGCGGCCGTGCTTCTTCTCGATTTCTTAATAATGAGTGCGCTGAGATTCAACTGACCCCGGAGCAAGTGGCTGAACTCGACCGACGACTCGATCAAGATGACTTTGCCAGCGACGAGGAGGTTCAGTCCTTCTTCGCGCGCTTCAAGGCATGAAGGTCATCTATCATAAGGGCGCTCTGCCGAGATATTGATTCCATTTTCACTTACGTCGCAAAGGACGATGCTGTCGCAGCCGAAAAGGTGGGTGAGCCGCATCCGGACTGTCATTGGTCTGCTGGCGCACTCTCCTTATCTCGGTCATCCGGGCCAGCGCGGTACACGTTTTCTGTCGATCGTCGGATTGCCATATGTGATCATCTATCGCGTGGAGGTCGACATAGTGCGAGTCTTCTCGATTTTTCATACCGCACGTGATCGAAGATTTTGAGGAAGCAGGTGTTTCGATGAGTCGCGGCAAGAACGGGCCGCGCCAGCCCGGCGGCGGACGACAAGAAGCGGGGCCGCGGCGGCGTGGGCGAAGCACACTCGTATCTTTGAGCCGTCACCCTGAGGTGCGAGCGCAGCGAGCCTCGAAGGGCGACGGTCCGGGCCGTTCATCCTTCGAGGGTCGGCTTCGCCGGCCACCTCAGGATGACGGACGAAAAGCTTCTCCTCTCACTGCAAAGACCGCCCAGACCGTCGCTGTCGCTCCCGATGAATCCGGTATGCGCGTCGACCGTTTTTTCGAGGCGCGCTTTCCAGGCCTCTCGTTCAGTCATATCCAGCGCATCATCCGCAAAGGCGAAGTGCGTGTGAACGGCCGCCGAACTGAGCCGAAGGCACGGCTCGATGCCGGCCAATCGGTGCGCATTCCGCCGCTCAAGATCGAGCCTCCGCCGCCTCGTAGCGACACGCCCGCCGCGGAGCGGGACCGCGCGTTCCTCAAATCGATTACGCTTTATGAAGACGATGACGTGATGGTCCTCAGCAAGCCGATGGGTCTCGCCGTGCAGGGTGGCTCCGGCACGACCCGCCATATCGACGGTATGCTCGATGCATTGCGCGGAGCCGGCAAAGACGCGCAACGGCCACGGCTCGTGCATCGGCTCGACAAAGACACTGCCGGTTGTCTGTTGGTCGCGAAGACGCGCTTTGCCGCCGCCGCCCTGGCCAAGAGCTTCCGTTCACGTTCCGCGCGCAAGATCTATTGGGCGCTGGTCGCCGGCGTTCCCAAGCCGCGGCAGGGCAGGGTGTCGACCTATCTAGCGAAGGAAGAGCGTGAGGAGGACTCGGTCATGCGCGTCGCCAAGCACGGCGAAAAGAATGCGGTGCACGCGGTCACTTACTACGCAGTCGTAGAGACGGCAGCGCAGCGGCTTGCTTGGCTTTCGCTCAAGCCGGTCACCGGCCGCACCCATCAATTGCGGGCGCATATGGCGCATGTGGGCCATCCGATTGTCGGCGACCCCAAGTATTTCAACCTCGAGAATTGGCAACTGCCGGGCGGTATTCAAAACAAGCTGCATCTTCTGGCGCGGCGAATCGTTGTGCCTCATCCACGCGGGGGAACAATCGACGTTTCCGCTCCGCTACCTCCGCATATGGTTCAGTCATGGAATCTGCTCGGATTCGAGACCGGTCGCTATGACCCCATCGTCGAGGCCCCGGAGGAGTAGCACCGCGACTTAGGCTTCTTATCTAGAGGGGCATGCCATACCGGACCTCACTCCTCGTCGCCTGTCTTGCGTTGACGCTGCCGGCGTTGACGCAGTCGGCCAGTGCCGAGACCGACGTGAGCCCTTTCAGCATTATGCGGCCGGAGCCCGTATATCCGGAGCCTTGGCTGCCGCCGAAATACCGATCACCGCACGGGACTCCTCAGCACATCAAGCCGTCCCGGCGAGTCTCGCCGCCACATACGCGGCGCGCCAAGGTTCCGCCGCCGATCATCGTGCCGGAGACCGGCCGCGCCCTGCCGAACTTGCCGACCGTCTCACCTTCGGGGCCAAACGGGACGGAGACCTATCAAGACCGTGCGTTGCGTTGTGCGCATCAGGCCGGCGTTTACGGCCAAGCCGCCGGCAACCGGAATGCGTACATCGGGACGTGTATTGGTCAGTAGCGGTGACGGTGTTTCTGACGGTAGTTTTTGCGCCGGCAAGAGTGCCTGAGAAAACCAATCAAGCAATTTGAATAGGCCGACCTGTCGTAGCTCAGCTATGTCGTGAGTGACTAAGACAGCTGATGCCATCTTCCGCCGCTAAGGATGAGGGGAGTGATGCATGAATGCATTTCGTCGTCTGTTCGCGCGGCAGGGCCAAGCCGATGACGACAGCCTCACGGATGGTCCCGGTTCATCGGCGCTCGCCATAAAGCGAAAACGCGCCGCGATTGGGGGCGAACTCAGCGCACACGTCTATTGGTACGCTGAACGAGAGTTCATCGTGACCTCGATCATGTCGGTGCCCGGATCGGTCATTCTGGAGGTGGGCGAGCCTTCGGTTCTGCCCTTCGATGTTGCCGATGAGGATCTTGGTCGCGCCATATGCGAGCATTTGCTTAGGCACGACGCTCGGCAGCCGCCGAACTTGCGTGACCGCAAGTCGACCGAATGGCCGGTATTTCGCGCATCCCGCGACAGATCGGTGTCGGGCTTCAAGGCCAAGAGCTTGCTGGCCTCGATCGAAACCGTGGACCTCGTGTTGAGCATTGAAGCCGCGCCCCTCACCAGTCCTCATGCGGAGCTAAGCATGAAAGCGCTTGCGCAGCCCATCCACGCTGAGCTGGGTGCCGTCGTTCGGAGAGCCCTAAAGGCTGCGGATGTGGTTCGAAAGGCTGGCATCCTATAATGCGCTGGCGATCCGCCGTCCGGACATCCCGAATCGCATTTGGTCTGCGGAATCGAAACTCGGCATTGGGAGGTGATATTGGTTACTGTTTACGGCATCAAAAATTGCGACACCATGAAGAAGGCGCGCGCCTGGCTTGATAAGCACGGCGTCGATTACGTTTTTCACGACTACAAAATCTCCGGCATCCAGCGAGCGAGGCTTGAGGGCTGGGTGAAGAAGATGGGTTGGGAAATCTTGCTCAACCGCGCCGGGACGACGTTCAAGAAGTTGGCCGACAAGGACAAGGAAGGATTGACCGAAAAAAAAGCGATCGCGCTGATGCTTGCACAGCCCTCGATGATCAAGAGGCCGGTTTTGGAGCTTGCGCGCGGCAAATTGCTCGTTGGCTTCAAGCCGGAGCAGTACGAGGAGGCGCTCGGCTAACGAGGGCCGCGGTATCAGTGCGCATTCCGCGGCGTGCCGTCCTCGATCAACGCCATGAATGCACTCTCGCCTTGCGTCTGTGCGCGGTCTTTGTGGCGCAGCGCCATGAATTGGCGCTTGGGCAATTTGAAATTGAGCGCGGTGAGGGCGCCGGCCGCGATGGCATCCTGCACGACCAGCTGCGATAGGACGGCGGCGCCGGCGCCGGCTTCGACCGCGTTTTGCACCGCTTCGTTCGAGGGCAGCTCGAGCGCAATGTCGAGGTCGCTGACGACGATGCCGAGATCGGACAGAGCCAATTCGAGAATCGCGCGCGTGCCGGAGCCGCGCTCGCGGAAGACCCAGCGCATCGCCTTCAAATCATCGCCACGCAGCGTCTTCTTCACGGCTTTCGGGGCTGTGCGCGTGACCAGGATGAGTTCATCCTCGGCCACCGGCGTGATCGCGAGATTGGCGCCGTTCACACTGCCTTCGACAAAGGCGAGGTCGGCGGCGCCATCTTGCACCATCGCTGCGACGCTTTCGGTATTGCCGATGGTGAGACTCAACTTGAAGCCGGGATAAGCATTGCGGAACCGCGCCATGAGTGGCGGCAGCCAGTAATTGCCGACGGTCTGGCTTGCCGCAAAAGCCAAGGCGCCGCGCTTCAAGCCGGCGAGGTCGGAGAGCGTGGCCTCGGCGGCTGCCGCCCGCGCTAGCACTGCGCGCGCTTCGATAAGGAACAGCCGTCCGGCCTGAGTCAGCGCGATGCGCCGCCCGATGCGGTCGAACAACTGCGTCGCGTGCCGTGCCTCGAGCGCGGTAATGGCGGCGCTTACAGCCGATTGCGTCAGGTTGAGATCGGCCGCCGCCCGCGTGACATGCTCACGCTGGGCCACGGCGACGAAGATACGAAGCTGTTCCAGGGTCATGCCACCCGCTCATGTCGTCAGGCTCACGAGCATTAAACTGAAAGCAGCGATGAAAAGAAAGGCGGCGGACCCAAGGAAGAACGGTCGCAGTCCTTTGAGCCGCAGTTTGGCGAGGTCCGTCTCGAGCCCCATGGCAGCGAGCGCGAGCGACAGCAGGAAGGTATTGGCCGACACGATTAGCGACTTCAGGTGCGGCGGCACGACGACGATGCTGTTGAAGCCGACCAGCGCAACGAAGCCGAGCACGAACCAAGGCAACGGCACGCGCCGGCCGCCAGCGCTACTTTTGCCGATGGCGGCGCGCCGGGCGACGAAGCCGAGGATGATAACGACCGGCGCCAGCATCATCACGCGTGACAGCTTTGCGATCGTGGCGAAGTCGCCCGCGCGGGGACCGTCCTGATAGGCTGCCGCCACCACCTGCGCGATTTCGTGAATCGAAGATCCGGCCCACAGGCCGAAGCTGTGCTGCGACAGATGCAGGACGCCCGGCAGCAGCGGATAGGCGAACATTGCGACCGAGCCGAACACTGTCACGCAGGCCACAGCATAGGCGACGTCTTCGTCCGGCGCCTCTGTCACCGTGTTGGTCGCGATGATTGCTGACGCACCGCAAATTGAGGTGCCGGCGGCGATCAGCTCTGCGAGTTTGCGCTCGACGCCGAGCAGCCGGCCGAACCATTTGGTGAAAACGAAGGTCGTGACCAAGGACGCGACGATGATCGCAAGTCCCGTGGCGCCGACCTCTGCCACCTGCGCGGCGGTCAATTGCAGGCCGAGCAGGATGATGGCGAAGCGCAGCACACGCCGCAGCGAGAAGGAAATGCCCGGCTTTGCGATGACCGGTGTGCCGATCATATTGTGGACTGTCATGCCGATAAGAATCGAGAGGATCAGCGGGCTGAGGACGGAGGCGCCGGGCATCAGGCGCAGCGCGAAGGCTGCCGCGGCAATGGCCGAGGTGAGCAGGAGCCCGGGAATGACGGCGAAGAATGTGTTGACTCGGCCGAGAACCGACGCGGCGCCAGTACGGCGGCGGTCGGAAACGAAGGTACTCATCGGGGCGGCTCCTAGTGACGCTCGTCCCGGATATGATGCTCTTCCTTTGTTCGATCCAATTGATTATTGAAGTGATATCGTTCTGTAATACAGAATAGTATGTCGTTCAGCCTTTCGCCGCCTTCTCGATTGCGGCGATGTCGATCTTCACCATCTGCATCATCGCTTGCATGACCCGCGCCGCTTTCGCGGAGTCGCTGTCGTTGAGCAGATCGACCAATCGGCGCGGCACGATTTGCCAGGAGAGGCCGTATTTATCTTTGAGCCAGCTGCAGGCCACCGGCTTGCCGCCGTCCTTGATGAGCGCATCCCAGTATTTGTCGACCTCGGTCTGGTCCTTGCAGTCGACCGAGAGCGAGATCGCCTCGGTGAACTGGTATTGCGGGCCGCCATTGAGTGCCTGATAGGTCTCGCCGGCCAGCATGAACTCGACCAGCAGTACCGAGCCCTTCGGGCCGGGGCCGGCATCGCCGTGGCGCATGATTCGGGTGATCTTCGAATCGGGAAACAGCGACACGTAGAAATTGGCGGCTTCTTCGGCCTTGCCGTCGAACCACAGACACGGGCTGATCTTGCTCATGACAATTTGCCTTTTGGACTCGGTTGTCGGCTGGAGCGGAAGGGCGGTTACTGTTTATCGAGCAGCACGGCAAAGCCGCCGAACACCATGCGCTTGCCGTCGAACGGCATCGCCTTGGGATCCATCGCTTGCATGCGCGGATCGGCCATCGCTTTCTTCATGCCTTCGTCGCGCGCCGCCTTCGACGGCCACTCGATCCAGGAGAACACAACAGTCTCGCCGGCCTCGGCCTTCACCGCCATGTGGAAATCGGTGTGCTGGCCTTTCGGCACGTCGTCGCCCCAGCATTCAACGTGGCGCAGCGCGCCATGATCCTTGAAAATCGGCCAGGTTTTTTCCGCCATGGCCTTGTAGTCGTCCTTGCGGCCGGTCGGGACCGGCACCAGAAATCCGTCGATGTAACTCATTACATGCTCCTGTCGTTGCGCGATGCTGATCGAGGCGTTCAGGCCGCCTTGCCCATTGCTTTCATCGCGGCCTCTACGTCCATCCACATCACTTCCCAGTGGTGGCCATCCGGATCCTCGAAGCTGCGGCCGTACATGAAGCCGTAGTCCTGGGTCGGGGAGGGTTCCTTTGCGCCCGCGGCGAGGGCTTTATTGACGGTCTTATCGACATCCGCGCGGCTGTCCTCGGAGACGCACAGCAGCGCCGCGCTGGTCACGTGGGCATCGGCGATCGGTTTCTTGGTGAATTGCCGATACTTGTCATGGGTCAGCAGCATCACATGAATGGTCTCCGACAGCACCATGCAGGCGGCGGTTTCGTCGGTGAATCGCGGGTCATTGCGAGCGCCGAGGGCCTCATAGAACGCGATCGACTTCGGCAGGTCGGCGACGGGCAGATTGACGAAAATCAGCTTGGCCATGGGATGTCCTTCACAGATGGTTTGATCGCTTTGTTTGCAGCCGCTTGGTTCCTCTTGCCCACCATGACATGAGAAGTTATGTTACGCAACAATAAAGTTATAAAAAATAACAAAATACTCTGACCGATAATCTTTGAGAACACGGACGGAAATGCACACTGACAGACGGACCTACAACGATGGCTGCGCGGTTGCGCATGCGCTCGACCTGTTCGGCGAACGCTGGGCGCTGCTGGTGATGCGCGAGCTCCTGCTCGGCCCGAAGCGGTTCAGCGACCTGCGCGCGAGCTTGCCCGGTATCAGCGCCAATGTGCTGACCCAGCGGCTGGAGGCTCTCGAATCGGCGGGCATTCTCTGTCGCCGCAAGCTGCGACCGCCGGCTGCCGCCTGGGTGTACGAGCTGACCGCTTGGGGCCTGGAATCCGAAGGGGTGTTCAAGACCATCGGTCGTTGGGCGGCGCGCTCGCCGCAGCACGATCCGCGGTGTCCGCTCTCCGTCGCATCGGTGGTGATGTCGATGCGCACCATGTTTGCGCGCGAGCGCGCCAAGGGCATCTCCGGCACGGTCGGCTTCCGCTTCGGCCGCGAAGAGTTCCTCGCCCGGCTCGACAACGGTGCGTTCACGATCGCGCGCGGCGATATCGCGGGTGCCGATGTGGTCGTCGAAGGGGACCAGAATGCCTGGGCTGGTGCGCTCTACGGCGGCGTGCCGCTCAAGTCGCTGGAAACGTCAGGCGCATTGAGGGTGACCGGCGAGCGCGCGTTGTTAGATCGTTATCTTACGCTCTTTCCGCTACCGGCCAAGGCAGCGCGGCAGTCGACGGAGAGCGGGTCCGTCCGAACTCCCCGGAGCGCTGTTGACCGTAGTTGATTTCAAACCCGGCCGTTCAAGGGTAAGCTGCGGGCCGGGGGCAGAAATCGTGGCCAAAGAAGATCGAACGTTACACGCGGTTCTGCGTGGGAGCGGAACCATTTCGTTTCGAGATTTCCAGCACCTCTTATCAGCGCTTGGATTCAAACTGGCACGGATCACGGGGAGTCACTACATCTATTTTCATCCGGCACTCGGCCGGCCTTTCCCGGTTCAGCCAGACGGGAAGGACGCAAAAAGGTACCAAGTCCGTCAGCTTAGAGATATGATTAACGAATTCCGGCTCACACTCGGCTCGAACTCATGAAACATTACGCCATCGTCGTCTATTGGTCCGACGAGGACGCGGTCTGGATCGCCGAAGTGCCGGATCTCGAACCATGTGCCGCGCATGGTAAGACGCCGGAGGCCGCAGTTGCGGAATTGCGGGTGACTATGCAGGCGTGGTTGGAAGTCGCCCGCGAAAACGGACTACCGATTCCCGAGCCGCGATTCCATTGGGCGAGGATGGCTGCCGAATAGCGGCTCCTCAGCCCCTTGATCAGGCAGACATTCCCTGCCACATGCAGCCCGCATGAATAAGCCGCTCAGCGTTGCCGACTCGGTGCCCTTGACCCCGCTTGCCGCGGAAGTCGAGCGCCGGCGGACGTTTGCCATCATCTCGCATCCGGACGCCGGTAAGACGACGCTCACGGAAAAGCTTCTGCTGTTCGGCGGCGCCATCAATTTGGCCGGCCAGGTAAAGGCGAAACGCGACCGCCGCGCCACCCGCTCCGACTGGATGGCGATCGAGCGTGAGCGCGGGATTTCCGTCGTTACCTCGGTGATGACGTTCGATTACGACGGCCGCGTCTTCAACCTGCTCGATACCCCCGGTCACGAGGACTTTTCGGAAGACACGTACCGCACGCTGACCGCTGTCGATTCGGCGGTGATGGTGATCGACGCTGCCAAGGGCATCGAGGCGCGCACGCGCAAGTTGTTCGAGGTCTGCCGGCTGCGCGACATCCCGATCGTCACCTTCATCAACAAGATGGACCGCGAGAGCCGCGACCCTTTCGAGTTGCTCGACGAGATCGAGAAGACGCTGGCGCTCGACACCTCGCCGATGACGTGGCCGATCGGCCGCGGCCGCGACTTCGCCGGCACCTACGATCTTGTCAGCGGCGCGATGCGGCTCATCGCCGAGGACGGCAAGACGGTGGCGCCGCAGCCGCTCGATCTGCCTCGGCTAGCTGCCAAGAATCCGATGCTGGATGCCGCCGCAATCGAAGAGGAACTGGCGCTGGTCAAGGAAGCCTGCCGCCCGTTCGATTTCGTCTCCTTCCGCGAGGGCCATCTGACGCCGGTGTTCTTCGGATCGGCCCTGAAGAACTTCGGCGTCAAGGATTTGCTCGATGCACTCGCCGCGGTCGCGCCGCCGCCGCGCGCGCAAGCCTCCAGCACACGCCGGGTCGATGCGCACGAGCCGGGGATGACCGCCTTCGTGTTCAAGATCCAAGCCAACATGGATCCCAACCACCGCGACCGCATCGCCTTTGCGCGGCTGTGCTCGGGCAAGCTCATTCGCGGCATGAAGGCGAAGCTCACCCGAACGGGTAAGCCGGTCACGCTTTCGACGCCACAGTTCTTCTTCGCGCAGGATCGCGCGCTCGCCGACGAGGCGTATGCCGGAGATGTCGTCGGCATTCCCAACCACGGCACGCTGCGCATCGGCGACACGTTGACCGAAGGCGAGGAGATCGCCTTTCTCGGCGTGCCGAACTTCGCGCCGGAAATCCTCCGCCGCGTCAAGCTTGGCGATCCGATGAAGGCGAAGAAACTGAAAGAGGCGCTCCAGCAAATGGCCGAGGAGGGCGTCGTGCAAGTATTCCGCCCACTCGACGGCGCCCCCGCATTGGTCGGCGTCGTCGGCCTGCTGCAGCTCGACGTGCTCAAGGTGCGGCTCAAGCAGGAGTATGGACTCGATATCGGTTTCGAGCAGCCGGAATTCCAACTTGCGCGTTGGATTGCGAGCGACGACGCGAAGAAACTCGACGACTTCGTACAGGCGAACTATTCGAGCGTTGCCGAGGACCTCGACGGCGACCGCGTGTTCATGGCGCGCAGCGCGTTCATCCTCGATTACACGCGCGAGCGCGCGCCGGGCATCGTGTTTACTGATATTAAAGACGTGAAAGACCCCGGTACCTGACGCTTGCGCCCGTGCGTCAGCGCTCGACGATTTCCACTCTCCGGTTCTTGGCCCTGCCTGCTTCGGTGCGATTGGTTGCGACCGGCGCCGCCATGCCGACACCAACCGGCGTGAGCCGGCCCGCAGCTATCCCGTATTGCGATGTCAATGCTTTAACAACGGCCCGTGCGCGTTTCTCCGAGAGATTCTGATTATAGTCGAGCGCACCTTTTCCATCTGTGTGTCCGACGATCAAGACCTCGAGGTTGGAATTTTTCTTCAGGAGCGCCGCGATCTCATCGAGTTGCGGTTTGGATTCCGACTTGATGTCGGCCTTGTCAAAATCGAAAAGAATGCCGTAAACGGCCACGCGCCCTTCGGTCGCCATCTCAGACTGGAGCTTCTTGGCGTCGAGCACCACCATCTTCTCTTCCATGGGCTTCAACGCGATGACATCGAGCTGAACCATGGTATGGTTCTTATTGGGCCCGCCGCCGGATTTATTCATCACGGCATAGACAGCAACATAAACGTCGCCCTCAGGACGCGAAAGCTTTGCCGCCAGGTAGCGCTGCTCGGTCTGGTACTCACCGAACAGCGAATAGAGCTTGCCGGCTGCCATCACGGCATTGAAGTTGCGCCCGCCGCAGGCTTCTTTCTCACATGAGAAGATTGGCGCGAATCCGCCCGCACGCAAAGCTTGCTCGTAGTTGCGGAAGACTTCGAGCACGGATCGATCCGTCGGAGCGCGGTAACTGATGCGCGTCAACTCGCCCTCGAGCGGCATCGTCGCTTGGAGGTTCTTGCTGACGCCGCCGTAGGCGGTCGCTTTTGCAATCATGAGGCGATAGTCGGTGAACTTCTGGTGATCGTATTTGACGATCTCCGAGTTTTTGTAGCGCGGGATCAACGGATGATCAGCGCTGCCTTTAACGTCCGCGGCTCCGGCGGTGCCGGTCCAGAGCAGAGCGACTAAAAAGATTGCGACAGTTCGCACATCGGTCTCCTCTCTTCGAGCGTGGTCCAGCTCGATCGTGCGCAGTTCGCGCACGCATGCTTTTTCGGAATGCTGACGCTGGTCCGCGGCGCTAGTGCTTGCTGATATGGGCCGCTTTGATCACCGGGGCCCAACGGGTGATCTCACCATTGATCACGGCGCGGAATTGCTCCGGCGTCGAGCCGACCGGTTCCATCAGGTAAGTGGCGAGCTTTTTCTCGACCGCTGGCGACTTGATGATACCCACCACGTCCCTGTTGATCTTGTCGACCATCGCCTTCGGCGTACCGCCCGGCGCAATGAGCCCCATCCAGGCATCGGCTTCGACGTCGATGCCGGTCTCTTTCAGGGTCGGCAATTTGGGCAGGAAGGGCGAGCGCTTGGCCGTCGATACCGCAAGCATCTTCACCTTATCGGCTTTGGCTTGCGGCACCACGGATGCGGCCGGCATCATGGCCATCTGCGCCTCGCCGCGGATCACAGCCAGGATCGCTTGCGGTGAGCTCTTGTAGGCGATGTGCACGATCTTGGTGCCGGACTTGATCGCGATCGCTTCCATGGCGAGCTGCGACAGCGAGCCGGTGCCGATCGAGGCGAAATTGTACTTGCCCGGATTCGCCTTCAACAACTTGATCAATTCGGCGACCGTATTCACCTTAAGCGAAGGGCTGACCGTGAGCACGCTCGCTTGCGTGATAAGCTGGGTGACGGCTGCGATGTCCGTCTTCGGATTGTAAGGCAGGTTCTTGAACAGCAGTGTGTTGATGGCGAGCGGGCCGCCGATGCTGATGCCGATTGTCGAGCCATCGGGCTTCGCCTTGGCGACCACTTCGGTGCCCAGATTGCCGCTCGCGCCCGGCTTGTTCTCTACAACGAATACGCTATCCGGATATTCCGTCTTCAATCCGTCGGCGACGATGCGCGCCACCACATCAGGCGTCGAACCGGGACCGAACGGCACGATAACGTGCACGGTCTTGGCGGGCCACGTCTGCGCCATCGCAGGCGCGGCGAGAATCAGCGAGGCCACGAGCGTCATCGCGAAACGTTTGAACATGAGTAATTCCTCATCTTTGCGACGTGTGCCCGAGAAAAGCGCCGTCGCGCTCCAGTAAATCCTGCAGTGTTTGAACCGGAATATCCGCACAGGCGGCCTTTCGCGCAAGCGAAAGATGCGCTGCCGTACCCGCCGCCTGCCCCATGACGAAGCAGGGGCCGCTGACCCGCGCCGCGGACTGGCCCTCGTGAGTCATAGAGGCGCAGCGGCCGGCGACGAGAAGATTATCAACTCCGCGTGGCACCAGCATGCGATAGGGAAGGTGATTGAATCCGCGCGAGGCCGGGATGTCGGGCCAGCGCCAGACCACGTCGCCGGCGACATGGTTCTCGATCGGCCAGCCGTTTACGCCGATAGTATCTTCAAAGCTCGCGCAGTTCAGCACATCGTCGGCGGTCAACTGACAAAGCCCCTGGATGCGCCGGGTCTCGCGCACGCCGAGCTGCGGTGGGATATCGACGATATACGCGTCGACGAAACCCGCCGCCTCGCGTTTGAGGAATTCAAAAAAAGAGAGCGCCTGCCGGCGGCCCTCGATCTCACCAAAGCTCAATTCGCGCGCGTTGGTGCCGTCGACGGCGCGACCGTTTGAGTGCTTGACCTGGGTAACGTTCACGCGCCACTCATTGGTGTGCTTCTGCGGGCGGACGATCGCGCCCTTGCGCGGGAATTTCTCGCCGCGCTTCTCCGCCGCTTCCATCAGCGCGGGAATCGTACGCCACGCTTCGGCGGCCGCCATTGGATCGACGCCGTTGAGCCGAAACATCATCGTAGGAAACATCGGGTTGCCGTCGGCATCGCCTTTCTCGAACGGCACGCGGGCAAAGGCAGCGAGATCGCCGTCGCCCGAGCAGTCGATGAAGACGGCGCCGAGCACCGCGCGCCTGCCAGATTTGGTTTCGATGAGCAGGGCCTTAATGCGGCCAGGCGTTTCCATCGCCACGCCGGCGGCAAAAGCATGGAAGCGG
>DASTWX010000081.1:0-20743 GCA_035765795.1 Pseudolabrys sp. | reverse complement strand
GCCGCCATGGCCGCGGCGGATCCGGACGGCTATACGATCGGAGTTACCTCCTCGACGCCGCTCTTGCTGAAGCCGCACATGAGCAAGACGCCCTACAGCATCGAGAGCTTCGATTACATTTGCCGCTTGTTCTACAACCCGATGATGTTCGAGGTGAAAAAAGACTCGCCGCTGAACAGCCCGAAGGATCTCGCGAAATACGCCAAGACAAATACGCTGCGCTACGGCTCGTCCGGTGTTGGTTCGGTCCAGCACCTCGCGATGGTCCAGTTCAGCGAGTTGGCTGATGTCAAATCGACGCATGTCGCGAACAGCAGCGATGCCGATAATTTGCGCAACATCCTGGCAGGCGTGATCACGGGTACGCTAACGGCGCCGAGCGTTATCCAGGCCAACGCCGATACCGTGAAGGCGATCGGCGTTATGAGCGATGAACGGCTTGCTTCATTCCCCAACGTGCCGACCTTCAAGGAGCAGGGCTACCCCGTCGATGCGGCGCTGTTCGGTGTGCTGGTTGGGCCGAAGGGGCTTCCTGCCCCCGTTCTCGCCAAGCTTCGCTCCAGCTGCGCGGAGGCCCAGAAATCCGATGACTTCAAGAAGAAGATGGCCAAGCTCGGTATCGCGCCGGCCTATCAGGATGGCAAGACGTTTGAAGCGTGGCTGCAGAAGCAAAATAAGGAGGCGGCTAAGTCACTGCAGAAGCTCGGTCTCGGAAAGAAATGACGCAAGCACGACCTCACTCGCGGCGTGACTTCGGCACGGGCATTGGACTGGCCGTCTTGGCTTTGGTCATCGCCGCCGCAGGCGGACTGATTGCGCCGGCAAGTTGGCTCGACCCGGCGCAATCTCCCTCCATTTATCCGTGCGCGGCATTGCTTGGCGTGGCTGTCTGCGGGCTCATCATCGCTTTTGGCAAAAGCGCCCAGAGCGATGCAGGGGAGTCGCTGCCGGTCAATCGGCGTTCGATCGGCATGGGCCTCATCATGGCGGCCTATGCCATTCTTCTTCCGTTTCTCGGCCTGATCGTGTCGACGCTCGCGTTACACCTCGCCCTTCCCACAGTATTCCGCTATCGCCGCTGGGGAGCGGCTGTGGCGTTCGCAGTCATCATCATCGGATTGTCCTGGCTCGTCTTCATCAAGGTCATGGGCATTCCGTTGAAGCTATAGAGAGCGCTCATGCTGCACGAGTTTCTGGCGGCCGGGGCGATGCTGATACAGCCGGCAACAGTGGTTGCACTGCTGGTCGGCATCGTCCTCGGCACGATCATCGGGGTCCTGCCGGGGCTGGGGCCGAGCATCGCCGTTTCGCTGGCGGTCCCGTTCACCTTGAACATGGGTATCGGGCCCAGCATCGCGTTGCTGATGGCGCTCTATTGCACCTCCATCTACGGGGGCGCGATCACGGCGATTCTTGTCAACGTGCCGGGCACGCCGGCTTCGGCGGCCACTTGCTTCGACGGCCATCCGATGGCGCGCCGGGGCGAGGCCAATGTGGCGATCGCGATTGCGACCTTCGCCTCCGCCATCGGCGGCTGGCTTTCGCTTGTCATTCTTGCCTTGATCGCGCCTTTCCTCGCCCGGTTCGCATTACGCTTCGGTCCGCTGGAAATGTGCTGCGTAGGCATCTTCGCGCTTTGCTGTATCGCCGTCATCGAGCGGCGGACTTTGACGCGCGCAGTGGCTGCCGGCTTGATCGGCATCACGATTGCAGCCGTCGGCCAGGATCCCGTGTCCGGCGGCATGCGGCTGACTTTCGGCTATTTCCCGCTATCCGCCGGCATCCCCTTGGTGCCGCTGCTGATCGGCCTCTTTGCCTTTTCGGAGGTCATGATCCGCGTCGGAGAGATCGCCGCCGGAATGCAGCGTCCTGCCATGACCGGAGTCGGATTTCGCCTTCCGAACTTCGCCTTTTGGAAGAATGCCGCTCCGCTCGTCGCCAAGTCATCGATCATCGGAACAGCGATCGGCATTTTGCCGGGCTCCGGGCCAACGGCGGCGTCGTTCATCAGCTATGCCGAAGCAAAGCGGTCGGCGAAGGATCCCGCCAGTTTCGGTAAGGGAAACCCCCATGGCGTGATTGCTTCGGAGGCTGCCAATAACGCGGTCACCGGTGGCGCGCTCGTCCCCACGCTTTCAATCGGAATTCCCGGCGATCCGATCACCGCGATCATGCTGGCGGCGCTCGTACTGCAAGGCGTGATCCCTGGGCCGAAGCTCTACGTCGAGCACGGCGACATCGTGATGCTCATTTTGATGTCGCTTTTCGTCGCCAATGCCGGAATCATGGTCATGGGCGCGCTCGGCGCGCCGCTGTGGACCCGCATTCTCAAAATTCCCGAGCCCCTGCTGATGGTGGGCGTCACCATCGTTGCGACGCTCGGTACCTTTGCCACGGACAATTCCGCGTTCGACTTGATCATCATGGTGTTTGCCGGGTTCCTCGGGTGGGGCCTGCGCGCCCTGCGCTTTCCGCTGGCGCCGCTCATCATCGGCTACGTGCTCGGGCCCATGGTCGAGGTCAACTTGAAGCAAGCCTTGATCGTCTATGGCGGCGATCCTTACGTGTTTATTGAGAGGCCGATCGCCACAGTGCTGCTGCTGATGACATTAGCGGTGTTGTTCTATCCCTGGCTCAACGGGCTTGCGAAACGGTGCTTTGGCAAGGCCGAGGTGCGCGAGGCGAAGTAATCCGTCATACCATCGAGAGGAGATTGGCTGATGCGAATTCCCTCAACAATCATGGTCATCGCAGCTCTGTTGCTAATGCCGGGCGCGGGTTCGGCCTCGGACTATCCAGCCCGACGCATTGACATCATCGTCCCATTCACCGCCGGCGGCAATACCGACACGATTGCCCGCTTGCTGGCTAAGCACATGGAATCCTCACTAAAGCAATCAGTGATAGTGGTTAATCGCCCAGGCGCCGGCACAAACATCGGGTCAGCTTTGGTCGCCCATAGCAAACCAGACGGCTACACGATGCTACTCAATGCGCCAGCGTCTTTCGTGGTAAATCAGTTTATTTATAAGAGTCTTCCTTATGATCCGGATACGGCATTTGAGCCGGCTTGCGTCGCGGCGCGCTTCCCGAACGTGCTCGTGGTCAATCCATCATTAGGTGTGAAGTCGATCCAAGAGCTTATCAACCTCGCGAAAGCACGCCCCGGCAAGATCGAATACGCATTTGCGGGAGTCGGCGCGAGCAGCCAGCTTTCGGTCGCTATGTTTGCGGAAAAGGCCGGGATAGATGTCGTTGGTGTTCCTTATAAGGGCACATCGCAGTATTTGCCTGACCTCGTCGCAGGCCGAGTCGCTTTCACCATTGATAATCTTGGGCCGATTCTGCCCTTTATCAAGGCGGGGAAACTTTTGGCGCTTGGCGTATCAAGCAAACAATCAGTCTCGCTGCTTCCTGGCGTCCCGCCGATTGATATGGTACTCAAGGGCTACGAGTTAGTTTCGTGGAACGTGCTTGCCCTGCCGGCCAGAACGTCGCCAGAAATCGTTCGGATTATCGGCAAACAATGTGATCGCATTGTCCACCTGCCGACCGTAATGGCCACAATGCGCTCCTTTGGCGCAGAGCCGGTGGGGGGCACCCCTGAGCAAGCAGCGGAGTTTCTCAAAAGCGAACGCCCCCGTTGGGAGGCTGCTATTAAGGCTGCGAAAATTCCTAAGCAATAGGGCGGGGCTGCGCTCACCTTGAATGACGGCGACGGCCAGCCAGCGCGTCACGTTTTGTCTATACCGGTGTCAATCGCCGTAGCGGCCGACGATCGGCCATTGCGTCAGCTCGCCGCCGGCCACCACGTGCAACGAGGCGTGCAGGTTGACGGTCGGGTCGCAGTGTGTCGCCCCGATCAGTACCCGCGCGCCGAGCTCGGGCGTGCGTTCGTCACGTGGAATGAAGATAATGCCATGCTCGTCGCCCGCGAAGGCGTAGCGCGCGCCGGACGGCGCGCCGATAATCATGCAGGGCGGCGGGCCGTTGGTCGCCAGCGCCTTTGTGCCGGCATCGACCGTCACCTGACCGGGGCGATTGACCGACACGACGCTCGCCAGCACGAACAGGCTGGGAGCAAAGGTGAGCGCCTCTCCGTGTTCATCTGCGATGCGCGCGTAATCGGCGTCCATGAAAACATAGGAGCCGACCTGCAATTCGTTGTAGATGGAGGCGGCATCGAGGCGATGCGTGCCGGTTCCGCTGCCGGTGATCAGAGCGGGCGCTAGGCTTGCTTCGGTCAGCGCCTTTGCAAGCGCGCGCAACACGCCGGCGGCCCGCTCGCCCGCAGCCCGCCGCTCAGCCGGATCGATCAGGTGCTGCGCGTGTCCCGCAAAGCCCTGGATGCCGGCAAAGGCAAGCGCCGGCTGTTGCGCGATCGTGCGGGCGAGCGCGACGCCGGCGGCAATGTCGGCAACTCCTGTGCGTGCCTGTCCCACGTCAACGTCGACAGCGACGTTCAACCGCCGATCGCCCGGCTGAACTGCCGCGCATAATGCCTCGACCTGGGCGGCATGGTCGACCACGACCGTCAGCCCGTGCTGGCGATTGAGCCCTGCTATACGCGTGAATTTCGAAGCGCCCATTATGGGCGAGGTGAGGAGGAGACCAGGGAGGCCCGCGCGCGCCAACTCTTCGGCCTCCGTGACGGTGGCACAGGCGATGCCAACCGCGCCGGCGCGCATCTGGAGCTTGGCAATCTCGGGCGACTTGTGGGTCTTGGCGTGCGGCCGTAGCGCCACCCCCGCTTCGCGGGCGGTCGCCGCCATCCCCTCGATGTTGCGCCTCAGCGCCTCGCCATCAACGACGAGGCACGGCGTCGGCAGATCGCGAAGAAGGCCGCTGTTCGGCGATAGGCTGGCCACAGGGGCGCTCATCTGCAGTGCGGCATGATCTCTTCTGCGAACCAATGGATCTGCTCGATGTATTCCTGCTGGCTGTTCACCGCGATCGCCATGGCAGAGCAGTGATCGACACCCATGGCTTTGAGTTGATGGATCTTGTCGATGATGTGCTGTGGTGAGCCGACCAGATTGCCGGTCACCTGATGGGCGGGATCTCGGCCGGTATAGGCGAGCGATTTGCGGTGGGCGACCAGCCCGCTTTCCATGTAGGTCTTCTCGGCCGCTTCATCGGTCTTGCCGATCAGCAGCGAGAACTGAGGCGCTACCTCGATTTCCTTGGGATCGCGGCCGTACGTCTCCGCGCGTTGGCGCAGTTCGACGATGCGCTCGGCGATTTCGTGAAAAGGCCGCCAGCCCGGCAGCCAGCCGGAGCCGATTTTGGCCGCGCGATCGATCGCCGCCATGTTGTGCCCGCCGATATAGAGCGCGAACGGCTTCTGCTTCGGTTTCGGGAACATCTCCAACTCGTGGAAGGAGTAATACTTGCCGTCGAAGGAGGAGACCTTGTCGTTGATCAGCGTGTTGAACGCGGCGAGCCCTTCCTCCAGCATGTCGCCGCGGTGCGCCTTGGGAAAACGTTTTCCGGCCCAGGCCTCGAATTCTTCGCGATAAGCGCCGAGGCCGACCGCCAGGATAAAGCGTCCGCCGGTCATCTGGTCGATGGTGGCGACCTGCTTGGCGAGATAGACCGGCTCCCGCATCGGCATCACCAGAAGCGAGGTCCCGAGCCGGATCCGGCTCGTTGCTTGGCCGATCATCGCCAGCGTGATCAGCACGTCATAGAAGTTCGGCGGCGCGGGGAAGATTTCACGCACATAGTGCTGCGTTGTGATGTGATCGTTGCCGAACACCGCGTCATAGCCAAGCTGCTCGCAGAGCACGCCGTGCTTGATGATGTCTTGCGGCTCGCAAAAGGGGATCGGGTAGACCAAACCTTCGTAGCCCGTCGCCAGGCAAACCGAAAATTTCATTGAGGTGCCTCCGAATATCGGGTGCGGCTAGACGATTCTCAGCGCCGTGTTCAGCGTCATCAGCGATTCGGCGCCATTCTTGGTCACGAGGATCATGTCCTCGACTTGTAGTCCGCCGAGGCCGAGTTCGTAATAGGGCGTCTCGACACAGACCACCATGTTCTCCTCGAACACGTCGGCCGAGCTCTCGGAAATATTAGGCGGATCGTAACCGTCGACGCCGATGCCATGGCCGACATGGCTGCGCTTGAAATTCGGGATGCCCTCGCGGCGTACCGTCTCCACCACGTGCGTGAAGAGGTCGGATACCTTGAGCCCCGGCTTGAGCACGTCATAGGCCGCCAGTACGCCCTTTTCGACTGCGCCATAGTACTTCGCGATCTTTTTGGCAGGCTCGCCAAGCGCGGCGCCGCGCGACATGTCGGAGCGATAGTGCCGATAACGCCCCCCCACGTCGAAACGTATGAGGTCGCCATGTTCGAGGGCGCGGTCGGAGGGTTGCACATTGATCATCGCACTGCGGGTGCCGAACCCGATACAGCCGACCACGGGGGCGGTGTCGCTCTGGGCCAGTGAGCTATTGAACGCGCGCAACATGTCGCGCTCGGTGATGCCCTTTTTGGCGATCGCCAGCGCCGCGTCGATAGCGCGTTCGGTCGCCCGCGCTGCCTGGCGCAAAATCGCGATCTCGCCCGGTGTCTTGATCGAGCGCACGCGCTCGAACAGAGAAAAGGCGCGCGTGAAGGTCGCATCGGGGAGCGAAGCCTTGAGCTGGTCCATGCACTGAGGCGTGATCCCCATCTCGTCGATGGCGAATTTGCCGCGCGTCAGCCCTCGTTCTTCGATGGCCGACAGTAGCGCCTCCACGGGACCTTTGTGAGCCTTGCTCTCGAAGAGCTGCTTCTGCATACGGTCGGTGGCGTCAAGCGTCGCCGTCGGATCGACATCCAACTGGAAGTAGCCGTAGCGCCGGACGTCTTTGACCCAGATATCCTGGTCCGCCACCAGATCGAGGATGCCGGAATTGGCGATCACGCAAGCCTCTCCGCCGTCGCCCGAAAAAAGGGCGTAGGCTTGCGGTCCCCGCCGCACCCATTGCGACATGGCCCAGAAGCCGCTGAGATAGGTTACGTTCTCCGCGCAGGTGGCGATGACGGCATCATAGCCTTCGCGCTTCATCAAATCTTTCAGACGTGGAAGGTTGGCGAGCATCGTCACTCCGTGTGTCCCGAATATCGGAACGTTGTTTCGCTTTTAGTGTGGCTGGCCGATGCGTGCTGTGTCAACAGCGGCGTCCGCATTTGACACATGCTGTATGTGATGCGACGATTATCAGAACAGCGTGCCATTTATCGGCACACATTCGCGAAGGATCTCCGCGGAGTTTCGATTGAAACTGCCATCCATCAATTACGCAAGCCCGACGTCCGTCGCTGAAGCGGTCCACCTTCTGGCAAAACATGAAGGCGAGGCGCAGATCATCAGCGGCGGACAAAGCCTGGTGCCGATGCTTGCGTTTCGCCTGGCGGCGCCGTCGCTGCTGGTGGACTTGCGCCGGGTCAGCGGGCTCGACCGCATCGAGATCGAAGGCGAGGCAGTCGTTCTCGGCGCCAAGGTGCGATGGCGCGATATCGAGAACGACAGCCGGCTGGCGACGGCGCATCCGCTCCTCGCCGAAGCGGTCAGGCACGTAGCGCATTATCAGGTTCGCAATCGGGGCACGGTCGGCGGCAGCCTGGCGCATGCCGATCCGGCGGCCGAACTTCCGGCCGTCGCCGTCACGTGCGGCGCCGAGATCGCCGTTGTCGGGCCGAACGGCGATCGGCGTGTAAAAGCAGACGCTTTCTTCGTTGGGCCCTTGCTTACCAGCCTTGCGCCGTCGGAAGTCATTGTCGCGCTCAGACTCCCTGCATGGCCGCCGCAGCGGCGGTGGGGTTTCAGGGAATTTGCCCGCCGTACCGGCGATTTCGCTCTGGCAGGAGCGGCGCTTTTTTACGATGTCGATGTCAACGGTCGAATTGCCAATTCGCGCGTCGGCGTCTTCGGTATTGACGACGTTCCGCTGCGCTTGCTCGAAGTGGAGAAGGTGTTGGATGGCACGCGGCCCAACGGCGCCGCGTTCGCGGTTGCCGTAGCGCGGGCAAGGGACACGGTAACGCCGCGCACCGACATTCATGCGGACGCCGAGTATCGCCGCGCCTTGCTGGCAACCATGCTCGAGCGCGCCCTGCAGGATGCCGCCGAACGGAAAAACGGCCATGCCTGACCTGCCGATCAACTTGACCGTCAACGGCCTCCCGGTTTCGACCGAGGCGCCGGCGCGCATGACTCTCGCCGACCTGCTGCGCGAGAGGCTCAGCCTCACCGGGACCCATCTCGCGTGCGAGCATGGCGTCTGCGGCGCCTGCACGGTGATTGTCGATGGGCTTGCGGTGCGCGCCTGCCTGATGCTGGCGGTTCAGGCGGACGGCTCTGAGATCGTGACGGTGGAAGGGCTCGGCTCGCAGGACGGACTGTCGGCGCTGCAGGCGGCCTTCCGTAAGCACCATGCGCTGCAGTGCGGCTTTTGCACCCCGGGTATCCTGACCACCATGCATGCGTTGCTCTTGTCTGAACCGAGCGCGGATGAGGCGCGCATCCGCGAGGTGCTGTCGGGGAATCTGTGCCGTTGCACGGGCTATATCCCGATCGTGGAGGCAGTGCTCGAAGCGCGTGCGAGCTACGCCCGGGCGGAGGCTGCGGAATGAACCGGCCGAACGCCTGGATCGGCAGCGCAGTCGCGCGGGTCGAGGACGAGCGCTTCCTGCGGGGGCGTGGCTGTTTCGTCGGTGATATTGCCGCCGAGGGCCTGCGGCACGCCGCCATTCTGCGCAGCCCATTGGCGCACGGGCGGATCGAGAGGATCGACACGGCGGCGGCGCTCGCGCTGCCCGGCGTGGTGGCGGTCATCACCGCGTCGGACATCGGCGCGGTGCCGCGCATTCCCATGCGCCAACACGCTGTCCCTGAAGGAGAGATTTATCGTCAGCCGGTGATTGCGCACGATAAGGTGCGCTATGTCGGCGAGCCGGTCGCAGTCGTTATCGCCGAGGATCCCGCCGTCGCGGAAGACGCGCTCGCGCTGATCGAGCTCGATATCACCGAACTGCCGGTCGTCGCCGACCGCCATATCGCCGCGCGCGATGACGTGCTGATGTTCGAGGAGGCGGGGACCAATCGGGTACGCGTGCTTTGCGCCCGCATGGGTGACGCGGACGCCGCCTTTGCCGCGGCCGATTATTGCCGCCGCGAAAGCTTCAGCGTCCAGCGCCACACGGCCATGCCGATGGAGCCGCGCGGTCTGCTGGCGGAGTGGGACGCGGCCGCCAACCGCCTGACGCTGCACGGCGCAACCAAGGTCATCTTTTACAATCGCCGGACACTGGCTGAAATGCTCGGAGTTGCCGAGACGGCCGTCGATTTGATCGAGGTCGATGTGGGCGGCGGGTTCGGCGCGCGCGGTGAGCTGTATCCGGAGGATTTTCTAATTCCCTTTGCCGCCCGCCATGTCGGCGGCCGCGTGCGTTGGATCGAAGATCGCCGCGAGCATCTCATGGCGATGAATCACGCGCGCGAAATGTATGCCGATATCGAGATCGCCTGCCGGCGCGACGGCACCGTGCTAGGCCTGCGCGGCCATGTGGATGTCGATCTCGGCGCTTACGTCCGCACCAACGGTTTCACGGCGCCGCGCAACGTCGTGCAATTCATGTCGGGGCCTTATCACGTCCCCAACATCGAACTCGACGCGGTGGTCTATGTCACCAACAAGACCCCGACCGGGACTTACCGCGGGCCGGGCCGTTTTGAGGCGAGTTTTTTCGGCGAGCGGCTTTTCGACATGGCCGCGCAAGATCTCGGTATCGATCCGGCCGAATTCCGGCGCCGCAATCTGCTGCGGGAGGAGCAACTGCCGTATCCGTTGCCGGCGCTTCTCGATACGGATGACGGCGGCAAGACCGAATGCGACAACGGCGCCTACGCTATCGTGCTCGACCGTTGTCTGCGCGAATTCGGCTGGTCGGAGAAGATCAAATTACAAGGCCGTCTGATCGACGGCCGGTACCATGGGGTTGGCCTCGGCTGTTTCATTGAGGGGGGCGCCGGCGGCCCGCGCGAGAACGCGCGCATGATTGTCGAGCCGGACGGCCGCATCGCGGTCTATGTGGGTTCGTCCGCGATCGGGCAGGGGCTCGAAACCATCCTCGGCCAGATCGCGGCGGATGCGCTCGGCCTCCCGATGGATCGTGTCCGGGTTGCGCATGGATCGACGACGTTGGTCAGCGACGGCTTCGGATCGTTTCATTCACGTTCGACGGTGATGGGAGGATCGGCGGTTCTGCTCGCGGCGGAAGCGTTGCTGGCCGCGATCCGCGACGCCGCGGCCGCGCGCTTCGGCTGCGCGGTGAACGACGTGCGGTTCGCTGACGGGCTCGCGAGCCACGGGAGCGAGCAGGTCGCCTTCGGCGCCTTCGCCGGCCTGTCGGTCGAGCGCACCTATCATAATAAGAAGCATACCTACAGCTATGGCAGCCATGCCGCCCACGTCGCGGTCGACGCCGGCACCGGACATGTCGAGATCCTGGATTACGTCACCGTGGAAGATGTCGGCCGCATCATCAATCCGGCGACCTTGCACGGGCAGGTGCTCGGCGCCGTCGTGCAGGGGCTCGGCAGCGTGTTCCTCGAGCACCTTCAATACGACGAGAACGGACAGCTTCTGACCGGCTCGCTCGCCGATTACCTGTTGCCCACCGCTACCGATTTTCCGCGCATTCGCGGCCTCTCGCTGGGCCTGCGGCCGTGCCCCAACAATCCGCTGGGCGCCAAAGGCGCGGGCGAGGGCGGGCTGATCGCGGTCGGCGGCGTCATCGGCAACGCGATTGCCGGCGCGCTGCGCTCGTTCGGCGTGCAACCGCGCGATCTGCCTTTGTCGCCGCCGCGCCTGTGGCACTTGATTGACCAGGCGCGCCGTGCGGCTGCCAACGACACGCGTAACGGCCACAATGGCTAGACTGCCGAAAATCAGCATCCGCCTGCACGGCGGCATGACGCCGGCCGCGTGCGTCGAGCTCGCCAAGGCGGCCGAACGCGCCGGCTTCGCCGGTCTATGGTTTGCGGAGAACGCATTCGCCCGCGGCATCATGCCGGCGGCGGCAGCTTGTGCGCTCGCCACCGAGCGGCTGACCATCAATGCCGGCGTGTTCAATCCATTCGGCCGTCATCCGACGATGATCGCAATGGAAATCGGTGCGCTGGACGAGCTGTCGAGAGGGCGCACGACCCTGAGCCTCGGCTCGGGAATAGCCTCCGCCACCGAAAAGATCGGCTTCGATCCGGCAAAGCCGCTCCCCGCGATGCGCGACACGCTGACGATCGTGCGCGCGCTTCTATGCGGAAAGGAGGTCGATCACGCCGGACCGGCCTTTTCGGCAAGGCGGGTCAAGCTCGGCTATACGCCGCGCCCCGACATTCCGATCTATCTTGCCGGACGCGGCGATCTGGCCGTGAAGCTTGCCGGCGAACTCGCTGACGGGGTTCTCATATCGAACATGTGCTCGGTCGCTTTTGCGGCGCGTGCCGCCGCGCTCATGCAGTCGCGCCGCAAGGCCGCGGGCCGAACGGGCCGGGGAGAGGTCGTTCAATATATGCCCTGCTCCGTGCGCCGCGATCCGGACGCTGCTCTCGCGGCGGGCAAGCGCGCCGTCGGCGAGATGCTGCCCGGATTTTGGGCCCTGGGCCAAAGAGTGCCGTCAGCAAAAGAAGCACTGCTCGCCGGCGTCGGGATCAGCGAAGCGGAATTCGCCGCGGTTGCCGTCCGGCTGCGGGCGGGCGAGGATGCCGCCGATGTGCTCGACGCGCGTTATGCGCAGGCGTTTTCTTTGGTCGGCACGCCAGAGGATTGCCTCGCCGCCGCCGAGCGCTACGCCGAGGCCGGGGTGAGCGAACTGGCGCTGACCTTCGATGGGCCCAGCGCTATCGAGGCGATCGAGACGTTGTCACACGCGCTCGCCGGGCGCGTGCAGGGGGCCGAGGGGCGGGAATAAAATGGCTGGCCGGGAAAAGAGCGACGGCGGAAACCAGTCGGTTGCCCGCGCGCTCACCATCCTCAACCTGCTGGCCAGCCGATCGGAGCCTCTTGGCGTGCGAGAAATCGCCCGTCAGCTTCGTCTGGCGCCCAGCATCGCGCAGCGGCTGCTCAAGACTCTGGCAAAGGCGGGCTTCCTTGAGCAAACCGGGACGACCTTGCGCTACATGATCGGGTATAAAGCGTTTCAGGTCGGCAACGCATTCACGGCGCAAACGAACCTGCATTCGGCAGTGATGCCGGAGCTCTACGCGTTGGCCGAGCAGCAGATCAACGGCTTCCTCGGTGTGCTGCGCGATCGAAGCGTCGTTTATCTTGCCACCGTGCAAAGCAACGGACCGGTGGCTCTCAATCATCGCCCCGGCGCGCAGGCGCATCTTCATTCGACGGCCATGGGAAAGGCGCTGCTGGCGGAAATGCCGGAAGACGAAGCCCAGGCTTTGTTGACCCAACGCGCGCTTCCGCGCCTGACGCCGCATAGCAGAACCAATCCCACGCAGTTGATGGCCGAATTGCGAAGCGCGCGCGCGCGTGGCTATACGACCAGTGAGGAGGAGAACCGGGCTGGCTTCTTTTCGGCAGGCGCCGTGGTGCGCGACGCGACCGGACGCGGCATCGCCGTCATCAGCGGCGCTGTCCCGATTACCGGTCTCAAAGAGCAGGACCGCGCCAGAATCGGCCGGCTGGTGGTCGAGGCCGCGCACAACGCATCACGCAAGCTCGGCGCGCCCAATACGGCGCAAGTTTACGACCTTTCGGCGGAGCGTCCGACCACGCGTTTGCCGCGCGTCAAGCGGAAATCCTCGCGCCGCCAGGCTTCCTCCGCCGCCCGGCGTTGGCACGAGCGGCGGTGAATTCGGTGAGAGGCATACTCGCGGGAGATAACCGTGCCGCAAGATAAAACGCTGTCGGTCGAGGGACTTTGCTTTGAGGTCGACGGCCCCGTCGCCTTTCTCACCATAGAGAATGAAGCTGAGCAGAATCGGATGGCGCCCGCCACGATTGCGGAGCTCCGGCGCATAGCGGCAGCGCTTGAGTCGCGCGACGATTTGCATGTTGTGGTTCTGCGCGGCGCCGGTCAGCAATATTTTTCGACCGGGATTCTGAATCCGGCCTTGCGCGGCAGTATGAGCAAGGAGGAGGTGATTGACCTCGTCGTGCAGGCGCGCGCCGCGTTCGACGCAATCGAAGCTCTACCACAGATTATTATCGCGGGGCTGAACGGCGAGGTGCGCGCCGGCGGGGTCGAATTGGCGCTGGCCTGCGACATACGCATCGCCGCGGAGCACGTCCGCCTCTCGCTGCCGGAGGCCCAATGGGGCGGATTTCCCGGCGCGGGAGGTCCGCTCCGCCTCGCCCGATTGATAGGTCGGCCGCGTGCGCTCGACTTGATCTGCACTGGGCGCGCGATCGACGCTCGCGAAATGGAGCGGATGGGGATCGTTCAAAAAGTTGTGGCGGCAAGGGAATTCGAGCGATCGCTGCATGAGTTTGTGACGCAAGTCGCTAGTAGCGGACCGCTCGCGCTTCGGGGTGCCAAGGAGATCATGATGGTGAGCGAAAAGCCAGGGTTTGAGGCGGCTCGCGAGAAAGCCGATGCGCTTAGGCAGCAGCTCGAATGGAGCACGGATGTCGACGAAGGCATTCGCGCACACCAAGAAGGCCGCCGTCCGCGCTTCACCGGGCGCTAATCCGATATCGGCTTGATGGCAGCCGGGATGGAATGTTTTCTTGGGGGTCGTATTTCGTTAAGATCGGCGTGAATTGCCAGCCAATTGGGAGGTTGTGGTGCGTATTGATCCATCAATGTTCAAGCGAGCGATTGCCGTTGCCATGGCAATCGCTTTCGGCATCGCGTTTCAGGGGAACGCTCACGCGCAGAAGGCTCTGACCAAAGTTCGCGCTGCTTATGTCCCGGTGGCGACGTGGCTGCCGGCGTGGGTGGCCCAAGATAAGGGTATCTTCAAGAAGCACGGACTGGAGGTCACGTTGACGTCGGTGCAGAACCTCTCGCTTCTGCCGGGGACGGTCGGCCGCCAATTCGAGTTTGCCGCCTCCACCGCGCCAGACCTCCTCAAGGCGGTCGCCGGCGGGCTCGATGTCGTCGCAACAGCCGGCGAAGCGCTGGAGACGAAGTCGAATGAAATCATGCAGGTCATGGTGCGTAAGGATTCCCCTATCAAGGGGCCGAAAGACTTGAAGGGCAAGGTGATCGCGGCGCCGACGCTCGGCGCTGTCATGCACAGCGCGACGCTTTACTGGCTGAAGAAGAACGGCGTCGATCCGTCCTCCGTGCGGGGCGTCGAGGTGCCTTTCCCGAACATGGCCGATCAACTCAAGGCTGGCAGCGTCGACGCGGTAGAAGCCCTGGTGCCGTTTACCACGGCCATGAAAGCGGCCGGTGACCGTTCGATCGGCGATCCGATGCGAGCCGTCGGTGACGAAGTGCTGTTTCCGTTCTGGATTTCCGACGGCAACTGGGCGCGCTCTCACAGACCCACCATCAAGGCTTGGATCGACTCGTTGACCGAGGCCAAGAATTACATGGACGCCCATCCCAAAGAAACGCGCGAAATCCTGGGCAAATACTCGCATTTGCCACCAGCGATCGTGAAGAAAGTCCCGCTGCCGACCTATCGCTTCGCCATCGAGCCGAAAGAACTCGCCGTCTGGGTGGATGTTCTCGATGCGCTCGGTCAGCTACCCGGTCCTGTCGACAAGAGCAAACTCGTCGTGACGGCGAAGTGAAATCAGTGACGGAAGCTCCTCGGCGTGACGGAGATGTCAACACGCAAGGCGACCTGCTGTTCTCTTGTAGCGGGGTATCGGTCGCCTTGCCGCATACCTTGGGCGAGCGGAAAGTCCTCGACGACATTTCTTTCGACGTTCGCCATGGAGAAGTGTTTACCATCGTAGGGCCTTCCGGCACCGGCAAGACCACGCTGCTGCGCGTGCTCGGTGGATTGACGCGCGCCACGACCGGCTCGGTTCGCATCAATGGTCGAGAATTGACCGGACCGCCGGAAGAAGTGGTGATCGTCTTTCAGGATTATTCTCACGCGCTGCTGCAGTGGCGCACGGTGGCACGCAACGTCGCCCTTGGCCTCGAAAGGCGCGAGGACGCGGATGAGATCAAAAGGCGGGTCGGCGACGCGCTACGCTTGGTGAAGCTCGAAAAGAATGCTGACGATTATCCGTGGCAGCTTTCGGGCGGCATGCAGCAGCGGGTGCAGATCGCGCGGGCGCTTGCGGTACGGCCGTCCGTTCTGCTGATGGACGAGCCTTTCGCCGCGCTCGACGCTATGACCAAAGCTTCGCTGCAAGATGAGTTGCTCGGCGTGCGGGACCAAACCGGAACCAGCATCGTTTTTGTGACCCACGATATCGAGGAAGCGGTTTATCTCGGCGATCGTATCGCGGTGATCACCGGCTCGCCGGGCCGTATCACGCACACCTTCGATATCGATCTTCGAAAGCCGCGGGATCAGGTTGCCACCCGCCAGATGCCGGCGTTCCTCGAATTTCGCTATGCCGTGCACCAGGCAATCGGGTCGAATGCTTATGGCTAGGGAAGCGACGATAGCCCGTTTCAACTTCCCGGGTTTGCTGACGATCGTCGTTTGTGCCGTTATCTGGGAACTGCTGGTTCGCGGCGGTGTAATTCAATACGCCTATTTCCCGGCGCCAAGCGCGATCGGCGTCGGGCTTTCTGAGCTTATTGCCAGTGCCGCGTTCTGGGCCGACGTTGCGCATACGTTGCTGGCGGTCTTGGTCGGATGGTTGATCGCAGGCGTTATCGGCATCGCGCTCGGCGTTCTCATGGGTATGTCGCCGTCCGTCCGCAACTATCTCCTGGCCAGCGTCGAAGCATTGCGGCCTATGCCGGGCATCGCATTCGTTCCGGTGGCGCTGCTTCTGTTCGGTTTCTCTTTGAACACCGAGCTTGTGGTGATCGTGCTGCCGGCGCTGTGGCCCGTGGTCATCAACACCATGGGAGGCATTGCCGGCGTTCATCAGCGCTTGTTCGAGGTCGGCGCCACTTTCCGGCTTCCGCGCGCGCGAATCGTGAGCAAGATACTGATCCCGGCGGCATTGCCGTCGATACTTGTCGGCCTGCGGCTCAGCCTCACTCTATCGCTCGTGCTGGCAATCGTCGCCGAGATGGTCGGCAATCCCACGGGACTCGGCTATGCCGTGGTACGCGATCAGCAAGCGTTGCGTCCTGCGCAGATGTTCGCGGACGTGATTTTCATCGGCATTCTCGGAATCGTTCTCAATCAATTACTCGTTCAAATGACGTCGTTACTGTTTCCGGCGGCGACCCGAGCCCTGCGGACGGCCTGATGCGCGCGGCCGTCAAAAACCTGAGATCGTTGTTCGCAAATCTGCCGCCCTTACGTGGCCTGTTGCCGATCGTATTGCTTCTCGTATTTTGGCAGCTCGTCCAGCCGGGCCCGTCGCCCTACTTTCCGGGGCCGGTTCAATGGTGGCACGCGACCCTTCGCCTCTCAGACAGAGGACATTTGGCCGCGGCATTCTTGTCTACCGCATCGAGCCTGCTGGTCGGCTTGGCGCTGGCAATCGTCATCGGCGCCGTGCTCGGCGTGCTGATCGGGGCCTCGCGACGGCTCAGCCGCGCGCTCGATCCGCTGCTCGAGTTTCTGCGCGCAATTCCGCCGCCGGCGATCGTTCCCGTCGCGGGGCTGCTGATCGGTTACAACGAGGGTATGAAGCTCGTCGTTGTCGTGCTCGCCGCGTTGTGGCCAATTTTGTTGAACTGCGCCGCGGCGGTCAGGCGCATCGACCCGCTTGTACTCGAAGTTGCGCGCTCGTTTCGGCTCAGCCGATGGGAAACGATGTGGCGCATCACGGCGCCTTCGGTCGTCCCGTCGCTGCTCACAGGGATTCGCATCGCCATTCCGCTGACCATCATCCTCGTCTTGCTGGTCGAGATGTTGACCTCCTTGCCCGGCATCGGTGCCCTCATGATCCGCGCACAGCGCAATTTTCAATCCAGCGAAGTCTATGCGCTGCTGGTGATGATCGGCTTGTTCGGGTTCGTCGTGAACGACGCCTTTCTCGTCATCGAGGCCGCGATTTTGCGGTCCTGGCCGCCGCGAATGGCAGCAACATAAACGGATGCATACATGCAGATCGGATTTTTCTTCTGGCCCTATACGCCGCAGTTGGTCGAGCAGTTGGCCGAGCGCGCCGACCGCTACGGCTACGCAATGATCGGAATTGCCGATACCCCCGGCAACGCGATGGATCCTTGGATCGCGGCTGCTCTGGCAGGCCGCGCCACGCGCAAGGCCAAGGTTGCGATCTGCGTCACCAATCTGGTGACGCGCCAGCCGGCCGTGAGCGCTGCGGCGGTTGCCTCGCTCGATATGATCACCGGCGGACGCGCCATTCTCGGCATCGGCGCGGGCCACAGCGGCACCCGCAATTTGGGGCAGGGCAAGTCGACGGCGAAAGAGCTCGCCGAGGGCACGCGTTTCATCCGGCGGCTGCTGCGCAAGGAGCATGTGCCGGTTGGAGGGGGCGAAGCCTACATGCCCTGGATTGAACGGCCGGCCCCAGTGTTCTTGGCGGCCTCGCATCCAAGAGGTCTGGAAGCAGCCGGGCGCGAGGCCGACGGGGCCTTCGCCAATTACGGCTTGGCAGCGGAAAACATTACGGATTCCGAACGCCGCATTTATGAGGCGGCGGCGAGCGCGGGTCGCTCACGGGAGGAGGTTGAGGTCTGGCAGATCGCGGCGCTCGACTGCCATGAGGATGGCGATCTCGCCCGCAACAAAGTCGGGGCGATGCTGGCCTTCCTCGCGGGCTATGTGATTGGCGATAAGAAGCTCGAGACCCGCGGTGTGCCCGAGCAGTATCGCGAGCCGCTGCTCGAACTGCGACGGCGCTACAGCACGCGCCCGGGCGAAGCAGATATCAAGCTCGTCAGGGAGCTAGGGCTTTTCGAGTATCTTTCGCGACGGCTTGCGATCTGCGGGACGCCGGCCGATTGTCTCGCCCAGGCGGTCGCGGCCAAAAAAGCCGGAGCCCAGCGTCTTATGCTGACGGTCAGCCTGGCCGCCGACCCAGTCAAAACAGTCGAGTTGTTCGGAGAGCACGTGCTTCCGCAACTTTGAATCGGACCCCGACCTGGAGTGCGTTGGCCCCGCTCAATGTTGTGGCCGCCTACCTTGCCAGGCATCCTCAAGAATGGCGCGAATGGCCGGACGCGAAAGAGGGCGTGGATTCCAATAGGGCTGTCCCATCGCGATGTCGGCGGCCTGATCGAGCGCCTCGTAGGGCAGGCCCAACTTCTTCAACGCGACAGGTGCGTCGATTCGCACGGCCAAATCATAGAGGCCCTGGCCCGGTGATGCAGCGTCGAGCAGCGCGGCCACGGGCGCCAGCAATTCGGGTACCGCCGCCGCATTGAAGGAGACTGCGTGCGGCAGTACAACAGCGTGAGTTTCTGCATGCGGCAACCCGAACGAGCCGCCGAGCACATGGCAAAGCTTGTGATGGAGCGCCATGCCGACGGCGCCCAGCACCGTTCCGCAGAGCCACGCGCCGTACAGGGCATCGCTACGCGCGTTCTTATCGTCGGCCGTAACTGCAATGACAGGCAAAGCCCGCACCAACGCGCCAATGCCTTCGAGCCCCATCATCGACGTCACAGGGTTTCTGTCCTTGGCGTAGAGCGCTTCGACCGCGTGCGCGAGCGCGTTCATGCCGCTCGTCGCGGACAGTGCGGCCGGAAGCCGATAGGTCAGTTCGACATCGTAGATGACGACTTCCGGCAGAACCTTGGTGTCCCGGATGGTTGTTTTCTTGCCGCCTACGGTTTCGCCGAGTATCGGGGTGACTTCAGAGCCGGCATAAGTCGTGGGGACGACGATCTGGGGTAGGTCGGTTCGCAACGCAATGGCCTTGCCAAGACCGATTGTCGATCCCCCGCCGATCGCAATCAACACGTCGGCATTTTTCTCCTTGACCTCTCGCAAGGCTTGTTCGGTGACTGCGATGGGGGTGTGCATCGTGGCGCCGGTAAAGAGGCCGGCTGCACTGTTGCCGAGTGCCGATTCGAGTTCTCTCGCCGCTGCCGTGTGCCGCAGCCCGGATAAGATAAATGCGCGGCGGCACTGTAGCCGCGTCATCTCCGTCCCGATGTCCTTTCGCGTCCCGGCGCCGAATATCACGCGAGCGGCGAGCGCCGCGTAGACGAAAGAATCGACATGGGACACGGGCATCACTTCACATACATGTTATGGCACCGCCTGCCCATCGCACTTAGCTTCGGCGGCAATGACCGCAATCCCTGCGGCCGAGGCATGCCCGGCGGCCAATGCATCCGCCGCGACAATCCAAACCTGATTGAGGGCGGGTGATCTTGGCCTCCCCGGGCTCCGGGGGTTGGGAGCCGGTGTACGCTGCCTGACCGGCGCCGCCAAGGCCGGGACCTCGCCCGCTTGAAACGCGTCGCCGCAGCGCGGCCAATGGCGCGGCACTCAGCCGATGTTCGCGTTCGCCGACGGCAATCAAGATACGCAACCGCTCAGGGTCTCCTCGATTAAGTTACGAGTCAGATCAAAACGACAAGTATAACTCATTAGACCGAATAATTCGCAAGGGCTATGTCCGTTCTATGGTCGGACAGTGGGCCTGGACCATGCCACCGCTCCGAAGAAGAATGCGTAAGAACGCGATTTGGCAGAAACTGACGCGCCTCATCTCGGAGCTGCGCAGCATGAGTGGACGTGCCCACTATCATCCCGAGGCGCACTACATGCGTGGGCCTGGTCCGAAAGCGCTCGCCAAATCCGGGAGCAAAGCTTCACACGAAGGGCCATAGCGTTCCAGACGCGACATACGCGTTTGAGGCGCGGTATATTGGCTTCACCGGGGGATATTGCCTCATGTTCATCAGCAATCCGTTCGCCGAGCTGTCGGCGTCCATTCCAGTCGCAGCCATGCAGGCCTATGTCGCGGTCATGATCTTTTTGGTTGTGGCCGGCACGCTGTTCGATATCGTGCATAAGAGGAGCGCCGAATATTTTTTTAACAACTGGCGCAATGCCAAACTCAAGGGTACGCGTCAGGTCGGCGGCGGGGAAACGGTTTCGCTGGCGGCTCAGAGCGTTGCGGTCGACATCCTCGCGTCAGGGGAGTTCTGCAATACGCGCCGCAGAATTGCTCACCTTCTCACGATGTACGGCTTCCTGATCTATGTGATCACGACGGCGGTGATGGTCTTTGGCTATCCCACGCCGGCGAGCGCCACGCCGTCCATCCTGCCGGCGCTGTGGTATGTCGGCGCGATCCTGGTCTGTGCCGGCGGTTACTGGTTCTGGTTCTTCATCCGGGTCGATGTCGCCGCCGAAGGCAATTCGCCGTTCCGGTTCGAGCAAGCCGACCTGTTCGTCGTCGCTCTTACGCTGAGTACGACGCTCGGCCTGATCTGGGCCTGGGTGCAGGCGGGCACAGGCAATAGCGCCGCATCTTTCGTGTTCTTAGGCCTCTATCTGTTCGCAACCGCGGTGCTGTTCGGATCGATACCGTGGTCGAAGTTCGCTCACATGTTCTTCAAGCCCGCGGCAGCGATTCAGAAGCGGGTTGAAAACGCGAACGGCTCGCGGCGCAATCTGCCGGCGCCCGCCAAGCTGCCCAAGACCTTCGGTAGTGGACGCAGGCCCGCCCGAAACTACTGATGAGCCCATCACCGTTCTTCGCCAGGAGAT